>PLKS01000123.1:181-23564 GCA_003140665.1 Opitutaceae bacterium
TTCATGCCCACGCACGCGCCCACCGGGTCGACCTTCGAGTCCTTGGAGGAGACGGCGATCTTCGTGCGGTAGCTGGGCTCGCGCGCGAACGCCTCTATCTTGACCGTCCCGTCGGCGATCTCGGTGACCTCGAGCTCAAACAGCCGCCTAACGAACTTCGGGCTCGCGCGGGTGAGGATGATCTCGGGGCCGCGGGGGGTGTTCTCGATCTCGAGAAGCAGGCAGCGGATGCGGTCGCCGGGCTGGTATTCCTCGCCGGGGACCTGCTCCTTCGCGGGCATGACGGCCTCCGCCTTGCCGATGTCGATGTAGATGTCATTGCGTTCCCTTCGGCGGACCGTGCCCGTCACGATATTGCCGACCTGGTCCTTGAAGTCGTCGTAGATGCGGTCCTTCTCGAACTGCCTCAGCCGCTGCATGACGGCCTGCCTGGCCGTCTGCGCCGCGATGCGGCCAAGCGTGGACGGGTCGACCTCCTTCTCCACGAACTCCCCGATCACGGCGCCGGCTTTGACGGCCTGCGCCTTCTCGACATGGATCTCCGTCTTGGGATTGCTGACGGAATCGACGACCTTCATGAGCGCCCACGCGTGGAGCTGGCCGTTCTTTGGGTTGATGTCGATTTTCAGCTCCTGGCCGGAGTTAACCCCTTTCTGGGCAGCGGTCTTAAGCGCGTTGGCGATCGTCGCGATCATGTCCGCGCGCGGAATGCCCTTCTCTTTCTCCATGTACTCGAGGACGGAAAGAATCTCGCTGCTCATAGGTTGGAATTGTGGGAAAAAAAAAGCGGGCCCCAGGGCCCACTTTCAACTAAAAGTGAGTGTGATAAAGAACCTGTAACATACCCGGCGCGCCCAAAAAATGTCAAGCCCCTCTGCCCTCTGGGAGGCAGGGATAAGTCGGCGCGGGCCAAACCAGTTGCTTCAGGCCGCCGCGGAGGAAAACAAACCCGAAATCGGGGCGGTCCGGGGGCGACCGGCCGCACCGACGCTCGATCGGAACCGTCCGCGGTCGCGGGCCGCAGGTTGAAATTGGCGGAGGAGGAGGGATTCGAACCCCCGGTGAGCTTGCGCCCACGTCTGATTTCAAGTCAGGTGCCTTAAACCACTCAGCCACTCCTCCGAAAGGCGGTTAAAGCTGTTATATGGCCGGAGAAGGTCAATCGCTTACAGGATGAGCGGGGACGTCCGGGGCGGAGGATCGGGCCGTACTGGGGGTGCTGACGCAGATCGGCCGGGCGCCCCCTCACTTCCTCGGCTCCGCCACCTCGCCGAGTGATTTCAGGTCGCCGAGATCCACCTTCCCCTTGTTGCTTCCCGGGTGCGCCGCCGCGAACATGGCCTTCTTGAGGTTTCCCTGGGCTGCGCCAAACTGGCTGTACGCCGTGGAGTCTGAAGGCGGCCCCGGCACCGCCGTCGTTCCCCAGTAGGCCATGATAAGAAGCCTCGTCCTGCAAGGGTCCGTGGCGGCGAGATATCCCCGGCTCGCGAGCGGCACGGCAATTACCCGCGCCACGTCGATGAAATGCAGCTTGTCGATCGTACCGTCGCCACTGGCGAGCTTGAGGATCATCAGCTTACGGATTTTGACGAGCACGCTCAAATTTCTCCCAAACCCGTTTTGGATGAATACCGCAAGATTCGCGGAACCGCCGCGGGAAGGCTTGGGGGAATGGGCCGGACCGCCATGAAGGGATGCCGCGGCCGCCCCTCTCCGACTACGTAATCCCCATACTCGTCAAATTCGAACGGGGCGCCGATGCTGGGGCTCGATGCTCCGCAACAGCCATCCTTGACCAGGGCGACCCTGATAACGTCGATGAGCGAAGGCCCGACAACCCTGGCGCAGCAGACCGAGGCGGAAGCGTCCCCTCGCAGGTGGTATGAATGGCGGGGCTCCGGCTGCATCCTCGTGGTCGACGACGACACCTCCGTCAGGACCGTGGTTGCCCGCGCGCTGTCGAGGCTCGGCTTCACGGCCAACGAGGCCCCCGACGGGCAAAGGGCGATCGAGCTCTTCGAGGCCAACCCCGGCCTCTACACTCTGGTGATCATGGATCTCAGGCTCCCGGGCATGGACGGGACGGCAATCCTTTCCATGCTGCAGCGCGTAAGGCCGGATATCCCCGTGGTCCTGATGAGCGGCATGAGCCACGTGGAGGCCCTGAACCAGTTTGACGGCCAGGGTCTCGCAGGATTCCTGCAGAAGCCCTTCCCCCTCGAGGCGCTCGTCTCGGAGCTGCGCGCCGTGCTCGACGCCTAGTTGCGGCGCGACAGGAGCTGGAGAAGCGTGAGCAGCGAGCCCACGAACGCGGCGAGGTAGGTCAGCGCCGCGGCGTTGAGCGTCTCATTGACGCCGTGCATCTCGTCCTGGTCCAGGATCCCGAGCGACACCAGCTGCACCTTGGCCCTGCGGCTCGCGTCGTATTCCACGGGCAGCGTCACCAGGTTGAAAAGCGTCAGGACCGCGAAGCACAGGATCGCAATATCGAGTATGGCGCCCCCGAATCCATAGTTCCGGAAGAAAAGAAAGCTGGCGACGTAGATGAAGGGGACGACTCCCGATGCAATCCGCGTCGCGGGGACAAGCGCCATCCTGAACTGCAGCATCCGGTAGCCCTCCCGGTGCTGGAGGGCGTGCCCCGCCTCGTGGGCGGCGACCCCGACCGCAGCCAGGCTCGTACCGCGGTAGTTCTGGGAGGACAGCACGAGCGTCCTGTGCGCGGGATCGTAATGGTCCGAGAGGTAGCCGGACGCCTCCTCGATCTCCACGTCGGTGATGCCGGCCCGCTCCATCACCGCGGCCGCGGCCTCCCGCCCCGTGATGCCGCCGCGCGAGGGGATCTTTGAGTTCTTGGAATAGGCGCTCGACACGCGGATCTGGGCGTAGACCGAGAAGATGAGGACAAAGATGAACATCACCCAGAAAGGACCCGGGGCGATGTAGAAATAGGAGAGGAATGCGGGCATGTTTGATTGAGTCCCCTAAGGTCGCCCAAACGGCCGGATTTTCAAGCGGAGAGTCCGCTGCGGGCGAGAAGCGCCCCGAGATCCGGATCGCGGCCCATGAAGTCCCGGAAAAGCTGCGCCGGGTCGGCAGAGTTGCCGCGGCTGAGGACCTTGGCGGCAAATTCCGCGCCCACGCGCGGGTTGAAGATACCCTCACGGCGAAAGCGCGTGAATGCATCGGCATCGAGGACCTCGGCCCACTTGTAGGAGTAATACCCCGCCGCATAGCCGACCGGGTCCGCGAATATGTGCGTGAACCGCTTGACGATCGTGGGCGACGGGGGCTCGGCCGGCACGAGGCAGTCCGCGATGGCGGCGCGGATCCTCGGCTCGACGTCGGCCTCCCCCGCGAATTCCGCGGAACGCATGTGCATGAGCAGGTCCATCTTCGCAAACGCGACCTGCCGCATCGCGGCGCACGCCGACCTGAAGTTCCTCGCCGCCGTCATCTTGCGGAACAGGGCCCCTGGAATCGGCGCGCCGGTCTCGAAATGCCGGGCGAAAAGGTCCAGCCCCTCGCGCTCCCAGCACCAGTTCTCCATGATCTGCGAGGGCAGCTCGACAAAGTCCCACGCCACGTTGGTCCCGTTGAGCGACTTGACCTCGACCTCGCCCATCAGGTGATGGAGGAGGTGCCCGAACTCGTGGAAGATCGTCTCCACCTCGCGGTGCGACAGCAGCGCGGGCCGCCCGGGCGCCGGAGGCGTCAGGTTCCCGCAGACCAGGCCCAGGTGCGGCTTGCGCGACCCGTCGGGCTGGGGGCCGCCGGTGATCAGGGCGTTCATCCATGCGCCCCCCCGCTTCGATTCCCTCGGGTGCCAGTCGGTGTAGAAGGAGCCGACGTGGCGCGCGCGCGAGTCGAAAACATCGAAATACCCGACCTCCGGGTGCCACGTCTCCACCTCGCCGCGGGGACGCTCGGCAAAGCGGGCGCCGAAGACCCGACCGGCGATCTCGAAGAGGCCCGCCACCACGCGGTCCATCGGGAAGTAGGGCCTGAGCTCCTCCTCGTCAAAGTCGTACTGCGCCCTGCGCAGGCGCTCCGCCCGGTACGCGATCTCCCACGGCGCAAGGCGCGAGGCGGGAAGTCCCGTCTCCCGGGCCTTGAACTCCTCCAGCTCCCGGCATTCGCGCGCGAAGGCCGGCGCGCAGCGATGGCGGAAATCCTCGATGAAGGCGAGGGCCCCCGCCCCCGACTTCGCCATCCGGCGGCCGAGCACGAGGTCGGCAAAGTGATCCTTGCCGAGGAGCGACGCCCTTTCCGCCCGGAGGGCGAGGATCCTCGAGACAAGCGGCGCGTTGTCATGCGGCGGCGCCGACCCGACCGAGGCGGCGGCCCGCCACATCTCGGCCCGCAGCTCGACGTCGTCGAGGTAGGTCATGAACGGCTCCTGCGACGGCATGTGGAGCGTGAAGCGCCAGCAGGGTCGCTCCGGGGTGCCGATGCCCTTCGCCGCGGCCTCCGCGAGGGCGCGCGCCTTCGCATGCTCCGGAAGACCTGCCAGCCGGCCCCCGGCGTCGACGATGAGCTGCCAGGCGTTCGTCGCGTCGAGCACATTGTCCGAAAAGCGCTGCGTCAGCTGGGCGAGCTCGCTCTGGAGGGCCTCGAGCCGGGCGCGCGGGCCCGACGGCAGGTCGGCGCCGGCCTCGCGGAACTCGGCCAGGGTCTCGCCGACAAAGCGCGCGGGGACCGGCCCGAGGGCGGCGGCCTCGGGGGACCCGGCAAAGGCCCTGAGCTTAGCCCACAGGGCCGGCCTGAGCGGGATCCGGGCCATGAAGGCCGACACCCTGGGCAGCGCACGGTTGTGGGCCTCGCGCAGCGCCGGCGAATCCGCCACCGACTGGAGGTGGGTCACCCGGGTCCAGGCGCGGCTGAGGGCGTCGGTCGCCTCATCGAGGGCGAGGAAGGTGCTCGCAAACGTGAGCCCGTCTGCGCGTCCCTCGATCGCGAGGAGCGCGGCCTCCGCGCGGCCGATCGCCTCGTCGATCGAGGGTTCGACCAGGTCGGGCGTCAGCGCCGTCCAGCGGATGCTAAACGAGGAGTCGAGGAAGGGATTCTCCGGCATCGCGCCTACCAACTGTAGGTTGCGCCAAAAGACAACTGCCGGCGCGATGCGGGCACGCCGGGCACCGACTGGTAGGCGCTGTTCCAGAGGTTGTCGACCTGCGCCGAGAAATCGAGGCGGCGAAGCCTCTCGGGCTGCCAGTCGACGCCGGCGGAGCTCGCCAGCGCGTCGTTTCCCCCGGCGGTCCGCAGGCTGTCGGGCTCCTGGATCCTCGCGACGTTGTCCATGCGCAGCTCGAGGGTCTGGGTGAGCCTGAGGATGAGCGCGGCCGTGAGGCGCTGGCGGGCGTAGTTGAGCGCGTAGAAGCTGGCGGTGACCGGGGCGCCCAGGTAGTCGGCGCTCTTCGCGAGCGCCGTGTAGCCCAGCACGACGCTCCACATGCTCCACGAACGCCGGGCGACGAGCTCGAGCCCCTCGGTGTCGATGTCGACCGCGTTGGCCGAGCGGCCGAACACCCCCGTGGTGTAGGTCCAGTCGACGAGGTTGTCGTCGCGCCTGTAGAACGCCGCCGCCTGCCCGGTCCATCCCCAGATGCTGCCGGCCGCGCCGACCTCCGCGTCGTGGCTCGTCTGGCGACCGAGGCTCGGGTTTCCAAGGAACAGGCCGGAGGTGGGGCTGGAATCGAGCGCGGTGTAGGACGGCATCTCGGTGGTCGTCGAGTAGCTCGCGTAGACCTGCCGCAAGTCCCCGGAATCCCACGTCCGCGCAAGCTCCGCTACGGGGGAGAAGACGCCGTTCGCGCGGTTGGAGTCGTCGAACGTCGCGCCCGCCTCGAGCATCACCGCGCCGCCGCCCAGGGCCCATGAATCCTCGGGCACGAGCGCGAGCTTCTCGAGCATGCGGCTGTGGTAGGGGCCGTAGATGAGGGAGGTCGACCTGAGCGAGTCGCTCGTCTCCTGCGCGTGGTAGTTGAGCGTGATCCCGTCGATATCCGAGCGGCCCCCGAACCCTGCGCCGTATTCCCAGGTCGTGTGCTGGTAGGGATGGACGGGCCCCAGCGGGGCGAACCGGTCGAAGGCGTAATCGTCCTTGTTCCTGCGGTAGAAGAGCCCGCTCTCGAAAAAATCGCCGGCACCGAAGTCCTCGCGGTTGTTGGCCGCCACCAGCACGGTCTGGAGGTTCTCAGTCTCATCCGAATCGAACGGGGTGTAGAGGTTCGGCCAGCCGAAGAAGCTCGCCTGGTAACCGGCGAACACTTCCGTCCTCGATCCGGGCGCAACCCACTCCGCCCGGGCGTCGGCCCTGTCGAAATGGTAGTCGCCGAATTGCACGGTGCCGTTTCCCTCCGCGTGTGACCAGTCCGCGTCGGCCGCCGCGTGGCTGGCGCCCGTCCCCGACCAGCCCTGGTAGAGCTCCTCGCGGGAAAGCCCGTCGTCGCCTACCGATGCGTTCGCGAATCCCGCGGTGGCGATCTGCCTCCACCCGTAGGCGACGGCCCCGCCGGTCGAGTTCATCGTGTCGATCGCGTGGTCCGCGCCGGTGAGGATCCCCGGCGCCCCGAGCATCGCCGGCGCCACGGGAAGCTCCATGAGGTAGTGTCCCGTCTGCGGGTCGAAGATCGAGAGGGCGCCGAGCTGGAGCCCCGTGTTCTCGAAGGTGTCGCCCCTGATGGTGACGTCGGACTGCGCCTCGGCCATGTTCCTGGGCTCGTTGTCGACCAAGGGCTCGTAGCGCAGCGCGGACACCGGCATCGCGAAGGTCCCGGCCGGCGACTGGTTGGCGACGCTTGGCGAATACACCGTGACGGCGGGAAGGTTCGTGGCCGCGTCCTGCCCCCGGAGAAGAACGGCGCCGGCGGCGAGCGCGGCGAAGAGCCGTAGGGGCGTTGGGACCGACCTCATGAAGGGCCGACCGCTAACAGCCGCGCGGGAAAAAACAAGCCTGTCGTTAACGCCAGGCCGCAATTCGATTAACAATGGGGCGCGCATGCGCCGCCCGCGCCGCGCCGCCTATTCCTTGTTGCCGTCCTCGCCTATCGCCTCGACCGGGCAGCCCTCGAGCGCCTCCATGCAAAGGGCGATGTCATCCTCGGTCTCGGGCTGCTTGAAGACGTACGAATGGCCACCCTCGTCATTGCGCGTGAAGAAGTTCGGCGCCGTCTCGCGGCACAGGTCGCAATCGATGCATTGCTGGTCGACGTAGAACCTTCCCAGGGCGTTCTGCGCCCACTTGTCTGCTTTGTTGGCCATAGGTATAGGTGCAATAGAAAGGACAGGCCATCAGCCGAGCTGTCAAGGGAGGATAGCTGCGGAAGACACGCATCGGCAATGGGATTGCCAGCGCGGTCGGCAAGGGGGCAGGCTGAGGGCGTCGATGAAGACCGGCAGAAACTACCCCCTTCTTCTCGCGGGCCAGTTTCTCGGCGCCTTCGGCGACAACTTCATCCTGGCCTCGATCCTGAGCCCGCTCACCTACGAGCTGGGGGCGGGGCGGATCTCCGAGCAGGACGTCAACGCGCAGAACGCGCTCTATAGCGCCGTCTTCTTCTTCCCGTTCATCCTCCTCGCCCCCATCGCAGGATATCTCAACGACAGGATGCGCAAGACCACCTGGCTGATCGGGGGCAACCTCATCAAGGTGCTGGGGACGGCCCTTGGCTGGGCGGCGGTCCGCGAATACGGGGCGCTGACCCCCGCCGGGCACGCGGGCCAGGTGGTGGGCTACGCGATCATCGGGCTGGGCGCCTGCGCCTACTCGCCCGCGAAATACGGGATCCTCCCCGAGATCGTGCCCAACGCCTTCCTCGTGAAGGCAAACGGCGCCGTCGAGATGCTGACGCTCGTGGCGATCATCGCGGGCCTGTACGGGGGCGCCGCTCTCTATGACCACTTCCTCTCTCTCGACGCCTGCTACGGGGCCAGCGCCGCGCTGTATGCGCTCGCGCTCGCGCTGAACGCGGGGATGGCCCGCACCTCGCGCGATGCGAACGCTTCCTTTCGCAGGAGCGCGGCGGAGTTCTGGGCGAGCCTCAAGGGCCTCGCGGGCCATCCCCGGCTTGGCAGGATACTCCTCGGGTCGGGCACCTTCTGGTTCGCCGGCGCGGTCCTGCGCAGCAACCTCCAGGGATGGGGGCTCGAGGTGTTCAGGCAGGCGGGCGTCGGCAATGTCACGAACACCAAGCTCGTCCTGCTCAAGGTGGGGCTCGTCGTGGGAATCGTCACCGGTACCGTGGTCGCGGGGCAGGTTCACCGGATAGGCGACCTCGGCTGGACGAGGCGGTACGGATGGGGCCTCGCCGCCGGGATCCTGTGCATGGGCCTCGCGGGCGGCAGCTTCGGCGTCGCGCTGGCCGTGGCCATCCTGGTCGCCGCCGGGTTGTGCGCGGGTCTCATGCTCATCCCGCTCAACGCCGCTCTCCAGGCGGAATGCGACCAGAGGAAGCTGGGCAAGACGGTGTCCATCCAGAACTTCGTGGATTATTTCTCGATGCTGGCGGGCGCGGGATTCCTCGCGCTGATGACCCGATTCAACCTTTCGCCGCTCCAGGTCTTCATCGCCCTGGCGGTCGTGCTAGCGGTCATCGTCCTGCCCCTACGGATCCGCCCGGCCGCCGCCGCTTAGGCGGCTTGTGTTTGGTTTCGGCGCGGTTAGAGTGCCGCGATGCTCCAAGATCGCCCCTACATGCGCGACAGCTACGAGAAGCGCCGGACGAGCATCCTCACGTGGCTGATATCCTCGATCGCCGCGGCGTTCCTGGTGCAGAACGTGTTCGCGCACTATTTCCCGATCGGCCTCGAGTGGAGGCTGGGGCTCACGCCGGCCGGCATCCGGGAGGGCCATGTGTGGACCCTCCTCACCTACGGCTTCCTGCACAGCACGGACAACCTGCTCCAGGTGATCTGCTACCTCCTGGTCATCTACTTCGCCGGCAGGGACGTGCTTCCGATACTGGGCAACCGCCGCTTCATCGCCTTTTACGCGGCCGCGCTCGTCGCGGGCGGATGCGCGTGGCTCGCGTTCCACTGGGGCCACCCCGAGCTTCTCGTGGGAGCCTCCCCTGCCGTCTGGGCCCTCGTCATCCTGTTCGCATGCTTCTACCCGAACCGGGAGATCACGCTCCTGCTGTTCTTCGTGCTGCCCGTCACGGTGAAGCCGAAATACGTCGCCTACGCGCTGCTTGCGGTCGACGTCTGCGGCCTCGTGTTCTACGAGATTCTCGGGGGCGCCTCGCCATTCTACGCGGCCCACTCGGCGCACCTGGGGGGCATGGCGGCGGGCTGGATCTACTTCCGCTACATCCATGATTCGAATTGGAGCTTCGCCTCGGCGCGCGCCGAGATCGAGCTGCCCCGCTGGGTGAAGCAGCGCAGCTCGGCGAAGGCCCCGGGCGCCGCGCCTGCCTTCAGCGTCAACATCGGCGACCGCGGGCACCTGCGCGCCGAGGTCGACCGGATCCTGGACAAGATAAACAGCGACGGTTTCGGGTCCCTTTCCGCCGACGAAAAGCGAGTCCTCGACGAGGCGCGGGACCTGATAAGCCGGCGTTAGCGCCTTTCGGCGGACCGTGAACGAGGGCCCGCTGAGCGCCGAGTCGTCCCTACGGATCGAGCGCCTGGCGGCAGCGAGCCCGCTGTACGCGCACGAGTTGCGGCGCGATCCCGGGATCGCGCCATGGCTGGAGGAGCCGCGAAACCTGCTGGAGGCCTTTCGGTTCCGGGCGTTCCTGGACACCTGGAGGGAATTCGCGCCCGGCGCCGGCAAGCTGGATGACGCCGGCCGCCTCCGGCTGCTGCGCCGGTGGCGGCGGCTCATGTCGATGCGGATCGCCCACCGGAGCGTCAACGACCTCGCCGACGAGCGGACGACCGTGGAGGAGCTGACGCTCCTCGCCGAGTTCTGCCTGAGGGAATGCACCCTCCATGCGATCCGCCGATGGGAGGAGCGCCTCGGCGTTCCCATGGAGCGGGGACGCGGAAAGCGGGCCCGCTTCTGCGTCATGGCCCTCGGAAAGCTCGGCGGGCGCGAGCTCAACTTCTCCTCGGACATCGACCTCATCTACCTCTACGAGGGCGACGGAGCGTGCGAGAGGGGCGGCGCCGAGACGCCGGTCTCCAACGAGGAGTTCTTCACGAAGGTCGCCGAGACGGTCACCCGCTCGCTCGATGAGCGCACCGAGGACGGGTTCCTCTTTCGGACGGACGTGCGCCTGCGGCCCGAGGGGGCGATCGGTCCCCTCGTGCGCTCCGCGTCCGAGCTCGAGTACTACTACTGGACGGCGGGCCAGACCTGGGAGCGGCTGGCGATGATCAAGGCGCGGCCCGTGGCGGGCAGCCTCGAGCTGGGCGCCGAGCTGCTCGAGAGCCTCCATGGGTTCCGGTACCCGCGGCATCCCCCCCCGAGCCTCCTTGAGGAGGTCGCCGCGATGAAGGCCCGAAGCGACGCCGAGGTCGTCGGGACGAGCGCGCTCGACCGCGACGTGAAGCTCGGGACGGGCGGCATCCGCGAGATCGAGTTCGTGGCGCAGTCGCTCCAGCTGCTGAACGCGGGGAGGTACCCGTTCCTGCAGACAAATTCGACGGAGCAGGCGCTCGGCCTCCTGGCGCGCTACGGGCTCATGGACGCCCCCGGCGCCGCCCGCCTGGGGGAGACCTACTGGTTTCTCCGGAGGATCGAGCACCGGCTCCAGATCCGCGAGGAGGAGCAGACCCACGTCCTGCCGGATGACCCCGCGGAATTCGCGGCTGTCGCGGCCTCGCTCGGCTTCCGATCCGCGGAGGATTTCAGGACCACGCTCCGGGTGAGGCGCGGGTACGCGCACGAGGTGTACGCGGATCTTTTCTCGGGGCGGGGCATCGACGAGGAATTCGAGGCATGGTGGACCTTCTTCACGACCGAGCGCGTCCCGGCCGGTGTCGCCGCGCGGATCGAGCGCTGGTTCGGGCCGGATCCGCACGCGGCCGACGAGCTCAGGATGTTCGCGTGCGGCGGCCGCCACGTCCTCATCACGCGCGAGCTCGTGATCCGCTTCCAGCACGTCGCGGGCGCGTTCGACGGCTTCCTGCACGAGCTGGCGCGACCCCTCGTCACGCTGGCGAGGCTTGCGCGCTTCGCGGAGCGCTATGGCACGCGACGCCAGTTCCTCGGCTTCTGCGCGGAGAACCCGAAGCTGTTCCGCCTGTTCTCTATCCTGTGCGACCGGAGCGAGGCGGTGGTCGAGCTCCTCTGCGCCCACCCGGAGATCATCGAGGAGGTTCTCCGCCCGGAGATCCTGCGCAGGCGCCGGAAAGCGCGCGAGCTGGACAACGACATCGCCGCCGCCGCCCGCGAGCCGGGCTTCTCCGGCTGGCTGTGGCTCTTTGTCAGGGCCGAGCAGGTGCGCCACGCATTCGGCGGCATTCTCGGGTCCCTGGGGCCGGAGGAGATCGAGGCCGCGATGACGGGACTTGCCGACGCGGTGCTGCGCCATCTCACCCGGCGTTCCGGGGTTCTGGTCGTGGCCCTCGGCAAGTACGGCGGCGGCGAGCTCGCGTTCGGGTCCGACCTGGACCTGCTTTTCGTCGCCGCGGCCGGCGGAGAGGCCGATGCGTCGCGCACCGTCGACGCGGTCCGGACGGCGCTCGGTCACGGCGGGCCCCTCGGGCCGGCCTTCGCCCTGGACATGCGCCTGCGCCCCCATGGCAACGCGGGTCCCGCCGTGACGTCGGTGGCGGCGCTCGAAGCCTACCACAGGCCCGGCGGCGGCGGCCAGATATGGGAAAGGCAGGCCCTGGTCCGGGCGCGGGTCGTGGCCGGCCCCGCCCCGCTCGCCGCCTCCTTCGGAGAATGGCGGGACCGTCTGCTGTACTCGTCGGCCGCATCCCCGGCGGAAACCGGGGAGATAGGCGCCATGCGCGGCCGCATCGAAAGGGAGCTCGGCAGCGGCCCTCCCGGCGCGGCATTCAAGGCGGGCGCGGGCGGACTCGCCGACATCGAATTCCTTGTGCAGGCGCTGCAGCTTGGCTTTGGCCACGCCGACGCGGGACTGCGCGCCGCGGGCACGCGGCCGGCGCTCCGGGCCCTCTCCGCCGGCGGCCTTGTCCCCCCTGCGGACGCCGAATGCCTGCGGGCCAACTACGAGTTCCTGCGCCGGATCGAGACGGCCCTGCGCCTCGACGCAAACAGGGCCGTGAGCGCCCTTCCTTCCGAGCCCGGGAGCCGGGAGGTGCTGGCGCGCTGGTTGGGCTTCCCGGGCGTCGTGCCCTTCATGTCCGAGCACCTCCGGAGGCTGGGCGAGACTAGGCATATCTACGATAAAATGCCCTCCCTCCTTGAGTTCCGCGCCCTTACATGAAACTATTGGTGAGGCTGGATCGTCTATTGTACAACCTAGTGGCAATCAACGCATGATATTCCATTCTACTCCCTTTCGCAGATGGCTGGCGCCATGGCTCCTGATTCTCTCGTCGGCCGCCGGCCTCTCGGGAGCCGACCTCAAGTTTGAGACGCCGCCGACGCTCTCGACGGAAGCCCAGGCCCTCGTGACGCTCCTGGAGAACGCCCACTACAACCGCGGCGCCGTCCACAGCGAGCAGTACAAGGAGGTCGTACCGGAATACATGACCGCCCTCGACAGCCAGCACCTTTTCTTCCTTGAGCCCGACAAGGTCGATTTTTCCAGCCGCTACGGCAACAACGTCTACTACAATGTCGACTACCTCGGGAAGATCGACGCGGCCTACGACATCTTCTACCTCTACGATGACCGCGTAACATCGCGCATCGGTTGGATCTTCGGGGAGCTCAAGAAGGATTTTGACTTCACCGCCGTCGACACGTACCGGCTCGACCGCTCCAAGCTGGACTACTGGCCCGCGGACAAGGCCGAGGCGGACGAGCTCTGGCACAAGCGCCTCAAGTACGAGGTCCTCGACCAGCTGCTGAACAACAAGACCCTCGACCAGGCCCGGGAGGTCGTCCGCAAGCGCTATGAGCGGATGCTGAAGAACGTCGGCGAGACGGAGGGAAGCGAGCTGGCCGAGCTCTTCCTGACCACGATCGCGGGCCTCTACGACCCCCATTCGACCTACTTCTCGGCGGACACCTACGAGGACTTCGGGATCCAGATGAAGCTCCAGCTTGTCGGCATCGGCGCGATGCTCGGCACCGAGGACGACACGTGCGTCGTGCGGGAGATCGTTCCCGGCGGACCCGCCGACCTCAACCGCCAGCTCAAGCCCAACGACAAGATCATCGCGGTGGCCCAGGGCGACGGGGAGCCTGTCGAGATCATCGGCATGAAGCTGCGGAAGATCGTCGACATGATCCGCGGCGAAAAGGACACGCGCGTCCGCCTCATCGTGCAACCCTCCAGCGCGACCGACTCCTCCGTCCGCAAGGAAATCGTCATCACGCGCGATGTGGTCAAGCTCGACTCCGCGCGGGCCCGAGCTGCCGTTTTCCAGGTGCCCGGCGCGGACGGCAAGACGGTGCCCCTCGGCGTGATCACGCTGCCCGCGTTCTACGGGAGCGGCGACGAAGGCGACACCGACAGCGACAAATCAAGCGCGAGCGAGGACGTTGAGAAGCTCATCGTGCAGCTGAAGCAGGCCGGCATCCAGGGGCTCGTTCTCGACCTGCGGCACAACGGGGGGGGCTTCCTCAGCGAGGCCATCGAGCTTGCGGGCCTTTTCATCCACAAGGGGCCGGTCGTCCAGGTTAAGGACTATGAGGGCGACATCCAGGTCGACAGCGACCGTGCCGAGAACCTGTCCTACGACGGGCCGATGGCCGTCCTGGTCGACCGGTTCAGCGCCTCTGCCTCCGAGATCGTCGCGGGCGCGCTCCAGGATTACGGCAGGGCGGTCGTGATCGGCGACAGTTCCACGCACGGGAAAGGCAGCGTCCAGACGGTCGTCGAGATGAAGAGATTCGCGCCGCAGCTCGCCAATTCGCCCGCGAAGACCGGCGCCGCCAAGATCACGATCCAGAAATTCTACCTACCCGACGGGTCCTCGACGCAGCTCAAGGGCGTCGTCTCCGACATCGTCCTCCCGTCGATCGACCAATACCTTCCCATCGGGGAATCCGACCTCCCCCATGCCCTGGTCTGGGACAAGATAAGGACGAGCTCCTTTCATGGCGAGCCGATCAACCACAGGGTGCTCGCCCGGCTGCAGCTCCTGAGCACGGAGCGCCAGGCGAACCTCAAGGAATTCGATTTCCTCCGGAATTACGTCGACTGGTTCAAGGACCGCCAGGCCCAGAAGCTGGTTTCGCTCAACCTTGTCGAGCGCCGGAAGCAGAAGGAGGCGGATGACGCGTTTCGCAAGGACAGCAAGCTCGAGCGCGACGAGCTCGCGAAGGCCGACTATCCATTCAAGGAGTTCAGGCTGGGCGCCCCCCTCCCCCCCAGGATCGTCGCGCCCAAGGCCGCCGACGCCAACAAGGACGGTGCCCCGAAGGACGACGACTCCGATCTTGAGGATACGGACGACGATGCGAACGCCGACGCCTACGGGAAGGTCGACGTCTCCCTGCGCGAGGCTCTCAGGGTCGTGAATGACGCGATCGACCTAGGCCGCAACCACGAGTTCTGGGCGAGCGACCATGCCCCGCTGACGGTGGCCGCCAAGGGCTGAGATTGCCCCGCATGGCGGCCCTCTCAGCGCCAGGCGAGGATGAACCGGTCCCGGCCGGCCAGGTCGGCATGGGGCTCGATCCGGGAGAAGCCGGCCCTGACCAGCGCCTCCTCCAGGCGGGCGCGGTGGCCGATTCCCATCTCCAGTGCGAGCATCCCGCCGGGGGCGAGCGAGCCGGCCGCCCCCGACACGATTTTTTCGATGTCGGCGAAGCCGCCGTCCGCGGCCGTCAGCGCACGCGCCGGATCGTGATCGCGGACCTCGGGGGCAGCCGCCGCCGTCTCCTCTTCGGACAGGTAGGGCGGGTTTGAGATGATCAGGTCGTAGCATTCGCCGGCCGGCAGACGCTCGAACCAGTCCGACTCGACGAAGGTCACCCTTTCGGCCACGCCCGCCGCCTCCGCGTTCTCCGCGGCGAGCGAGAGGGCCTCCAGGCTCGCGTCGGCCGCGGTCACCCGGGCCGTGGGGAACGCCCTCGCCAGCGCGAGGGCTATTGAGCCGCCGCCCGTACCCAAGTCCAGGATACGACCGGGCGGCGCCGCGCACCGGGCCGCGACCGTCTCCACGAGGAGCTCGGTCTCCGGCCTCGGAATGAGGGCGCGCCGGTCCGTCTTCAGCCTGAGCCCGCAGAAGTCGGAGTACCCGATGATGTGCTGCACGGGCTCGCGCCGCCCCCGCCTGCGGACGAGCTCGCGCACCCTCCCGAGCTCGGCATCGCTGACGGGGCGCTCGAACTCGATGTAGAGGCGCATCCTCGGAAGCCCGAGCGCATGGCCGACGAGCAGCTCCGCGTTCAGCCTGGGGGACTCGATTCCCTTCGAGGCGAAGAAATCAGAGGTCTTCTTGACGACCTCGATCAGGGTCAGCATGGGGACGCCCGCAGGTGCCGGAGGGTCCTCAGCCGAGCTCGGCGGACGGCCTCACCAGCTCATAGGAGCGGCCCTCGAGCGCGGCAAGCCGCTCCTGGTAGTGGGCCTTCTGGAGGGCGTCGATGAGCGGGCCGATCGCGCCCTCCATGATCTGGGGGAGCCCGTGGAGCGTGAACCCGATGCGGTGGTCCGTCAGCCGGTTCTGCGGGAAATTGTAGGTGCGTATGCGCTCGCTCCTGTCGCCGGACCCGATCTGGTTGCGGCGCTCCGCGGCATACTTCGCCTTTTCCTCGTCCTCCTTCAGCTTGAGAAGCCTGGAGCGAAGCACCGTCATCGCCCTCGCCTTGTTCTTGAGCTGCGACCGCTCGTCGGCGCACTGGACGATGAGGCCCGTCGGCTTGTGGAGGATCTGGACCGCGGAGTCGGTCGTGTTGACACCCTGCCCTCCCGGGCCGCTCGCGCGGCAGACCGTGATCTCGAGCTCCTCCGGCTTGATCAGGATGTCCACCTCCTCGGCCTCGGGCAGCACGGCGACCGTGACGGTCGACGTGTGGATCCGCCCGCTGGCCTCGGTCACCGGCACGCGCTGGACACGGTGGACGCCGCTTTCCCACTTGAGCCGCTTGTACACGTCGGTCCCGACGATGAGGAAGGCGACCTCCCTAAGCCCTCCCCTCTCGGAGGGGCTGCTGCTCATGGGCTCCACCTTCCAGCCCTGTGTGTCGGCATATTTCTGGTAGCAGCGCGAAAGCTCGGCCGCAAACAGGGCCGCCTCCTCGCCGCCCGTCCCGGCCCGGATCTCCATGACCGTGTTCCGGGAATCCGAGGGCTCGGGCGGCATCATCGCCAGAAGGACGCCCTCACGCAGCTCGCCGGCCCTTCGCTCGAGCGCCCCGACCTCCGCCGCGGCGAGCGCGCGGAGGTCCGCCCCGCCCGAGGTCTCCCTTGCAAGCGCGCTGGCGTCGCGCAGCTCGCGCTCGACCTGCTCGTGCGCGCGGTGCTCGTCGACCAGCCTGCGAAGCTTCTGCTGCTCGCGGGTGACGTCGGCGGCGCGCCTGGGGTTCCCGTAGAAGGTCGGCTCCGCCATCTGCGCATCGAGTTCCTCGAGGCGCCTTTGGAAGGGCGAGATATCTGGAAGGGCGTCCATGGCTGACCTATTTGCGAATTGCGCGGGCCGCGGCCGGAGGCGTAGCATGCCGCCTCACGCACCGCATGGCCGCGACGCTCTTCACACAGAACATTATCGCCTGCATCTGGGATTTCGACAAGACCTTAATCCCGGACTACATGCAGTCCCCGCTCTTCCGGCGCTACGGTGTCGACGAGGCGACCTTCTGGATGGAGACAAACGCCCTCGTCGAGAACTACCGTCGTCGCGGCTACACCCTTTCCGCGGAGATCAGCTACCTCAATCACCTGCTCACGCACGTCCTCGCGGGCCGCATGGGCGGCCTGAATAACGAGGTCCTGCTCAAGTGCGGGGCCGAGCTGCGCTTCTATCCCGGACTGCCCGAGTTCTTCGGCGCCTCCAAGACCTGGGTCGCGGACAAGCCCGAGTTCCGCAGGCACGACATCCGGCTGGAGCACTATGTCGTGAGCACGGGCCTCGCCAAGATGATCCACGGCAGCGCTATCGCCCCCCACGTGGACGGGATATGGGGGTGCGAGTTCATCGAAAACCCGCTTCAGCCGGGGTTCCTCCTGCAAAAGGAGCTCGAGATCACCGCGGACGCCGAGATCGCCCAGATAGGCATGGTCATCGACAACACGACCAAGACACGCGCGCTTTTCGAGATCAACAAGGGCACGAACAGGAATCCCGCCATCGACGTGAACTCGATGATCACGGCCGAGGACCGCCGGATCCCGTTCCAGAACATGATCTACATCGCCGACGGCCCGAGCGACGTGCCGAGCTTCTCCGTCGTCAAGGGCAACGGTGGCAGGGCGTACGGCGTCTACAACCCGGCCAAGCAGTCCGAGTTTGAGCAGAACGACCGCCTGCGCCAGGTCGGCCGGATCGACCACTACGGTCCGGCGGACTATACCGAGTCGAGCAGCACGAGCCAGTGGCTGCGCCTTCAGATCCATGAGATCTGCGACCGCATTGTAAGGGACCGCGAGGGCGCGGTGTCGCAAAGGGCGGCCCGGCCGCCGCGCCATCTCGCCTCGACGCCGAAGGAGGAGGCTGTCCGGGCCGCCCCAAAGGTGCCCGAGCAGTCCCAATTCCTGGAGTGAGCGCCGGGCGCGGCCCGCGCCTCAGCGCGAATCCGCAAATTCCTTGCTCTCGAGGTCGGCGGCGATGTTGGCCGCGCGGGACGCGTAGTCCATGGCCGCCGATGCCGGATGATCGTCGAACACGGCGCCGATCCCGCCGTTCCAGGCGAGAGCGATCCTGTAGGGAGACGCCTCGACGCCCCGGCGCTCGAGCTCGGCCTTGAGCCAGTTGTAGTGCTTCACCGCGACCGCGTCGGACGAGTGGCGATCCAGCGCGCGGCTGAATGGCGCCCGGGTGTACATCTTCCACGTCTGCTCGCGAAACTGGTAGGGTCCGAGCTCGCCCCGCTGCCCGGGCTGCGAGGAGTCGCTGGGGTTCTCGAGCTCGTGGATGGCCTCAAGCGTAGCCCACCGCTCCGAGGCGCGGGCTTGCGCCGCCATGAGAAGCGAGGATGCGACAAAAACGGACGCCAGCCGGGCCAGGAGCGGCGCACGGAACGGGACCAGGTGGCGGATTTGGTTCTTCACGATTGCCGCAGACCTTCCGCCCGATCGAGAGTTCGGCATGATGCCAAACTAAATCTTACATATATCGGGAACTGTTCGCTGTCATGCAGACTGCACGACCGCCGCGTTGAGCGCCGTTTGCGCGCAACCCCATTTCAATCAATGAATTCCTCTATCAGGCGGGCCACCAGTGAAGTCCATCCGGTCTGATGATTCGCCCCAAGACCACAGCCCGTGTCCCCATGAAAATATTCGTGGAACCAGATGAGGTTCCGCCAGTGAGTGTCGTCTGCGAACCTTGCGTCACCCGCCAGGGCCGGCCTGCGGCCCGTTCCGTCCGGCATGAAGAGCGAGATGAGGCGCCGCGCGAGCTCCCGCGCGATCTCGTCCAGATTCATCCGTCGCCCGCTGCCGGTGGGGAATTCCATCGTGAAGCTGTCGCCGTAGAAAAGGTGGTAGCGCTGCAGCGCCTCGATGAGGATGTAGTTGATCGGGAACCAGACGGGTCCCCGCCAGTTCGAGTTTCCGCCGAAGAGCCAGGTCCGCGACTCGCCCGGCTCGTAGTCGACCCTGTAGGTCTCGTCCCGGATGTTCACCATGAACGGATGGTCGCGGTAGGCGCTCGAGATCGAGCGGACGCCGTACGGCGAGAGGAACTCCCCTTCGTCGAAGACATACTTGAGCACGCGCTCGAGGCGCTCCCGCGTCGGGATGGCAAGGAGCCTGCGCCCCGGGTCGGTTCCACCCAGGGCCATGTAGGAGATGTGCCCGGCGAGGTCCTTGCGGTTCTCCAGGAACCAGCGCGTCCGCTTGGCAAACCCCGGCAGCTTGTCCAGCCGGCCGTCCTCGATGAACTCCACCGCGAAAAGCGGTATGACTCCCACGATTGAACGGAGCCTCAGCGGCACCGACCCGCCGTCGACCAGAAGCTGGTCGTAGTAGAAGCCGTCCTCCTCGTGCCAAAGCCCGGTGCCGCCAAGCCGGTTCATCGCGTCCGCGATCGCCACGAAATGCTCGAAGAATTTCGAGGCGATGTCCTCGTACGCGGGATCGCCCTCGGCGAGCTCCAGCGCCATCGCGAGCATCGTGCTGCAGTAAAACGCCATCCACGCCGTGCCGTCGGCCTGCTCGAGCTGCCCGCCTCCCGGCAGGGGCTTCGACCGGTCGAACACCCCCACGTTGTCCAGGCCAAGGAAGCCGCCGCTGAATATGTGGCGGCCGCGGACGTCCTTCCGGTTCACCCACCAGGTGAAGTTCACGAGCAGCTTCTGGAAGACCCGGGCGAGGAACGCCCGGTCGCGCGACCCCCGCGGGGCCGTGATCTTGTACACGCGCCAGCAGGCCCAGGCGTGCACGGGCGGATTGACGTCCGAGAAGTTCCACTCGTACGCCGGGATCTGCCCGTTGGGATGCATGTACCATTCGCGCAGGAGCAGGTTGAGCTGTTCCTTCGCGAACGCGGGGTCGAGGCGCGCCATCGGCACCATGTGGAACGCAAGGTCCCATGCGGCGAACCAGGGGTACTCCCACTTGTCGGGCATCGAGATCACGTCGCGGGAGAACACCTGCGGCCAGTCGCTGTTGCGCCCCGTGAGGCGCTCGGCGGGCGGAGGCGGCACGCTGGGGTCGCCCCTCAGCCAGTCCTCGACGATGTAGTGGTAGAACTGCTTGGACCAGAGGAGCCCCGCGTTGGCCTGCCGGGCGATGCGGCGGGCCTCCGGATCGGACGGCCCCGGGAGCGCCGCATGAAACTCGTCGGCCTCGCGCCTCCTCGCTGTGAACGTCCCCTCGAACGCGTCCCCGAACGGCGACGCCGGGCCGGGATCGCCGCCCCGCAGCCGCAGCCGCGCAACCCGTTCCTCCCCCGGCCCGAGGTCGAGCTCGAAGTGGGCGGAGCACTTGGTTCCCTTGAGGGCCGGGTTGACCGCCTCCCTGCGGCCGCCGACGACGAAGTCGCCGATCGAGTCCTTGGCATAGGGCGACGCGTTCTCCGCGCCGAAAAGAAGGGCCGCGTTGCTCTCGTTCTCCGTGAACAGGAGCGGCGCGGGGCCGCCGGGCCCCGGTTCAACGTCCAGGCACATCCGGCCGAGCGTGTCGTGATCGCACTGGACGCGGCCGGGGGACACGGCGCGCATCCTGGGCTTGAGCGAGCAGCCCTCGTGCCGGCACCCCCACGTCCATGTGTTCCGGAACCAGAGGGTCGGCAGGAGATGGAGGAGGGCCCTCTCCGGGCCCCGGTTGGCCGCGGTGATCCTGATGCAGATGTCATCCGGTCCCTCCTTTGCGTACTCAACGCCCACGTCGAAGTACCGCCCCGCGTCGAAGACCCCCGTCTCCGCCAGCTCGAACTCCGGATCGTCCCGCGTCCTCGATGCGGCAACGCTCCGCAGGCGCTCGTACGGGAACGCCTCCTGCGGATACTTGTAAAGCGCGCGGAGCCAGGAGCTGGTGGGGGTCGCGTCGACGTAGAAATGGCACTCCTTGACGTCCTCCCCGTGGTTTCCCTCGGCGTTCGTGAGGCCGAAGAGCCTCTCCTTCAGGAAGGGGTCCTTCCCGTTCCAAAGCGCGATCGCAAAGCAGAGGCGGCACTCCCGGTCGGTGATCCCCATGAGCCCGTCCTCGCCCCATCGGTACGCGCGGCTGCGCGCGTGCTCGTGCGTCAGATAGCGCCAGCTCTCGCCGTCCGACGAGTAGTCCTCCCGCACGGTTCCCCACTGCCGCTCGGAGAGGTAGGGCCCCCAGCGCTTCCAGTTCTTTGCCCGCACACCGTCCTCGGCGAGACGGGTCTGCTCGGCGTTCAGGGGCGTTTTTCTGGGCATGGGGCGGCGCTCAGGGCGGCCCGGTATGCTGGCCTGTGCCATGCGGACCGTCGCCACAAAGAGGATTTCCGGGTCGGCCGGGCGCCGCGGCCGGGCAAGCCGCGGTCAAAGGAGCCTCCGGATGGCCGCCGCGCCCGCCGTGGTGGCGATCGCGTAGTCGAAGCGGTTGTCGGACCAAACGGCGGCGGTCCCGGCAGCCTCCGTGATGAAGGACGGCCCCCGCGCTATGGAATCGCCCAGCGGGCCGTCGCGGCGGGCCACGTAGAAGTGGAACTGGGTCCCGTTGCGCGAGAAGCACACCTCGAGCACGTCATGCCCCGCGAGATTGAGCGTGCGGCATCCCGTCTCCCTGAGCTTCTCGAAGTCGATCTGCTCCGCCCCGGGCATCCGCGCGCCCTTTGTCTCCAGTTCCGAGATGAGCGCGCCCGCGGGCTCGCCCTTGCCCCCGTGCTTCTCGTAGGCCATGTCGCTGATCGCGAAGGCGCCGAAGGCCGCGGTGCCGGACTCGGGCCGCACGGGCGTCTTCATCGAAAGCACGACGACGGCAACGGCGGCCGCCGCCGCAAGGCCCGCGATCCATGCCCGGCCCGGCCGCCGGCTCCTCTGCGAATCGCTCACGCGGGCCCCGGCGAGAATGGCCTCGCGAAGGCCCGGGGGCGGCGCGACCTGCCTCAGCTTGCCCGCCACCGCCGCGTCGTGGGCCCGGGAATGGGCGAACCATGCCGACAGCGCGGGATCCCCGGAGGCCATGCGCAGGGCGTCGCCGAAGGCGGCCATCCCCGAATCGCTGCCGCTCGGGCGATAGGCGGAAAGGATGAACTTGGCCTCGTCGAGGGTCATGATGCGCGCGCTCCCTTTGCGCCCGGGAATGCAAGCACCTTGGGGCCGGGCGACTCCACGCGCTCCAGCGCCATCCTCAGCTGCGATTTGCCGCGCGACAGGCGCGACATCACCGTTCCGATGGGCACGTCCAGCGCGTCGGCGATCTCCTGGTAGGACATGTCCTCGAGATAGAAAAGCGTCAGCGGGGCGCGAAACGCCTCATCCACGTTCTGGAGGGCGGCCATGACGGAGCCGGAGTCTATCCGGGCGACCCGGTCGGCGTCCTCGGCGAGGGGCTCCCTCTCGCCAGGCGGCAGATCCTCGAGCGACGAGGAGCGCGAGTCGCGCCGCCGCCCGCGCAGGAATTCCCGGTACAGGGTCGTGAAAAGCCATGACTTGGCCTTCGAGAGCTCCCTGAGGCCGTGGCCCTTGGTCGCCCAGATGAAAAAGGTCTGCTGCACAAGGTCGCCGGCGTCCGAGCCGTTGCGGGCAAGGCTCAGGGCAAAGCGGTAGAGGGGCGCGTAGTGCGCGTCCACCAGCTGCGTGAAGGCCTCGTCTATCATGGGTCTGTTCGATCTCGGAGCCGCTGCACACGTCTTTTATTCCAATTTTGCGGGAAGATTGAAAGCTTAAGCCACCGTGCCGATGCTCCGCCTTCATCTGCCCCCGAACCTCCGCGCCGCGGCGGCCAGGGATGCCGTCCCGCTCAGGATCGAGCTGGATCCCGGCGCGGTGCCGGAGGCGGCCCTCATCCCCATCCTCGCGCTCCTGCAGGCCTGGTGCGCGACCCCCAGGCCGCCCCCGTTCATCCAGCTCACGCGCCGCCAGATGCGCGAGCTCGCGGCCGCCGCGGCGGGCGAGCCGATCTTCGTCGAGAACGGAACCACCGGTCCCTGGGCCCACGACGCGCTCATCGGGGAACCCGAGGTCCCCGCCCCGCGCCCGCCCCTGCCGTCTGCCGCTCCGGGCGCCTTGCGCGGCAGGAAATCCGCTGCCGCGACGGAACCCCTCGTTGTCGACGGCTCCGAGCACTACCTGGCGATCACGCTGCCCTCCCGCGAGGACCACCGCCATGGAGGGGCGCTCGACCTGGTGAAGGCCGCGGGCTTCGTGCTCGAGCCCTCCAACAGGAAGTGGTGGCTGCGCGACCGCCACAGGACCCTTTCGTTCCTCGCGGCCCACGGCGACCGGCTGCGCGGGGAGCTGGGGGCGCAGTTCACCCCCAATTTCATCGCGAGGACGTCCCATCTGGCCGCGGCGGAGATCACCTGCGAGGCGTCGCCATCCGATGGGGGATGGGATGTCGCGGTCGGCCTTCGCGCGGGCGCGGCCGGCGACGAGGCGATACGCGAGGCGGTCGCCGCCGGGCGCGCCTATGTCGAGGCGGAGGGAAAGGTCATCCTCATCGATCCCGCGCGCGTCCGGCGGCTTGGGGAGGCCCAGCGGGCGCTCGCCGACGGCGGCCCGCCCGGGGCCTCGGCGCGCCGGACCGAGCGCATCGGCGCGGCGCGCGCGGCC
>PLKS01000254.1 GCA_003140665.1 Opitutaceae bacterium
TGTTCTGGATCGGCATCGGCCATGCCGGGACGCTCATCTCGGCGATCCTGTGCCTGCTGCGCCAGAAATGGCGCACGTCGATCAACCGGTCCGCCGAGGCCATGACGATCTTCGCCGTCATCTGCGCCGGCATCTTCCCCGTGTTTCACCTGGGACGGATCTGGTACGCCTGGTTCCTCTTCCCGCTGCCGAACTCGAACATCATCTGGCAGAACTACCGCTCGCCGCTCGAGTGGGACGTGTTCGCCGTGTCGACCTACGGCACGGTCTCCGTCCTCTTCTGGTACGTAGGCATGATCCCCGACCTCGCGACGATGCGCGACCGGTTTGCTTCGGTCGGCAAGACGATCCGCGCGAAGGTCTACGGGACCTTCGCGATGGGATGGCGCGGGTCGGCACGCCACTGGAGCAACTACGAGATGGCGTACCTCGTCCTCGCCGGCATCTCGACGCCGCTCGTCCTCTCGGTGCACACGATCGTCTCCTTCGACTTCGCGGTCTCGCTGATCCCGGGGTGGCACACGACCATCTTCCCGCCGTACTTTGTCGCGGGCGCCATCTTCTCCGGGTTCGGGATGGTGCTGACCCTGGTGCTCCCCCTCAGGGCGGTCTACAGGCTGGAGGACCTGGTGACGCAGTACCACATCGACTGCATGTGCAAGATCACCCTGGCGACCGGCAGCATGGTGGGGTACGCGTACGCGATGGAGTTCTTCATCGCGTGGTACGGCGCGAACCCGAACGAGGGCTTCGCGTTCATCAACCGCGCATTCGGGCCGTACGCCTGGGCCTACTGGATCATGGTGACCTGCAACGTGGTCACGCCGCAGTTCTTCTGGTTCAAGAAGGTGCGCAACTGCACGTGGCTGGTCTGGATCCTTTCGCTCTTCGTGAACTGCGGGATGTGGTTTGAGCGCTTCGTGATCATCGTGACGTCGCTCGCCCGGGACTTCCTGCCGTCGAGCTGGGGCTACTACAGCCCCACGGTGGTGGACATCTTCACCTTCTTCGGGACGTTCGGCGTATTCTCGGTCCTGTTCCTTCTCTTCGTGCGCTTCTGCCCCATCATGGCGGTCGCCGAGCTGAAGGGCGTGACGCCCCAGGCCGACCCCCATTACGGGGACCCCCATGCGACCCCCTCGCTCCATGGCTGAGAAGACCCACGGCCTCATCTCGACCTTCGACACCGCGGGCGCCCTCGTGCACGCCGCGCAGATGGTGCGCGACGCCGGGTACCGGAGATGGGACTGCATCACGCCATGCCCGATCCACGGGCTCGACAAGGCGATGGGCCTGGGGCGATCGAGGGTGCCGCGGTTTTCCCTGGTGGGCGGCATCACCGGCTTCTGCACCGGGATGACCATGATCTGGTACATGGACAAGTTCGACTATGCGCTCACGGTGGGCGGCAAGCCGTTCTTCAGCCCGCTCTACGCGTTCCCGATCTCCTACGAGCTCACCATCCTCTTCACGGCCTTCGCGACGATCGGGGGGATGTTCCTGGTGAACGGCCTGCCGATGCACTACCACCCGGTGCTCAACTACGAGCACATCCGGCGCGGGACCGACGACCTTTTCTTCATCGTCATCGAGAAGGCGGACCCGCGGTACGACGCGGCCAACACGAAGGCGCTCCTCGAGAAGGCCGGCGGCCGCGAGATCGTGGAGATCGAAAGCTGAGCCATGCGCACGCTCTACCTCATCACCGCCTTCGTGGTCCTCCTGACCGTCTCGGTCCTCGGGCCGCGCGGCAGGAGGTTCGCCAAGCCCCCGATGGACGTTTTTCCGGAGTGGGCCTTCCCCGGCATGAAGTACCAGCCCAAGCTCACCCAGCAGACGGCGAGCGCGTTCTTCGCCGACGGGATGTCGGACCGCGCGCCGCCGCCGGGCACGGTGCCGGCGTCGTTCGGGCCGGCGTCCCAGCCGATCCGCTCCGACAACTTCCGGTACCTCGGCAAGGCCCCCGACGGCTCCTGGGCCCGCGGCTTCCCGCCCTCGCTCAAGGTGGACATGAAGTTCATCGAGCGCGGCCGCGACCGGTTCACGATCTACTGCTCCCCGTGTCACGGGGCGCTGGGGGACGGCAACGGGGTCACCCGGAAGTACGGCATGGGCGCCACGGCGAGCTACCATGACGACCGGCTGCGCAAGATGGCGGAGGGCGAGATCTTCAACACGGTCACGAACGGGAAGGGCCAGATGAACCCGTATGGCGACAAGCTGGCGCCCGCGGACCGCTGGGCGGTGATCGCCTACGTGCGCGCCCTCCAGCGCGCGCAGACGGGCACCGCCAAGGACGTCCCGGCCGACCACCGGGCGGAGATCGGAATGCAATGAACAGCCCCGGAGCATCAAAGGCGCTATGGGTGGGCATCGCCGGGACGGCGGTGACGGCCCTGGGCATCCTCGTCTCCGGCCAGACGGCGGTCGCCACCTCGTGGCTCGTGGGGTTCGGGTTCTGGGCGGCCATGGCCATAGGGATGCTCATGATGATCGTCATCTGGCACGTCTTCGACTCGTCGTGGTCGGTGGCCCTGCGGCGGCAGTTCGAGCACGGGATCGCGGCGTTTCCCTGGCTGGCGCTCATGCTCCTGCCGCTCATCCTCGCCTCGTATTTCGGGAAGAGGGACATCGTCTGGCCCTGGATGAACCCGCTCCACCCGGTCTTCAGCGGGCGCACGGTCTCGACGGACGTCCTCTACGAGAAGAAGGAGGCCTTCCTCAACCTCCCGCTCTTCACGGCGATGTCCATCGGCTTCTTCGCGATCTGGATCGGGCTCTCCTACCGGCTGCGGAAGGCGTCCTTCACCCAGGACGTGGACGGGGACGTGAAATGGACCCACCGGATGCGCTTCACGGCCGCCTATGGCATCCCCGCCGTCGCCCTGACGCTCACGGCGGCCGCGATCTACTGGTTCAAGAGCCTCGAGTACCACTGGTTCTCGACGATGTACGGGGTCTGGTATTTCTCCGACTGCGCGCGGGGGGCGATCTCGCTCGGCGTCATCATCATGCTGTGGCTCTACGAGCGCGGCGACTTCAAGGGCATCCTCAAGAGGGACCACCTCTGGGCGATCGGCCAGCTGATGCTCACGTTCACGGTCTTCTGGGCGTACATCTCGTACGACCAGTACTTCCTCATCTGGAACGCGAACGTCCCCGAGGAGACCTTCTGGTACAACATCCGCGAGTACGGCGACTGGTGGTACGTGAGCCTGTTCCTCGTGTTCGGGAACTTCCTCCTGCCGTTCCTGCTTCTCCTCTCCTACCGCTACAAGGTCACCCACCGGACGATCCGGCGCATCGCGTACCTGATCCTCCTGGTGATCTTCGTCGACATCGCGTACAACATACTGCCCGCGCTGAAGGACCAGAACGGCAATCCCCTGGCCTTCTTCTCGATCCGGCTTGTCTGGTCCATCACCTCCGTGATCGGGGTTGGGGGCTTCTGCGTGGCGGCCTACCTGCGGAGCCTCCCGACGACCAAGCTGATACCGATCCACGACCCCCGCATCGCCGAATGCCTGAACCACGATGACTGAAGAGCCCGCACCGCTCCCGAGGCCCGTCTCGCTGGTGGCGATCGCCGCCGTGTTCATCCTGATGTCCGCCTACTGGGCGCTGACGGTGCGCGTGTACGTGCCGCACCGGGCGCCCGCGCCCCAGAACCAGACCCCCGACAATCTGCCGAAGGACCAGGCCTGGAGGGCGACGCCCGCCACCCGCAGGGCCTACCTCGAGGACCTGCGCCAGAGGGAGGCGACGCAGTCCGGCAAGTACGGGTGGGTCGACCGGAAGGCCGGGGTGGTCCAGCTTCCCATCGAGCGGGCCATGGAGCTCATCGTGCAGGAACACGGGGGGGCCAAGTGACATGAAGGCCGAGGTGACCTCCACGGATTCATCGTCGCGCCACCCGCTGCTGTTCCTGCTGCTCTCGGGGCTCCTCTGGCTCGTCACCAGCGGGGCGCTCGCGCTGCTCGCCACCCTCCAGCTGCATTCCCCGCGGATCCTCGCCGACTGCCCGATACTGACCTACGGGCGGGTGAGCGCGCTCGCGGAGACCGCGTTCGTCTACGGCTGGCTCGCCAACGCCGGGCTGGCGCTCGCCCTCTGGATACTGGGCCGGCTCTCGGGGGAGCCGCTGCGGGCGCAGAACTGGGTGCTGACGGGCACCCTCTTCTGGAACCTGGCGGTCACGGGCGCCCTGGTCGGGGTCGCCCTGGGCGACGCGACCGGATTCCCGCTCCTCGGGCTTCCGGGCTATGTCCAGCTGATCCTCTTCCTCTCGTACTCGGCCATCGCGGTCTCCGGGCTGCTGGCATGGTCCGGCCGCCTGCGGCAGGTCGCGTACGCGTCGCACTGGTACGCGGCCGCGGCCCTCTTCCTCTTCCCCTGGATCCTGTCGATCGCCCACGTGATGCTCTTCTCGGCCCCGGTGAGGGGGGTCGAGCAGGCCATCGTGGCGGGCTGGTACGCGCAGTGCGCCTGGACCCTCTGGCTGGCGCCCCTCGGCCTTTCCGTGGCCTATTACGTCGTCCCCAAGGTCACCGGCAAGCTGCTGCCGTCCTATGAGTTCGCATCGCTCGGCTTCTGGTGCCTCATCCTCGTCGGCGGCCTGACCGGGGGCCGGCACCTGCTCGGCGGCCCGGTGCCCGCGTGGATCCCGTCGGTCGCCGTGGTCGCGTGCGCGCTGCTGCTCTTCCACACCTTCGTCGTCCTCCTCAACCTGCGCGGCTGCTTCTCGGGGGGAGGGGTGGCGCTCAAGTTCATCTCGTTCGGGATCGTGGCCTACGTCATCGGCGCGCTCGTCGACGCCCTGACCTCCTTCCACGGCGTCGCCGTCCACACGCAGTTCACGTACTTTGACGAGGCGCAGAAGCAGCTGGCCCTCTATGGCGCCGCGACGACGATGCTCTTCGGCGGGATCTACTACGCGCTTCCCCGGATCACCGGAAAGGCATGGCTCTCGGGCGGCCTTGTCCGCGCCCACCTGGTGCTTTCCCTCGGGGGGATTCTCCTCCTCGTGGCCTCGCTGGTCATGGCCTCGATCATCCAGAGCCAGGACCTCTCCGATCCCAAGGTGCCCTTCGGCGACATCGCCCACCACACCCATCCCTGGCTGCTCGCGGCCACGGCCGCGCAGTGCGTCCTGCTCCTCGGGAGCCTCCTGTTCACCCTGAACTTCATCGGGACGGCGTGCAGGATCCTGAATGTTTCCCAGGCCGCCACCTTCAACCCGTCCTCGGCGATGGAGGCGCCGACGCCGTGAAGGGCAACTTTGTCTTCTTCCTTGGGCTGTTCGCAGCGCTGGGGATCTCCTGGGCGGGGATCGTCATCGGCTCGAACGCGCAGCTCGGCTCGCTCGCGCCGTATTTCGACGAAAGCCAGGGGACGAGCTTCCCCCAGTGGATGGCGGGCACGGCCGCGCAGGGCCAGCTGGTCTACCGGGACCTGGGCTGCGCCGCGTGCCACACCCAGCAGGTCCGCCGGCCGGGCTTCGGCTCCGACCAGGAGCGAGGGTGGGGCGAGCGCCAGAGCGTCGCCCGCGACTACATCTACCAGCCCTACCCCCAGCTGGGCCTGCGGCGGATCGGGCCCGACCTGGCGAACATCGGCGACCGAAAGCCGACGGCCCCGGACGAGGATGATCTCCTCCATGTGCTCTACGCGGGGTCGCCGGGCATGCCGTCCTACCGTTTCCTGTTTGAGAACCGCCGCATCGGGAGCGGCGCGCAGCCCTCGGACCTGGCGCTTACGCTCACGGGGCCGCTTGAGCCGAAACCCGGGTGGGAGATCGTTCCAACCGCCCGCGCCCGCTCCCTGGTCGGCTACCTGGTCGGCATGAAGACGACCTTTGATTA
>PLKS01000276.1:0-131 GCA_003140665.1 Opitutaceae bacterium
CCCACCTAAATCTGTCAGACTGGTCTCGCATGAGGACCGAAGATCGTGAGTGATTACGAGCGCTATGCCCCGGGGTGGCCGGGAATTCCGCCGCGCTGGACTTCAAGTGCGAAAACCGGCGTGGGCACGGC
>PLKS01000276.1:152-10144 GCA_003140665.1 Opitutaceae bacterium
CGTCGACCAGGCATGCACCCGCGACTTGGGGCTGATGGTGAGCGACGGCAAGGGCTTTTTCTCCGAGGAAAAGCGTAACTGCAGGTTTGAGAACGTGCCCATCGAGCCGGGAGTTCCTGCCTTCGAACTGGTCAACACGGAGTTAGACGGACGCTACCGGATTGAGAAAGAAATATTCACCGACCCCTACCGCAACGTAGTCCTGCAAAAGGTTCGCTTTCANNCTTGGCCTCTCCCCACTTGGCCAACTGTGGACATGACAATACGGGATGGACGGGAGACTACAAGGGCGAGCCCATGCTGTTTGCCGCGCGCAGCGATTGCGCGCTGGCACTAGGCTGTTCGGCGCCCTGGAAGAAGATCTCGGTGGGCTTCGTCGGATACTCGGACGGGTGGCAGGATCTGTCGCAGCATTACCAGATGACCTGGGACTACACCCGGGCGGAGAACGGGAACATCGCGCTCACCGGAGAGATTGACCTCGAGGCTTGTGGGGGAGAGTTCGTCCTGGCTCTCGGTTTCGGGGAGATCTGGTCCGAGGCCGGACAACAGGTACGTGCGAGTCTGCTCGAGCCCTACGAGCACCTCCGGAAGCACTATGTCTCGCACTGGAGGAACTGGCAGGATGGCCTGCTCAAGCTCGATCAACCGGAACGGGAGAACGATCTTTATCGCGCCAGCGCGGCCATGCTGCGGGTGCATGAGTCGAAGGATTTTCTGGGCGGTGTGATTGCCAGCCTTTCGATTCCCTGGGGCTTCAACAAGGGGGACGAAGACCTGGGCGGATATCACCTGGTCTGGCCCCGTGATCTGGTGGAAACTTCCACCGCGATGCTGGCTTGCGGCAAGTCGGACACCGGGCGGCGCGCNNCGACGGACACTGGGCGCAGAACATGTGGCTGGACGGCCGTCCCTACTGGAATGGTTTACAAATGGATGAGGCGGCCTTCCCCATCCTGCTCGTAGATCTGCTGCGACGCGAGGCGCCGGAGGATCTGGGAGGGCTGAAGCGCTGGTGGAATCTGGTACGAAAGGCGGCTGGATTTTTGGTGCGCAACGGCCCGGTCACGCAGCAGGACCGCTGGGAAGAAGACGCGGGGTTTTCTCCCTTCACCCTGGCGGTCGAAATCTCGGGGCTCTTGGCGGCGGCTGAACTGGCGGACCTGGTGGGCGAGAAGGCGATTGCGGCCATGCTGCGGGAGACCGCCGACAACTGGAACGACAACGTGGAGCGTTGGACTTACGCGACGGGCAGCGAACTGGCCCGGCAACTCGGAGTGGAAGGCTACTACGTTCGCATTGCTCCGCCCGAAACCGACTATGCGGCCTCTCCAGTCGACGGCTTCGTGCCCATCAAGAACCGGCCGTTGGGGACGAATCTGGACGCGGCCGCCCACATCGTCAGTCCGGATTCGCTCGCTCTGGTTCGCTTCGGGCTGCGCGCCCCGGACGACCCCCGGATCCGCAACACCGTGAAAGTCATTGACGCGCTGTTGCGCGTGAAACTGCCGCAAGGACCTTGCTGGTATCGCTACAACGGCGACGGCTATGGCGAGCACGCCGACGGCGCGGCGTTCGACGGCACGGGCATCGGACGGGGATGGCCGCTGCTGGTGGGGGAGCGGGCGCACTTCGAGCTCGCGGCCGGCCGCGTCCCCGAGGCCGCGCGGCTGCTGCGGGCGATGGAGGCGATGGCGAGCGACAGCGGCCTTCTTTCCGAACAGATCTGGGACTGCCCGGCCATCCCGGGGAGGGAGCTGCTCCCCGGCCGGCCGTCGGGCTCGGCCATGCCGCTGGTCTGGGCGCACGCCGAATACCTCAAGCTGCGCCGCTCGCTCGAGGACGGCCGCGTCTGGGACCTGCCCGCGGCATCGGCGGATCGCTATCTCACCCGGAAGGTCGCTTCGTCCCTCACGCTCTGGAGATTCAACCACCGATGCCGGATTCTGCAGCCCGGCACGACCCTGCGCGTGGAGGTGCGGGCCGCCGCATCCGTGCGCTGGAGCGACGACAACTGGAAAACGGTGCACGACACCATGACCCGCGACACCGGGTTCGGATACCATATCGCCAGCCTGTCCGCCGGGCGCCGGGCCGACGGCAGCCGGATCGAGTTCACCTTCAACTGGATCGACGCGGAGAGGTGGGAGGGCGAAAACTTCGTCGTGGAAGTCGCGCAAACGGGATGATGCTGCGAACGTGTGGCGGCTCCGGCGAAGGCCGGGGCGGGTCCGGGAAACCAATGTCACCCAAGAGCGGCTGGAAAAAGAACACATTATGAAAACACAAGACTGCAAGATAGGGATGGTGGGTTTGGGCGTGATGGGCCGAAACATCGTCCTCAACCTGGCTGACCACGGGCATTCCGTGGCCGGCTACGACCGGGATTCCGCCCAGGTCGCGGCGCTTCGGAAGGAGGCGGGCGATCGTACCGTCCAAGGCGCGGAGAAGATGCCGGAGTTTGCCGGGCTGCTCCGCAGGCCGCGCGCGGTGATGATGCTTGTGCCGGCGGGCGCTCCGGTCGACGCCGTGATCCGCGACCTGCTGCCCCTCCTGGACCGCGGCGACCTGATCATCGACGGCGGGAATTCGCATTTCAAGGACACGGACCTCCGCTCGACGACGCTCGCCGAGCGCGGAATCGACTTCATCGGCGTCGGCGTCTCGGGCGGCGAGTACGGCGCCCGCCACGGTCCCAGCATAATGCCGGGCGGCCCGCGCGAGGCCTACGCCCGGGTGCAGCCCCTGTTCGAGGCGATCGCGGCGAAGGCCGACGATTCGCCCTGCGTGGCCTGGCTTGGGCCGCGCTCGAGCGGCCATTACGTCAAGATGGTCCACAACGGGATCGAGTACGCCCTGATGCAGCTGATCGCGGAGACCTACGACCTGATGAAGCGGGGGCTGGGCATGACCGACGACGAGATGGGGGACGTCTACGACGGCTGGAATCGCGGGGAGCTCAACTCCTACCTCGTGGAGATCACCGCGCGCATATTCCGGCAGAAGGACGAGAAGACGGGCAAGCGGCTGGTCGACGTCATCCTCGATGAATCGAGGCAGAACGGCACCGGCATGTGGACCTCGCAGGACGCGATGGACCTCCAGGTGCCGCTGCCCACGATCGACGTGTCCTTGTCGACGCGGAACCTGTCGGCCCTGAAGAGCGAGCGCGAGGCCGCCGCGCCGCTTTTTGCCCGGCCGATCCCGAAGTTTTCGGGGGATCGCGGCGCGTTCCAGGCCCAGCTGCGCGACGCACTCTATGCGGGGACGATCGCCACCTTCGCCCAGGGCATGGCGCTGTTGTCGAAGGCGTCCGAGCATTACAAGTATGACCTGGACCTGGAAACCATCGCCCGCATCTGGCGCGGCGGCTGCATCATCCGCGCCCAGCTCCTGGAGCCGATCCGCGCGGCCTATCGCGCGAAACCCGACCAGCCGAACCTGCTGCTGGATCCCGGGCTCGGCAAGGCGGTCATGGCGCGGCAGGAAAGCCTCCGTACCGTCGTGGGCGCGGCTGCGGCCTGGGGGATCGCGGCGCCCGCGCTCATGACGACGCTTGGCTACCTCGACGGCTACCGCAGCGCGTGGATGCCGGCCAACCTGGTGCAGGCCCAGCGCGACTATTTCGGATCGCACACCTACGAGCGCATCGACGCCAAGGGCGTATTCCACACGCAATGGGGGCCGGAATGAAGGCCCGGGCCCCGGCGACCGCATCGTCGAAAATCGACACACCCGTGAACATGCCCACCGCACCCGGCCCCGTGATCTTCGTCATCTTCGGCGGCGGAGGCGACCTCGCCTGGCGCAAGCTGGTCCCGTCCCTCTACTATCTCCACGTGAATCGCAGCCTGCCGGAACAGTTTGCGATCATCGGGGTCGATCGCGCGCCCTTCTCGGACGTGACGCTCCGCAAGCGCCTGATGGACGGCGTCCGCCAGTTTTCCGGCCTTGGCGCGGTCAAGCCGAAGGAATGGAAGGCGTTCGCCGGGCGCATCAGCTACCAGCGGGCCGATTTCGGATCGATCGCGACCTACAGGATGCTGGCCAGGCGCCTCAAGGCGCTGGACAGGGCCTGGAACGCGAAGCCGACGTGGGTCTTCCATCTGGCGACACCCCCGTCCCTGGTGGGCGTCATCCCGAAGTTCCTGGCCGCCGTCGGCCTGGCGCGCGAGCGGCAGCGCGCGCGCATCGTGGTGGAAAAGCCCATCGGCTCGGACCTCGAGTCCGCGCGCAGGCTGAACACGACGCTTACCGAGAGCTTCCACGAGCCGCAGATATTCCGCATAGACCACTACCTGGGAAAGGAGACCGTGCAGAACATCATGGCGTTTCGCTTCGCGAACCCGATGTTCGAGCCCGTCTGGAACCGGCGCTACGTGGAGTATGTGACGATCACCGTCGCCGAGGAGCTGGGCATCGGGCATCGCGGCGCCTACTACGAGAAGGCCGGCGAGCTGCGCGACATGGTGCAGAACCACGCCATGCAGCTGCTCTGCCTCGTGGCGATGGAGCCGCCCGTGTTTTTTGGCGCGGACGAGATCCGCAACAAGAAGGTCGATGTGCTGCACTCGCTCCGCACGTTCCCCCCGGAGGACGTGGGCGCCCTCGCCGAGCGCGGCCAGTACGACAGGGGCACCGTCCAGGGAAAGGGCGTCCCCGCATATCGCGAGGAGCAGGACGTGGCGGCGGACTCCCAGGTGGAGACGTTCGCCGCGCTCAAGATGTTCGTGGACAACTGGCGCTGGCAGGACGTGCCGTTCTACGTTCGCGCCGGCAAGCGGATGCCGCGGCAGCTGACCGAGATCGTGGTGCATTTCCGGCGGGCGCCGCACCGACTGTTTCCGGCCGCGGCCATGCCCGACTGGCAGCCGGCCCGCCTGATCATGTGCATCCAGCCCGACGAGGGCATCGTCCTCCAATTCCATGCGAAGCAGCCAGGCGGCCTCATGCGCCTGCGTCTCGTGGATATGCAGTTCAGCTACCGCAAGACGTTCAAGGTCCCGTCGCCGCCGCCTTACGCCACCCTGCTGCACGATGTGATGACCAATGACGCGACGCTGTTCATGCGCAGCGACCAGGTGGAGGCCGCCTGGGCGGCGCTCATGCCGGTGCTTGGGACCTGGAGCTCGACCGTTCCAGGAAACTTCCCGAACTACGCGGCCGGCACGTGGGGGCCCTCCGCGGCGGACACCCTGTTGATGAATGACGGCCACAAATGGGTTGTCTCGACGGGCGCCGAGGCACGACGGAGCGAAAAGCGGCGCTGATTCCTCGCGGTCCGCGGATTTCCTTCCGCATTCGGGAGCCGGGCAGAAGCCGGCGTCGCCCAATGCCCGTAGTGTAAGCCATGATCCCGAAGGGCCTTCGACCGTGACGACGCGTCCGCATACATCCTTTACGGCCGAGCCCCGTCTTTCTAATGTGAAATCCCGTTATGGACCGGTCCATTTCAACTTTGGGAACATCCCCCGCGATCCGCGGAGCCTTCGTCCTCGCGGTGGTCTCGCTTGGGGTCGCGGGATGCGCATCCCAGGATTGGTCCAAGGAGCCGCTCGCCGTCTCGGTCTCGGCCGCCAACTATTCCGAGCATTCACGCGCCGAGGTTTTCCTGGCGGTGAACGATCCGGGCAAGGTCAATCCCATGCCCCCGGAGGCTTCCGTGCCGTCCAAGCCGGTCTTCTACGGGTTTGTCCCCGGCGAAATCCTCGACAGCGACACGCCGCTGGAGACCGTGTACCGCGAGCTGGCGGTCGCACTCGCGCACCGGGGCTACTTCAACATCGTCTACCAGGCCGAGGCGGGACTCCTGCCCAAGCGGGTGGATTATCTCCTGAAAGTGCACTGCGGCGTGCGACCATGGGCCATCCCGACGGTTAGGATCGACCACGTGACGTGGGGCGACAACGGGCTCTCGAGCAATGTCCGCGATCCGCGGAGCGCGGCCGCGCTGCTCTCGGGGCCCGGTGCGAACCCGGACTCCCGCGCCGGCGAAACCCCGGAGGAGGCCATCAATCTCGCGATGCTCCTGCAGACTCAGAACTCCGCCGGCACCATGGGTGACGGCAGTTCCTTCGCCGCGCAGGGCGCAAGCTACGCGAGCGAAGGCTTCTCGGACGGTGTGGTCAGGCGCACCTACTGCCTCGTGGTGGTGGAGGCCTTCAGGTTTGAAGACGTATGGAAGAAGAAGGACGGCGCGCGCTGCGTGTGGGCGACCTTCATCGCCGTCCCCCTTCATTCAGGGCAGGAATTCTCCAGCATGCTCCGGACCATGGTCCACGCCGCCACGCCGTACTTTGGCGAGACCACGAACGGACTCCAGACGTACCAGGTGCCCCCTGGAAAGGTGCTCGTCGGAAACCCCGTGGAGGTTCCCGCGACCGGGGCGGCACCCGCGCCTCCGGAGCAGGCGCCGCCCAAGGCGCAATGAGAGGGGGAACCGGCCTTGGCCGGCATTTTCCGGGCCGCCGCGGCGGCCGCCGGAATCACGGCTTCTGGCCCGCCGGCGCGGGGGCAGGTTCCGGGACAAACGCCTCAAATCCCACGGTCCACAGGGTGAAGACCAGCACCGGCTTCCCGTGCATCGTCGGCGGCTTGAACTCCCAATGCTCGACCGCCTTGATCGCATTCGGGATGAGAAGCGGCGAAGGGGCCGACTCCACGCTCGGCAGCCGGGCGTGCCCCTTTTCATCCACGTAGAAGGACACGAGCGCCTTCACCGCCTTTCCCTTGGGCACCTCGTATCCCGCCGGGATGAACGCCACCGTGGGCTGCGTGAACTCCAGGCCGCCATGGTCGATCTCCCGCTCCAGGTGGGGCTCGTAGAGGAACCGCGGGCCGCCCTCGACCTCCATCACGCGCTCCTCCATCGCCTCAAAGTTATTCATTCCCAGCACGATCGTGGGCGCGAACCGGTAGCTGAAGATGAAACGCCCGGGAACGGCCACCCCCTTGACCGTCCTGGGCGCAAACTCCTGGCGGTGGGCCTCCCTCATCAGCGCGTCGCCAAAATACCTCTTCGTGTACTTTATCAGCAGGTAGTCGGTGGCGTTGCCCTTGGCATCGAGCGAGACGCCGACGACCGCGGTGCCTTCGCCGATGCCTTCCGTGTAGGCCTCCCCTGGAAAGAACAGGTCGATGGGGGCGCTCTTCTCGGAAAAATTGGGGGGCGTGATCTCGGCTCTCGGGAAGAGGGGATAGTCCTTCAGCGACTCGCCCACGACCGTCATCCTGGGCAGCGTCACGATGGGGCCTTCGACGGGCGTCGGCGCCGGGGCGTCCGGAGCCGTCTGGGCAAGAACCCGGGCGGCAAGAAAAAGGCAGGCCGCGAGCCCGGCACGGATCCCCGAATGGCCCGCATTTCGCCCATGGGAGCGCGGAGATCTTCCTAAGAATCTAGGCATGCGTCCCGTCATGGCCCTTGCCGGGGTCCCGAAACCTGGTTCGACGGGATGATGTACGGTGATATTCTTGCGGGAAGGGATTCTTGCCGGGGAACCGTTGGATTGCAGTCAAAGCAGGATTCAAGCCGCATGGAATCCCAAAGGACCCGGCGTCCTTCCTTTGCATGCCGCCGCGACGAGCGGGAATCCGGGTTGTCCCGGGGGAGGGCGAAGCCGGGGTCGGTGATCTGACTGATCTGTGCAAGGCGCTGACTATGTGGCTTGGCGAGCCGGGTAGTCGGAACGTGGTGGGCAAATAAGGTGATTCGGACACGCGAATCCAAGCATCTGCCAGTCCGGGGGATAATTCGCATGTAGGCGTGGGTTACACCCCATAGAGAGGGACCTGGTCACGCCGTACTATTGGTTGGGGAGCTAGTCCCACGACACTTTTGCCGTCCGCTGTCGGTATCAAACAAGAACTATAAGGTTCAAAATATGAATTCCACCACCGACATGAACGGCGATCATTCCAAGGGAAATGCTGGCGCGAACGGCAACGATGTCGTTGTAACCGGGGTATCCACCGGGATTGGTAGGGGCACCACGAAGGTGCTTCTTTCAAAGGGATTCCGCGTGTTCGGTTCGGTACGCAAGCAGGCTGACGCCGATCGGTTGAAAAGAGAACTCGGTAACGGCTTCGTGCCTCTCTTGATGGACATCACGGACGCCGACGCTGTTCATCAAGCTGCCCAGAAGGTCGGCTCCATGATGGGCGACAGGAATCTGGTTGGCCTAGTAAACAACGCGGGGGTCGTCGTGAGTGGGCCACTGCTTTATCTGAGGCCCAGCGAGTACAGGCGGCAGTTGGAGGTCAACATGATCTCTCCGCTCGTCGTAATCCAAGCCTTCGCTCCTCTTTTGGGAACGGATAAGAAGAGGCAGGGGCCTGCCGGGCGCATCGTGATCATCAGCTCTACCGGAGCCAAAGTGGCTATCCCACTTATCGGTGCTTATAGCTCCTCCAAAGCGGGTCTTGAAGGAATGTCGGACGCACTGCGGCAAGAACTGATGTTATTTGGCATCGACGTCGTGATCATTGAACCGGGCACTGTGAATACGGCGATGTACGACAAGGGCGAAAAAGAGGATCTGAGCGAATTCAAGCCGACCGAGTATTGGGCGGCAGTGCAGAGCTTCCAGAAGTACATCGTCACCGAGGCACGAACTAACGGCCTATCCCCTGAGCGTCTAGGCGAAGCGGTCTGTGTGGCACTCAGTAAGGCGAAACCGAAAGCACGCTACGCAGTCGTTCCGCAGCGTTTCAAGAACTGGACTTTGCCCAGGCTTCTTCCTACGAGGATGCTCGACGCTTACCTCGCAAAGCAAATGGGACTGACAAAGCCATAAACAGCCTCGGAGCAATGATCGGCGCCGCTATCCCAGGAAATGACGAGGTGAGCGCCGAGACACGACACAGAATTAGGCTAGGTGCTCGCAGGACTCCGACGCGAATTATTCTCAACTTAGCGCTGCCATTTCGGGGCAAATTCGGGGAAATTTGGCGGGCCGGCCGCGATGACTGATTGTCTTTGTGCGGGTTATACCCCGTAGCGAGGGATGGGGTCATGCCGTAATGTTAGGGAAGTAAATGAACGGCAGACCGTTTTTGCCATCACCCTTGCGGGAATAGGTACAAAAATAGGGAAAAATATATGAATTCAACTGTCACCGACCGGACAACACATCTACTCGAGCTCATGAAGAAGGGCGACGACGCCTTCAACTCTCGCGACGTCGCAGNNCACGCCGCGATGATTCAGCAGATGATTGGCGTGTTCCCCGACATACACGTCCACAACGACCCATACCCAACCCAGTTCGGAAGCGGCGATTGGATCACCGTAATCACCCGCGCCACCGGGACATTCAATGGGAAGATGACTCTGCCCAATGGCAAGGTGATCGCCCCGACGGGAAAGGCGTTCGACCTCATCTTCAGCACGACCGCCCGGTGGGAGGGAGACGAACTCATCGAAGAGTACGTCTTCGTGGACCCAGCTCTTCGGGCGCAGCAGATTGGCCTCGCCTAGGCCCCGAGTCACATCGTAACGGTCGAGATTATAAGGCACGGTCGCATGACCCACGCCGTTCGCGAAGGAGCCGCTTCAACCCTTTCCCAATGTACTCCCCAATGTTCAAACCACCTTAAAAGCGGCTTGACGGGGATCTCCCCATATTAGTTCCTGATCTGCCACTGCGTCGTCACGTTCCCGATGTAGACGGACGACTCGAAGGCGGTGCCGTTCATCAGCCAGAGGTAGCGGTCCCCGGTCGAAGTGTTCGAGAATACAAGATCCGGCTGGCCCACGCCGGCGAAATCCTCGGTCGCCGAAAGCTGCCATTGCGTGCCGGGGTTGCCCAGGTAAACGGAGGACTCGAAGGTGGTGCCGCTCATCAGCCAGACATAGATGTCCCCGGTCGACGTGTTCTGGAACACGATGTCCGGCTGGCCCTCGCCGTAGAAATCCGCCGTGTCCGCGATCTGCCACTGGGTGCCCACGATTCCAAGCGAGACAGTCGACACATAGCTGGTGCCGTTCATCAGCC
>PLKS01000130.1 GCA_003140665.1 Opitutaceae bacterium
CCGTCGACGGCCTACCCGGCGACGATAGGGCTCGCGGCCTCGTGGGACGCGGGCCTCGCGAAGGACTACGGCGCCTCGGTGGGGAGCGACGCCCGGGCGCGCGGCGTCGGCATCATGCTCGGGCCCGCGGTCAACATCAACCGCGTACCCCAGAACGGAAGGAACTTCGAGTACCTGTCGGAGGACCCGTACCTCGCGGGCGTGTTCGCCAGCCAGATCGTGACCGGCATCCAGAGCCAGGGCGTCGTCGCGACGGTCAAGCACTTCGCCGCCAACAACCAGGAGACCGAGCGCGGCACCATCGACGCGAAGGTGAGCGAGCGGGCCCTTCGCGAGATCTACCTTCCCGCCTTCCGCGCGGCCGTGGAGCAGGGGCACGCCTGGGCCGTCATGTGCGCCTACAACCGCCTCAACGGCACGTACTGCAGCGCCAACGACTGGCTCAACAACAAGGTGCTGAAGGGCGACTGGGCGTTCAGGGGCGTCCTCATGTCGGACTGGGGCGCGGCCCATGACACCCTCGGGGTCGCGAACGGCGGTCTGGACCTCGAGATGCCTTCCGGCAAGTACATGAACCCGGCGAGCCTGAGGCCGCTCCTGGATTCCGGGAAGGTCACGATGGCGACCATCGACGACAAGGTGCGCCGGATCCTGAGGCTTGAGATCGCGAACGGCTTCCTCGACCGGCCGCAGGCGATCGAGTCGACGCCGAAGGACGATCCCCGCAGCGCGGCCGTGGCCCTCAGGATCGCGCGCGAGGCGATCGTGCTCCTCAAGAACGAGCACAACGCCCTTCCCCTCAACCCAAAGCGCCTGAAGACGATCGTGGTGCTCGGCCCGAACGCGGCCGGGTTCCCGGCCGGAGGCGGAAGCGCCCATGTCGCGCCCTTCCACTTCGTGAGCGTCGTCGACGGGCTGCGCCAGGTGGCGGGCCCCAGGATCAAGGTCGACCTGATCCCGGGGCCGGGGATCGAGCTCCTCAGGAAGCTCGTGGCGACCGCGGCCTACGCGGGACCCCTCAAGCTGGAATTCCTCACGCACGACCGGCGCGACGCGAAGGTGATCGCCACGCAGACGGACAGCAGGATCGACCACAACTGGACGGAGGCGCCCGCGACCGGCGTCGAGCTCGACGGCTACCGGGCGCGGTGGACGGGCTCCATCCAGGCGCCCTCGTCGGGAAAGTTCATCTTCCTCGTGGAGAACCAGGGCAACATCAACGTCAGGCTCGACGGGAAGCAGATCATCGGGAGCTGGGGAAACACCGGCGAGACGCTCTTCGCCATGGCGGACCTCGAGGCCGGGAAGACCTACCCGTTGCAGGTCGAGGCCCGGCACGACCTGCCGGGATCGCCCGAGATCCACTTCGCATGGGGGCCGGCCCCGGCGCTGCTGACGGACGACGAGGCGAAGCGCGTGCGGTCCGCGGACGCGGTCGTCGTCTGCGCGGGCTTCAACCTCATGCTCGAGGGCGAGGGCGCGGACCGGACCTTCGAGCTTCCCAACGACCAGCCCGAGCTCATCCGCAGGGCCGCCGCCCTCAACCCAAGGACCATCGTCGTCCTTAACTCAGGCGGCGCCCTGGCGACCGCCGACTGGATCGGGCAGGTCCCCGCGCTTCTCCAGGCGTGGTATCCGGGCCAGGAGGGCGGGCGGGCGGTCGCGGAGGTGATCCTGGGCAACGTGAACCCGGGCGGCAAACTGCCGATCTCCATCGGGAAGCGGCGGGAGGATTCGGCGTCGTTCGGAAACTATCCCGGCGCCCACGGGAAGGTCGACTACGCCGAGGGCATCTTCGTGGGGTACCGCTGGTTCGATGAGAAGGGGGTCGCCCCGCTCTTTCCCTTCGGCTTCGGGCTCAGCTTCACGACCTTCCACTACGACAAGCTCCACCTCGAGCCGGCGCCCGACGGGCATCTTGCGGTGACGTTCGAGGTCTCGAACAACGGCACGCGCACGGGCGACGAGGTCGCGGAGGTCTACGTGAGCCCCCCGGCCCCGTCGAAGGTGACGCGGCCGGTCCGCGAGCTGAAGGGATTCTACAGGATTCCGAACCTCGCCACCGACCAGACGGTGAGCGTCACGGTCGCGCTCGACCGCAGGGCGTTCGAGTATTTCGACGAGGCGAGGGGCGAGTGGGCCGTCGAGCCCGGCGCGTACACGATCGCGGTGGGATCCTCGTCCCGGAACCTCATCCTCACGAGCGCCGTCACGCTGCCCTGATCAGCGCCATTCGTGGCGCGGGTACTTGCGCGACAGCTCCGGCCTGATCTTCGGGTAGACCGAGCGCCAGAAGCTCGTCAGGTCATCCGTGATCTGGATGGGCCGCTGGTTCGGGGCCAGCACCTCGATCTTGACAGGCACCCTGCCCCGGCCGAGCGAGAAACGGCCCTCGATGCCGTACAGTTCCTGGATCCGCGCGCTCAGCACGGGCGGGCCCTCCCGGGGATAAGTGAGGCGCGACCGGCGGCCGTTCGCCATGGTCAGGCGCTCCGGCACGCTCTCGTCCATCGCGGCGAGCTGCTCCGCGGTCAGCCAGTCCCGGAGGACGGGCATGACCTCCCTGCCCTTGACGCCGCGCGCCGAGGTCTCGCCGTAGCAGACCTGCTCGATGAGCGTCAGCCGGTCCGACGGGGCGATCGGATTGACCTCGAGCTCGGGAAACCACTCCGCGAGGCGGTTGACGCGGGTGATCCACTGCTCGACGGATTCGTCCCATGCGTCGATTGAGATCCTGCCCGCGACCACCTCCCTGGCGAGGAGCGCGGCGGCTTCGTTCTGGGGAACGCCGTCCGACTGGGATTTCGACTCGAGAACGAGGTCCCGGAACCGCTTTTCACGCCTGGCGACCACCCGCTTGGCGGCGGGATCGTAGGTCACCTCGCGCTCATCCTTGAGTTCCCCCGGGAAGAGCTCCCCGAGCCAGGCCTCCTCGACCGCGGTGGCCAGGCTCAACAGGACGCTCACCTCGCCTCCGCGGCCGCCCACCTCCGTGATCTCCGCGGCGACAAGGAGCGGCGCCTTGCCGATCGCGCTCTCACGAGCGAGCAGCCCGCGGCGCCCGTGGACCAGGTCGCACCGCAGCGTCCCCGCGTCGAGCCTGTGCGCGAGATGGTCCGGAAATCCGGCGAGGACGCACTTCCTGACTTCGCCGCCGTCGACGCGCCGCTCCGACGCATCGAGCCCCTCCGCGTTCGCGATCGCGACGAACTGCTCGAAGAGCGGCCCCACCTGCCTGGCCGACTGGGCGTGGATGCCCAGGCGGGCGCACGCGTCGACCGAGTAGCCGTTGCGGTCCGCGAAGCGCCACGCGCGCATGAGCAGGAAGAAGTCGCTCTCGTGCTCCTCCCCGAGGATCTCCTCCCGCGCCTCCTCCACCCGCCGCGTCATGCCCCGCAGCAGGAAGTTCCTGCCTTGAGTGAGCGCGGCGATCATCGCCACCGAGCGCACGCAGCCCCGCTCCTGGGCCGTGAGGAACATCCGGGCGTAGCGGGGATGGACGGGGAAGCGCAGCATGAGCCGGCCGGTCGCGGTGATGGCCCCCGCCGGCCCGTCCAGGGCGCCCAGATCAGCCAGCAGCGTCTCCGCCCGCCCGAGGCCCCGCGCATCGGGCCGCTCAAACCACGCGAACCCGGCCAGGTCGACGATTCCCGACGCCTTGAGGGTCAGGACCACCTCGGAAAGGTCCAGGCGCTTCACCTCCGGCAGTTCCTGCGCGGGGCGCTGGCCATGCTCGTGGGCGGTCCAGAGCCTGACACACACCCCGGGCGCCGTGCGGCCCGCGCGCCCCGCCCGCTGGTCGGCGCTCGCGGCGGAGATCTTCTCGACCAGGAGCGTGTTGATCCCGCGGACGGGATCAAAGCGCGCGATCCGGGCGAGGCCGCTGTCGATGACCGCGGTGACGCCGTCGATCGTGAGGGAGGTCTCGGCGACGTTCGTGGAGACGATGATCTTGCGGCCGTCGGCGCGCGACACGGCGCGGTCCTGCGCCGCGGGCGGGAGCTCGCCGTGCAGGGGGAGCACGGCGAAATCCCTCAGGCTCCGCATCCCCTGGATCGCCTGGATCGTGCGCCCGATCTCGAACGCCCCGGGCATGAAGACGAGCAGGTCGCCCCCGGTGGCGGCGGCCGCGCGCTCGCATTCCCGCGCGGCAACCTCCCATACCGGATCGGAATCGAAATTCACGGGCCTGGCGAGGTACTCGATTTCAACCGGGAAGGTCCGGCCCTTCGACTCTAGGACGTCGCACGGCTTGAGGTAGTCCTCGAGCACGCCCGCCTCCAGGGTGGCGGACATGACGGCGATCTTCAGGTCGGGCCTTCCGGCGCGCTGGATCCCGAGCGCCTTCGCGAGCGAGATGTCCCCGTACAGGTGCCGCTCGTGGAATTCGTCAAAGATGACGGCGCTCACCCCGAGAAGCGTCGGGTCAAAGGTCATCTGCCTGAGGAGGATCCCCTCCGTCACAAAGCGGATCCTGGTCCGCTCGCTCACGCGTGACTCCAGCCGGATCTGGTATCCCACGACATCGCCCAGCTCCGTTCCCACCTCCTCGGCGACGCGGCGGGCGAGCATCCGGGCGGCGAGCCGGCGGGGCTGGAGCACGACAACCTGGCCGCCGTCGAGAAACCCGTGGCGAAGGAGGATCTGCGGGATCTGCGTTGACTTCCCCGAGCCCGTCGGCGCCCGCACGATCACCCGGCCCTTGCCTCGCAGCGACGCCACGAGTGCGGACTCAAGCTCGTAGACGGGTAGCTCGCGGGGCTGCATTGGGAATGTGAATAACCGGTGAGTTACGTTGCTCGCAGGTTATTCACAGCATCGGAATGTGAGAGGATTGTGGATAAGAAAAGCTTCACCAAATCGTAACGGCGCCGCAACGTGTCGTCGTTCCTTGATAGAACAGCCGCAGCGCGAAGGCCTGAAAAACCCTTCGAAAGCACGGCTGAGATAATCCCGGGCGACCGGGGAAAGGACGGCGGCAGCTGGTGCCGCCATCCCCTCAGCGCAGCGATGCGTTCGCAGGCAATATCACCAGCTCCTCTGGACGGTGTCATGACCGTTCCAGTTACATGAACTCAGGAGCTGAGC
>PLKS01000182.1 GCA_003140665.1 Opitutaceae bacterium
GTGGATTCGCTCATGAACTTAGATCCTGGCAGCCAGAAAGCTCAGTTCGGATCGCCTTCGTTGCGCCACGCATCCACCGCTTCGTCTTCCTTTTCCCGGCCCGGATCTGACTGGGGCGCGGCCACTCCGGGAGCCGACGCAACCAGCGTCGCGCTGACGATCGACTGGGCCTCTTGCAGGATCGCGCGCAAATGGGAATCACCGCGGAAGCTCTCGGCATAGATCTTATAGATATCCTCGGTGCCTGACGGCCGCGCGGCAAACCAGCCGCTTTCCGTCACCGCCTTTAACCCTCCGATGGCCGCATTGTTCCCCGGGGCGCGGGTAAGAATGGACTGGATCTTCTCTCCCGCCAGCTCGGTGAGCTTGACCTGCTCTGGGGAAAGCTTTGCCAGGGCGGTCTTCTCCGCCGGGGTGGCGGGTGCCTCCACGCGATCATAGAACGGCTCCCCAAATTCATGGGTGAGCGCGCCGTAGATCTCTCCTGGATCGCGCCCGGTCCGGGCCGTGATCTCCGCTGCAAGCAAGCACGGAATGAATCCATCCTTGTCGGTCGTCCAGACGCTGCCATCCAGGCGACTGAAGGCCGCCCCGGCGCTTTCCTCGCCGCCAAAACCCAGCGAGCTGTCGAGCAGCCCGTCCACGAACCATTTGAAGCCGACGGGCACCTCATGGAGTTTCCGGCCTAGCTTCGCCGCGACGCGGTCGATCATCGAGCTACTCACCACGGTCTTTCCGACCGCCGCTGCCTTGCTCCACTTTGGTCGATCCTGGAACAGCTGGAATATGGCGACCGCAAGGTAGTGGTTGGGCGGCATCAGCCCGGCGCTCCTGGTGACGATTCCGTGCCTGTCGTGGTCGGTATCGCACGCAAACGACAGGTCGAACCGGTCCTTCATTCCGATCAGCCGAGCCATGGCGTATGGCGAGGACGGGTCCATGCGGATCTGCCCGTCCCAATCGACGGTCATGAAGCGAAAAGTGGGATCAACCTCATCGCTTATCACGGTGAGGTTCAAGCCATGTCTTTCGGCGATCCGCGCCCAGTAATGTACTCCGGCGCCCCCAAGTGGATCGATTCCCAGGCTGATCTTTGCTCCGCGAACGACGTCCATGTCGATCACGTTGCCGAGGTCGTTTATGTAGGCGTTGAGGTAATCATGCCGGTGGGTCGTGGACGACCGCAACGCCTGCGCGTACGGAATTCGCTTCACGCCCTCAAGCCGGGCTTCGAGCAGCGAGTTCGCCTTCGCCTCGATCCAGCCGGTCACGGCCGCTGCGGCCGGGCCGCCATTCGGCGGGTTGTATTTGAAGCCCCCGTCATGTGGCGGATTGTGCGACGGCGTGATGACGATCCCGTCAGCAAGTCCCTGGCTTCGATCGCGATTGTAGGCCAGGATCGCATGGGAAATGACGGGGGTCGGCGTATATTCGTCTCCCTCCGCGATCATCACCTCGACCCCATTGGCCGCCAGCACTTCCACCGCGGTGGCGAATGCGGGTGCCGAGAGTGCATGCGTATCAAAGCCGAGGAAAAGCGGCCCGGAGATTCTCTGTGCGATACGGTACAGGCAGATCGCCTGGGTGATCGCAAGGATGTGCCATTCGTTGAATGCCTGCTTGAAGGAGGAGCCGCGGTGACCGGAGGTGCCAAACGAAACGCGCTGTGCGGGAACGGCGGGATCGGGCACCTCGGAATAGTAGGCGGTGATCAGCCGCGGGACATCGACCAGCATTCCGGGCTGGGCGGGCTTTCCAGCAAGCGGACTAATTTTCATGGCACTTCGCTCCCTCGCGCGGCACCTCTTTCAGGCATTCTCTCGGGGCGGCGCCGATGGCGTTTCAAGCCTGCGAAACGCAGCGCCCGAACGGCCTGAGCCGGCTTCGGCGCGCGCGAAAGCCCAACGGCGCCGCTGAGGTGGATCATCCTCAATTCATCATCAACGGTCGTCATTGAGTCCCATTATTAGCCCTGTCTAGCCGGAGCCGTTTCATCGTTCGGGGCCCCACTCATCGCGTTCATCGCCGAGCGTATGCTTGGCATTTTGAAAGGCAGCTTTCCCTCTTCATGCGGCATTACGGAGTCGTGAGAAAGGTGTACATTTGACTGGGACCTTGAGTCTACGAGTATATGTCGGGAAGCCATTTGCGCAATATGGGGTGAAAACCCTAGTGAGATTTGATTTCGCAATAACTTCCGCGCATTCCCAGCGAAAATGCCGCTGCGACAGAATGCGCAGGGCTTGCAAATAAAGTTCTTTTTCACGCACGTCCGACTGATGAATCTCGGGGTTGTTTCTGTAACGTTGACGTGAACACCCCATTGTCGCTTCGCCAATTGCTATCTATTCTGGAATTGTGAAGGCGCGTCCCATCAAGCAGCAAACGAAACGGCACTTTTGCGCAAACGTTGGCTCATGAGATCTGCATCACCAAGCGTGCTCGCGATCAATGGCGGCTCATCGAGCATCCGCTTCGCTGTTTATGAGGCCGGCCAAACTCCGCGGCGACTGCTAGGAGGGAAGATCGATCGAATCGGTTTGTCCGGGACAAACCTGAGCGTTAGCAGCTTGGCGGAAGGCACCCACATCCCGTGCCCACGAGCCGCGAGCGACCGGATCGCAGCGATCGAGTTTCTGCTGGAATGGTTAGAGGCGCTGCCTGTTTTTACGTCGGTCAAAGCGGTGGGACATAGAATTGTTCATGGCATGAAGCATTCCGAGCCGTCGCGAGTCACTCCTAGGTTGCTTGCAGAGCTTCGCCGGATCACGCCCTTTGACCCTGATCACCTTCCGCGCGAGATAGAGCTGATCGAAGCGATCCGACGGAGGCACCCAAGGCTCCTCCAGATTGCGTGCTTTGATACCGCCTTTCACCGCACAATGCCTCGGGTCGCGAAATTGCTGCCGATCCCCCGGCGTTATGCCTCAAAGGGCGTCGAGCGTTATGGTTTTCACGGGCTGTCCTTCGCCTATCTGATGCGGCAACTCGGGAAGATTGACCCCCCGGCCACGAAGGGCCGTGTGATACTTGCGCATCTCGGTAATGGAGCCAGCTTAGCCGCCGTGCGCGGTGGCAAAAGCATCGACACCAGCATGGGATTTACGCCTACGGCGGGTTTGGTGATGAGCACCCGCTCGGGTGACATTGATCCCGGCCTTGTATATTATCTTGCGCGCACCGAGCGAATGACGGCTTCGCAATTTCAACGCATGGTGAACCACGAATCCGGGCTACTTGGGATTTCGGCGACAAGTCCCGACCTGAGGGACCTGCTGGCACGGGAAGCAGTTGACCCCCGCGCGGCCGAGGCGGTGGCGCTGTTTTGCTATCAGGCTAAGAAATGGATCGGTTCCTTCGCCGCCGCGCTCGGCGGCTTGGACACCCTGGTCTTCTCGGGAGGCATCGGTGAGAATGCGCCGCTCGTAAGGGAGCGGATCTGCGCCGGGCTCGGCTTTCTCGGAATCAAACTGAGCCGAAGACAAAATTCAAACAATGCACAGCTGATCTCGCCGCGCGGCGGACGGACGAAGATTCGGGTCATTCGCACCGACGAGGAGCTCATGATTGCGATCTCCACCTCACGATTCCTAAAGGCCAAAGAACCTAGAAAATGAAAGACGAAACACTCACACCCGAACTGCTCCACAAGATGGACGCGTACTGGCGCGCCGCCAACTACTTGGCGGTCGGCCAGATCTATCTTTACGACAATCCCCTTTTGAAACGAGCCCTCGAACTCGGGGACGTGAAGCACATGCTGCTGGGGCACTGGGGTACTACGCCTGGCCAGAATTTCATCTACGTTCACCTGAACCGGGTCATAAAAAAATATGACCTCGACATGATCTACGTCGCGGGACCCGGCCATGGCGGCCCAGCCGTCGTCGGCAACACCTACCTCGAGGGCACCTATAGCGAGATCTATCCCGATATCAGCCAGGACGAGGCCGGCCTGAGGAAGCTCTTTCTCCAGTTCTCGTTTCCCGGGGGGATTCCCAGCCATGCATCACCCGAATGCCCGGGTTCGATCCATGAGGGAGGCGAGCTTGGCTATTCGGTAAGCCACTCGTTCGGGGCGGTGTTCGACAATCCTGATCTCGTCGTCGCCTGCGTTGTCGGAGATGGAGAGGCGGAGACTGGACCCCTGGCGACAGCGTGGCATTCCAA
>PLKS01000068.1 GCA_003140665.1 Opitutaceae bacterium
CGCCCGGACTTGAACCGGGACAAGCGGTTTAGGAAACCGCTGCTCTATCCAGTTGAGCTACGGGGACTTATGTAAAGACAGATGGGCGATGATTCAACACCATCGTTTTTTTCGGCACACGTGTAAATCGTATTGTTACCGCGGAATTGGGCGCGATCGATGCTTGGCAGGAAGTGTTCGCGCTGGCGTCCGGACCGCCCAACCATTTGGGCTCGCCTGAAATTCGTGTCAGGGGATGGGTCCATCCGGGCGCACATGATCGAGTCTCACCGTCACATTCTCTCCAAGCTCAAGAAAGTCCTCGGAAAGGAACCGGACCCACCATCTGCGGTTGCCGAAACCGATGGGTCACAACTGCTGCGGGAAAGCGAGGCCCGTTTCCGGGGACTGGTGGAGAACGCCTGCGTGGGGATCTATCGGACTTCGACAGACGCCCGCTTTCTCGTGGCCAATCCGGCCATGATCAGGATCATGGGATACACGTCATTCGAGGAACTGGCCTTGCTCAGCTTCGAGGACAAGGCCAACCAGAGGGAATACCCCCGCGAGGATTTCCGAAAGCGCATGGAGCGGGACGGCTTCGTGATCGGCTGGGAGACCTGGTGGACGAGGCCCGACGGGACAAAGATATTCGTCAGGGAAAGCGCCACCGCGATCCGGGACGCCGATGGCCGAATATTGTACTACGACGGCATTCTCGAGGACATCTCCCAGAGCAAGAAAAAGACCGAGCAGGCCCTGGGCGAGAGCGAGGACCGGTTCCGAACGCTGGCGTCCGCCACGTTCGAGGGGATCGTGATCGTCGAGAACGAGCGGTGGGTCGATGTCAACGACCAGATTCTCCATATGCTGGGCTATGGCCGGGACGAGATCCTCGGGCGCCCGGCGATCGACTTTGTGAGCCCGAAGGACCGCGATGCGGTTGTCGAGAGCATGCGGGTCCACAGCGAGGAAGCCTGCGAATTCGAATTGCTGCGCAAGGATGGAACGACGTTTCCGGTCGAGGCGAGGGCCAGGACGGTCCGGGCGGGCGACCGAACGCTGAGGATGACCGCGTTTCGGGACATCACCGAGCAACGCCAGTCGGAGCAGAAGCAGCGGAGCCTCGAGGAGCAGATGCGCCAGATGCAAAAGATGGAGGCGCTGGGCACACTGGCCGGGGGAATCGCGCATGACTTCAACAACATCCTGACCGGCATACTCGGAAACCTGCAGCTCGCGGGAATAGAGATGAGCGGGGACCATCCCGCCTTCGAGTCGGTGGCGTCGGCTGAACAGGCCGCGCGGCGCGCCCGCGACCTGGTTTCCCGGATCCTGTCCTTCAGCAGCCCGAGGCAGGACCGGAAGAGCCTGGGGCGCCTGGGACCCACCGTCATGGAGGCGGTCAAGCTTCTTCGCGCAGGCTTGCCGAGCCGGGTTCACATCCGCGTGAGCATCGATCCGGACTGTCCCGAGGTGGAGTTCGATCCCGGGCAGATTCACCAGATGATCATGAACCTCGGCACGAACAGCTCCCAGGCCGTGGGCGAATCGGGAGGCGTGGTCTCGATAACCCTGCAATGCCTTGAGCCAAGCGTCGCGCTGATCGAACGGCATCCCGAAATCACGCCGGCGCATTCCATTCGCCTGGTTGTCAGCGATGACGGCTGCGGGATGCCGCCGGAGGTGATCCAGCGCATCTTTGAGCCTTTCTATACCACAAAGGACTTTGGGAAGGGCACGGGCCTCGGCCTGGCGATGGTTCACACGGTGATGAAAGGCCACAAGGGGGCCATCATCGTCGAGAGCAAGGAAGGCGCGGGCGCAACCTTCAGTCTATATTTTCCAAGGGCCGCCAACCCGCCCGGGGGCGTCGCCCGGGAGATGAGCACGCCCGAATTGATTGAGCTGGCTCCGTTTGGCAACAGCCGCGCCATCCTGCTGGTCGACGACGAGGACTCCGTCCGCATCCTCGGCACAAGGATTTTGAGACGCCTGGGGTTCATGCCTTCCGGCTATATGTTGCCCAGGGAGGCGCTCGCAGCGTTCAGGGCTGATCCCGGCCGCTTTTCCGCCGTGATCAGCGACATCGCGATGCCCGAGATGACGGGCCTGCAACTCGCGGGCGAACTGCTATCGCTTCGAAAGGACATTCCGATCATCCTGATTTCCGGCAACTTCAAGATCGACGCGAATCGAAACCTTCTGCCGGCTGGCGTCAGGTGCTTCGTGCACAAGCCATTCGATGCCCTGGAATTGGCGAATGCCATCCGCTCCGTGCTGCCATGAATCTCCCCGGGGGAAAGCCGATTCAGGTTGGATGAGACCTGGATCATAAGGGGACGCCTCATTTCCGTCCACGCCTGGCGACCCCCGATGCACCGCGTTGGTTCGCCATGTCCGATCCCGGATGGCACGGCCATGTTGAAAGGGGTGCCTGCAACCATTTCGGCGGCGAAGTCGGGGAGCCTGAATGCCGAAGACGCCCGCTACCCACTTCGCCGGAGAGTGTTAGCCTGGAATCGCGGCACATGGCACGACGGATGCGAGGCCGGGTTCGCGCCGACCCCACAATCTTGACGACACCTTCATCGCTGCGAATTCAGCGCCGTTCCTTTCTCGGGAGGGCCCCGCAGGCTTCCTTGCTGCGGTACGGCTGTCTTATATCCGCGGCAATCGCCGTCCTGCCGGGCCGTGCGCAAACGGTGATCGCCAGCGTCGCCACGGGACCCAATCCCTTCGCGATCGCGGTTAACACCGCAACGAACATCATCTACGTCAGCCACGGCAACGGCGTGACGGTGATCGATGGGGCCACGAATGCCACCGCCACCGTCGCCGTGGGATCCGGCCCGGGACCGCTCGCCGTGGACATGGTGACCGACAAGGTGTACGTCGCCTGCGGGAACAGCGTGACCGTGATCGACGGGGCCACGAACGCCACCACCTCGGTCGCGACGGGGACCAATCCCGTGTCGATCGCGGTGAACCCGACGACGAACAAGGCCTATGTCGCCGACGCGAACAACGGCATCAACGGAAGCGTGCGGGAGATCGACGGCGCCACGGACGCCGTCGCGACGATAGCCGACGGATTCGATGTCGGGCCGATCGCCGTGAACCCCGGGACGAACATGATCTACGTCTGCGGAAACATCCTGGGCGGCGAGGCGACCGTGATCGACGGGGCCACGTACGCCGCATTGCCGCTGGGCAGCGTCCCCATGACCCCCATCGGTGGGTTCCCGGACAGTCCCGATGCCATCGTCGTCGACACGGCGACAAACAGGATCTACATCGGCAACCAGGACCCGAGCGACGTCACGCTGATCGACGGGGCCACGAATGCCCTGTCGACCGCCGGAGTCAGCGAGGGCGTCAGCGCTATCGCGGTGAACATCGTCACCAACACGGTGTACGCCATCATCCAGGGCAGCACCGGCATCATGGTGATCGACGGCGCCACGAATGCCGCGTCCTTCATCGCAACGGCAGCCAATTCCGCCGGGATCGCGGTGAACCCGGCGACCAACAGGATCTACGTGGCAAACCTCGCCGCCATGGGCACCGTGACGGTGATCGACGGATCCACGAAAGCCACGACCACCGTTTCCGTTGGAGCCAACCCGTTCGCCGTCGCGGTGAACCCGGTTACCGACAGGATCTATGTGCTCGGCGAGGACGCCAGCGGCACGGTCACCGTGATCGACGGGACCCCGGTCTCGGTCGCCCCGTCCTTTGCCGGCNNCCTACCGGTGGTCATTCGACGGATCTCCGCTTTCGGACGGGGGCGGGATCTCCGGCTCAACGGGCCCCATCCTCTACCTGCGCGGCGCGTCCTCGGCCGTAGCAGGCGCCTACACGTGCACGGCGACCAACAGCGCCGGGAGCGCGACAAGCGCCGCCGCGATCCTTTCGGTCGTCGGCACGCCTGCACCCGGACGGCTGATCAACCTCTCTTCCCGGGCCTATGCGGGAACGTTGATCGCGGGCTTTGTGCTCACAGGGGAGGCGCCGAGCCCCCTGATCCTGCGCGGTGTCGGGCCCTCGCTTGCCGGCTTCGGCGTCCTCGATTTCGCAGCCACCCCCGACCTTTGGCTCTACGACTCGGCCAGCCCGGCAAACCTGATCACCGGGGATTCCGGCTGGCAGGCGCCGCCTTCGGCGCCGGAGGGATTCTGGGCGGGGAAAGCGGCCCCGGTCGACGCGACCGCGGCCGATTTCGAGCAGGTCGGCGCATTCGCGCTCAGTCCGGGATCGGCGGATTCCGCGGTCAAGATCGCGTTGCCGGCCGGGGCCTATACCTCGCAGGTCGTCGGGACAGGCGACTCGGGCGTGGCCCTTGCCGAGGTCTACCTCGCCGATGCGGGGAACCCGGGCACCCAGCTCGCGAACATATCCTCCCGGGCCTACATCACGGGTGGAGCCAGCATCCTCATCGCGGGTTTCGTCATCTCCGGGTCCACTTCCGAGACGGTCCTCATCCGCGCCTCGGGGCCAGCCCTGGCGCCCTTCGGGGTCTTCGCGCCCCTTCCCGATCCCAAGCTGCTGCTCTTCGATGCCAGCCAGGACCTGCTCGCCTCGGATGCAGGCTGGGCGGGAAGTCCCCAGATCGCCGGAGCCGCGGCGACGGTAGGCGCGTTCGGGTGGAATGATCCGTCGAGCGCCGACTCGGCCTTCCTGGTAACGCTGCCCCCGGGAAGCTACACCGCGCAGCTTACGTCGCTTACCGGGAACCAGGGAACCGCCCTCCTCGAGGTCTACGCCGTGCCGTGACGACGAGCCGCCTTGGCGGGCCGCTGGCTGTCGTTCCAACGGGCTTGAGGGACCCGATCCCGCAAAATGGGACCGTTCCCCGGTGTTCCTTCGACCCGAAAAGCCTTGGCGGCAATTCCTTCCGAAACAGGCCCAACCTCGGCCAGAAGCGCCAAATCGCGGCTCGGGTTCGGCGACGAAATTTTGCGCAACCACTTGGACCGGAGCGCGTAAAGTTAAGTAAGCGTTTATTCGTATCGTGAGTGGCCCCACGAAAGTATTAGGTAAACTGCGCATACCCACTTCGTATATCATACCTGTTCCCATGAATAAATCGTCCCCTTCCCTAACACCTTCAATTTCCACGCCGCCCGAGCCCTGGATCCTCGTGGTGGACGACGAACCCTCCATGCGCCAGCTGATCGAAATCGTGCTCAAGCAAGAGGGATGGCACGTGCGCACGGCGGGCGGAGCCGAGGCTGCCATGGACGTCGTAAAGACGGCGTCAGCTCCCCCCACCCTTGTCATCTGCGACGTCCTGATGCCCAAGGTCGACGGCCTGGAACTGGTCCGGCGGATGTGCGGGCGCCTCCACGCCCTGAACGTCATCTTCATCAGCGGCCACCTCTCCGACGTGTCCTGGTGGCCCACCGACCTGCGGGAGCACCGCTTCCTGGCAAAGCCCTTCGAGAATGCGCAGCTGGTGGCCGCCGTCGGCGAGGCCATAAACGGAGGGAGCGTACCCGGATGAGCGACGAGCACATGGATGTTAATCTGATCCTGTCGGCGCAGACCCTCTGCCTTGCGCCGCAGCTGAAGCGGAGCGGGCTGATCAACGGCCTGTTCGTGCTCAAGAACGTCCCCGCGAAGACCTACCTTCGGGTCAGCCCGGAGCAGTGGGTGATCCTGCAGCAGTTCGTCGTGCCCAGGACCGTGCCCGCCGTGCTGGGCAGCGCGATCCGCAACCGGCAGTGCCTGCGCCTCGGCGAGTTCTTCGAGCTCATCCTGAAGGCCTTGCGGGCGAACATCCTGCTTGAGCCGGGCATCGGCCCGGAACCCGTGCGCGCCCATGAATGGCACTGGGAGGTCCGCCCGAAGTTCCTCGGCATGCCGCTCACCATTCTTTTCATCATCGGCCTCATCCTGGCCCTCTGGTTCCACCCGAAGCTGCCGACGACATTCCTCGACTGGGTCGGCGGAATCCTGCTCGTGAGCGGCGCGCTCAGCTTCGCCGCGTTCCTGGCGGGCTGCATGATCCGCGGCGCGGGCGGCGAGGTCTACCGCCCGCGGTGGAGATGGCTCTCGATTCCGCCGCGCTTCACCCTGGACACGAACGACGCGGTCATCCTCCCCCCGAACGCCCAGACGATCATCGGCGTGGCCCAGCCGGCGGTGCTCGCCATCGCCGCGGGATTCTCGGCCTGGCGCCGGCCCGGCTGCGAGTTCTTCACCCTGCTCGCGCTGATCATCAGCATACGCCCCATCTTGGGCGGCCGCTTCACGAACCTCATCCACGTGGGCAAGAAGCGCGGCCTGAGCGACGCGGAGCAATCCTACATGTTCCCGCCCAACCGCCGCCCCGAGACTNNGCGGCTGGCTGCTGAGCCGCGCCCTTCGCCAGCCGAGCACATGGCTGAGGATGGGCTACGGCGTGCTCTGGGCGATCGCCCTCCTCTACTGGGGCGACCGCCTGATGGACATGCCTCCCTGGACCTTCACGTTCTGGTGGGACTTCCTGTCGAGGTACGGCGTCCAGGTCGTCCTGTGGATCGGCGGGTCGCTGGTGGCGCTGGGCGCGGCCTACCTGTTCTGGGAGATCTA
>PLKS01000153.1:0-143 GCA_003140665.1 Opitutaceae bacterium
CCCAGGCGGCTCCTGAGGGACGCGTGCCAGCTGGAGCTCCTGGACCTCTACGGAAGGGCCGGACCCGCGCTCGAGGCGTATGTCGCGCGGTACGGCGCATGGCGGGCCCTCCAGTCGGAGAGGGAGCGGACGGCGTCGGAGGC
>PLKS01000153.1:223-3341 GCA_003140665.1 Opitutaceae bacterium
GGCCCGGCGGCTTGAGTCCGTCGATCCCTCGAGCAGGGAGCTTGCCGAAAGGCTGGCGTCCGCCTCGGCAGAGCTCTCCGAGCTTGCCGCGGAGTATGGGTCGCTCGGGCGGGAGCTCCAGGCCGACCCCGACAGCCTGGGGACCCTCGAGGAGCGCATGAACGCATGGCTCGAGGCGAGGCGGCGCCACGGACCCGACGTCCGCTCGGTCGCTGCGGCGCGGGAGGCGATCCGCCTGCGCGTGTCCTCGCAGGGCGACATCGAGGGGACGCTTGCGCGCCTGGACGGGCAGATCGAGGCGGCGGCCCGCGATGCGAGGACGAGCGCGGCGGTGCTCAGGGCCGCGCGCCAGAAGGCGGCAAAGGAACTCGGCAGGGCCGCCGCGAGGGGCATCGCCGAGCTCGGCTTCGACAAGGCGCAATTTCGCGTGTCGATCACGGACGCGCCGGGCCTGGGACCGGCAGGCGACTGCGGCTGCGAGTTCCTCTTCTCGCCGAACGTCGGCGAGCCCCCGCTGCCCCTGGGCCGGATCGCGTCGAGCGGCGAGCTCGCCCGCGTGATGCTCGCGCTGAAGGCGATCCTCGCCGACCTCGACGCCGTCCCGGTCCTCGTCTTTGACGAGGTCGACGCCAACGTGGGCGGCGAGGTCGGCGTCGTCGTCGGCGAGCGGATGGCGGCGATCGGGGCCCGCCACCAGGTGCTCTGCGTCACCCACCTGCCGCAGGTGGCGGCGCAGGCCGCCGGCCACTTCGTCGTCACGAAGGACCAGTCGGGCGACCGCGCCGTCGTGACGATCGAGCCCATCCACGGCGACCGGAGGGCCCGGGTGGCCGAGCTCGCGCGGATGCTCGGCGACCGGAATGCGAAAAGCGCGCTGGCGCACGCGGAGAAGCTCCTCCGCGCCGGCTGAGCCACCCGATGAAGCTTGAGCCGCTCGGCGACACGGCGGTGGTCGCCACGCTGGGTTCCGGGATCGACGAGGCGACGCTCGCCTCCGTGCTCGCGCTGGCCGACGCGGTGGCGGCGGCGAAGGGAAGGGGGATCGTCGATGTGGTCCCGGCCTATGCGACGGTGACGGCCTTCTACGATCCGCTGCAGTTCGGCGAGGCTCCGGGGGACGCCTACGAGCAGGTCTGCCGGTTCCTGGAGTCCTGCGCCGCGCGGGCGAACGGCGGGGCGCGGTCCGCCGCCGCAAGGCTTGTCGAGATCCCCGTGTGCTACGGCGGGGAATTCGGGCCCGACCTCGAGCTTGTCGCGGGCCGGTGCACGCTCGGGGCCGAGGAGGCGGTCGCGCTCCATTCGGGAGCCGACTACCTTGTCCACGCGATCGGCTTCACGCCGGGGTTTCCATTCCTGGGCGGGCTCCCCGCCGCCCTGCGCACGCCCCGGCGCGACACGCCGCGCGCACGGGTTCCGGCCGGCTCCGTGGGAATAGGCGGATCGCAGACAGGGGTCTACCCGCTTGAGTCCCCGGGCGGCTGGCAACTCATCGGGCGCACGCCGGTCCCGCTCTTCCGCCCCGAGGGGAAGCCCGCCGCGCTCCTGCGTCCCGGCGACCGCGTCCGGTTCCGGGTCATCCCGACGCGGGAGTTCGACTCATGGAAATGAGGGTCATCCGCGCCGGCATGCTGACCACCGTCCAGGACCTGGGACGGCGCGGCCATCTTGCGGAGGGCGTGCCGGCCGGCGGCGCCGCCGACCCCTTCGCGTTCCGCGTGGCCAACCTTCTCGTCGGCAACCCCGAGGACGCGCCCGCGCTTGAGATCACGCTCACGGGGCCCGAGCTCGAGTTTGCGGAGGCCGCCTGGGTCGCCGTCTGCGGCGCGCGGTTCGATGAGATGCCTTCATGGCGGCCTTTCCGCGTCGAGCAGGGCGGCCGCGTCCGGTTCGGGAGGCGCCTCCAGGGCTGCCGCGGCTACCTGTCCGTGTCCGGCGGCATCGACGTCGAGCCCGCGCTCGGGGGAAGGGGGACCTTCCTCGCCGCGCGCCTCGGCGGCTTCCACGGACGCGCGCTGCGCGACGGCGACGTCATCCGGACCATGCCGTCGGCGCGGCATCCGGCCGGCCACTGGAGCATCGATGAGCGGATCCTCCCGCACTACTCGAACGAGCCGACCGTGCGGGTGATGCCGGGGGCCCATGCTGCCGAGTTCGGCACGGCGCTCTACTCGGGCCGATTCGGCGTCACGCCGATGTCCGACCGCATGGGTATTCGCCTCGACGGGCCCAGGCTCGAGCGCTCGGCGACGGCCGACCTCCTGTCGGCGGCGGTGGCGCCTGGGACCGTGCAGGTCCCGCCCGACGGGCACCCCATCGTCCTCATGGCCGACGCGCAGACGCTCGGCGGCTACCCGCGCGTCGCGCACGCCGCCGGAGTCGACATGCCCCTCCTCGCGCAGCTGGCGCCCGGGGACTCCGTGCGTTTCATCCGCAGCTCGGTCGCGGAGGCGCATGCGCTGTCCCACGCGCAGGAGCGCCGGATCGGCCTCCTTCGCCAGGGGCTCGCCGGGAAATTCATGAGCCCATGAGCCGCGCCTCGATCGATCTCAACGCGGACGTGGGCGAGGGCTGCGCGTCCGACGCCGAGCTCGTCCCGCTGGTGAGCTCGGTGAACATCGCGTGCGGCGGCCATGCCGGCGACGCGGACACCATGCGAAGGACCGTGGAGCTTGCGATGAGGCACGGAGCCGCGATCGCGGCGCACCCGGGCTTCGCGGACCGGGAGCATTTTGGAAGGAGGGAGATCGCGATCGCCCCGCCTGAGGCCGCCGCGCTCGTGCTGGCCCAGGCTGCGCTGCTGCGGAAGGTGGCCGCGGGGCTCGGTGCCAGGGTGGGGCGCGTCAAGCTCCACGGGGCCCTCTATAACATGGCGGCGAGGGACGGCGCGCTCGGAGCCGCGATCGTCGACGCGCTTGCCGGGGAGGGGCGGCTTTCCGGCTCGCCGTGGATCCTGATAGCCCTGGCCGGGAGCGAACTCGTCTCGATCGGGAGGGCCCGGGGCCTGCCCGTCGTGGGCGAGGCTTTTGCCGACCGGTCGTACCGGCGCGACGGCACGCTGACACCGCGGTCGGATCCCGGCGCCATGATCGGGGACGAGGACGAGGCCGTCCGCCAGGTG
>PLKS01000153.1:3415-4007 GCA_003140665.1 Opitutaceae bacterium
CTGCGCCGTGTAGGCTCCCGGCTGAAGCGTCAGCAGCAGGGCCGAGTCCGGGCTTGGATTGGGCAGCGCAAAAGCTCCCACTTCGAGCGCAGCCGTGGAGATCGTCGTGGGGTTCGTGTTGGTCGTCCACCCCGTGTTTGTGGCGATCACCGCCCCGCTGCTGTTGTAGACCGTGAGGACAGGGTCAGGCAGCGGGCTCGGCACGCTGAATGCGCTCAGCGACGGGCCATCGGCACGGATGAGAACTGTCCGAGGTGCAATGCCCTCGATCACGAAGCCGCCGATGAACGNNCGGGTGGACACGTTGCCGAACACGGTGGGTGGAGCATTCGAGACCAGGATGGTGCCTCCGGCGCCGGTTACCACAAATCGTTGCAGGTTTTGCGAAAAGGCGGCGCTCAGGAGTGTCGAGGTATTAAGCGTCGAGGGGCTGTTCCCGGAAAAACGCTGGGTCCAATTTGTGCCGTCCGTTGAGGTTACGATCATTCTGACTAGGCCCCAAACCTGAAAAGCGCGACGTCGCCGTCCTGGAAGACGTATTCCTTGCCCTCCAGCCTGTACTTGCCCGCCTCGCGCGCGGCCGCGACGCTGC
>PLKS01000150.1 GCA_003140665.1 Opitutaceae bacterium
CAACGATACGGCCGAGATACATGATCAGAACGCGATCGGACAGATGTTCGACGACGCCAAGGTCGTGACTGATGAACAGGTAAGTCAGATCGAGTTCCCGGCGCAGGTCCATGAACAGGTTGAGAATCTGCGCCTGGATCGAGACGTCGAGGGCCGACACCGGCTCGTCGGCGACGATGATCTTCGGGCGCAGCGCGAGGGCGCGCGCGATGGCGATGCGCTGGCGCTGGCCGCCCGAGAACTCGTGGGGATATTTCTGCGCGAACCGCGGTGCGAGCCCGACGATCCTCATGAGCTCGTCGACGCGGCCCTGGACGTCCGCCGCGCCGCAGATCCGGTGGGCGATCAGCGGCTCCGCCAGCATCGCGTGGACCGTCATCCTCGGGTTGAGCGAGGCGTAGGGGTCCTGGAACACCATCTGGAGGTCGCGCCTGCAGGCCAGCATCTGCTCTCGCGTCGCCTCGCCCAGGTTGCGGCCGTTCAGGATGACCGACCCCCCGGTCGCGGGAATGATCTGGAGGATCGTGCGGGCGAGGGTGGACTTGCCGCAGCCGGACTCTCCCACCAGGCCGAGCACCTCGCCCTGCCGGACGGAGAGCGTCACGCCGTCGACGGCGCGCACCGCCCCCGTCTGCCTCTTCACAAGGAAGCCCCTGTGGACCGGGAAATAGGTCCTGACATCCCTGAGCTCCAGGATGTTCTCGCTCACGGCGCTCGGGGGGTGGTCAGGCATCCCAGTGGATTTCCCCGGCCCGCATCCGGGTGCAGGCGTGCGAGTGGCCGGGGGCCGCCTCGGCGAGCTCGGGGACCGAGGCGATGCAGGAGTCGTCCGCAAACCCGCAGCGGGGCGCGAACGCGCATCCCGGCATCGGCTTCGAGACGTCGGGCGGCAGGCCCGGGATGGTGAAGAGCTCGCGGCCCTTGGGCTGCAGGGCCGGGATCGAGCGCTGGAGCGCGCGCGTGTAGGGATGCAGCGGCGAACGGAAGAGGGTCTGCGCGTCGGCCTTCTCGACGATCCGGCCCGCGTACATCACCTGCACCCTGTCGCAGAGGCCCGCGACGACGCCGAGGTCGTGGGTCACGAAGATGACCGCCATCCCAAGCTCGCGCTGCAGCCTGCGGATCAGCTCGAGGATCTGGGCCTGGACCGTCACGTCGAGCGCGGTCGTGGGCTCGTCGGCGATGAGGAGCTCGGGCCGCGTGATGAGCGNNGCCATCGCGATCATCACGCGCTGGCGCATCCCCCCCGAGAACTCATGGGGGTAGAAGTGGATCCGCTGCGCGGCGTCGTTTATCCCCACGGCCTCCATCATCTCGAGGGCCCTGCCGAGGGCCTCCTTTTTCGTGACATCCTCGTGGATCAGGAGCGGCTCGATGACCTGCTCCGAGATCCGCAGGTACGGGTTGAGCGAGGTCATCGGGTCCTGGAAAATCATGGACACGCGTTTGCCGCGGATCGACCGGGCCGCCCTGGGGCTGCAGCGAAGGAGGTCGACCCCGTCGAACACGGCCGAGCCGCCCTCGATCCTGCCGGGCGGCTGCGGGACCAGGCCCATGATCGAGTAGCACACGACCGACTTGCCCGACCCGGACTCGCCCACCATGCCGAGCGTCTCGCCCCGCTCGACGTTGAAGCTCACCCCGTCGACCGCGCGGTAGACGCCGTTCCTCGTGTGGAAATGCGTGCGCAGGTCGGTGACGGTCAGGAGCGGCATCGGCGGCGGCAGGATGCCCGGGTCAGCGGCGCAATGGCAAGTCTCCCACCGCGGCGACAACCGCCTCGGCAGGCAGGTCGGAGAGGGAGCCCCCGCCCGTGGGCGGGCAGCCGGGGGGCTGCAGGATCCGGTAGGCGGAGGCGTACACGGGGCCCGTCCGGATGGGATTGGTCGGGCCGAAGAGGCCGATCAGCGGCACGCCGAGCGCATTCGCCAGATGCATGCCCCCGGTGTCGTTCGCGACCAGCAGCCGGCACCCCATGAGTGCGTTCGCGAACTCGGCGAGGCTGGTGGCGCCGGCGAGGTTGGAAACGCGCGCGGGATCAAGGCCGGCGGCGATCGCGGCCGCGATCGCGGCGTCGCCGGGCGTGCCGAGCAGGACAAAGCGCTCGGCGGGGAACGCCTCGATGAGCCTGCGCCAGTGGCCGACGGGCCAGCGCTTGGAAGGATCGTTCTCCGATCCCGGGATGAGTCCTATCGGCCCCCCTGCGGCGTCCTCCGGCGCCCCGGCAAGCGAGGGCCGCGGGAACGGCGCGCAGTCGAGGGGGGCGTCGAGGCCGAAGTGCCGCAGGAAGCTGTCCCAGAGCTCGAGCTGGTGGTGGCGCCTCTCGTCGTAGCCGGCGGGGGGGCGGTACGCATGGGTGAGGAGCGGCCGGTGCCGCCCGGGCCTGAGTATCCCGAAGCGCTGGGGACAGCCCGCGAACAGGGCCTCAAGGTCCCCGCGGGCCGAGTTCGTGAGGAGGATCCACACGTCCGGATACGATGCCCGGAGTGCGGCGAAGTGCGCGAGATATCCCAGCCCGCGCTCGGGCAGCGGCCGGACCCTGTCGGCGAGGCCGAGGGACTCCAGGAGGGGCACGAAGGCGGCCCGCGCGAGGAGCGTGATCTCGGCGTCGGGGCGCGACTCGCGCACGGCCCGCAGCAGGGGGGCCGCCATCGCGACGTCCCCCAGCCAGTTCGGAAGGCGGACCCAGACGCGCGTGTTGCGGGGAAGCCGGGGGAGCCCGCGGGCGCGGAGGTCCGCGGCGACGAGGTTGCGCTTGGCCTCGAGGCGAAGCCGGCGGGAAGGGAGGTCCTGGTTTCTCCACCTGTCGTGCGCCCAGAGCCAGGAGGCGCAGAGCTCCTCGTCGGACATCGCCTCCTCGAGCCACCGGTTGAGGCAGAGGGTGGCGCCCACGGGGGTCCCGTCGCACGGGACCGGGTCGGACTCGAACGTGACGCGCCAGAACGCGGTCCGCCGGGGGTAGAACGTGCGCAGCTCCGCCCCGAATTTTGCGACGAGGAGCCCGGGGAGCTCCGTCGTGGAGCACACGCGGCCGAGGAGGAGCGTGAGGGCTCCCTGCTGGCCCGCGTTCTGGTCGAAGAGCACGCCGACGCAGCCCCTGCCGCGCAGGATCTCGAGCGCCTCGGCAAAGCCCTCGCGCCGGGAAAGGAGCCGCATGCCGTGGCGCTCGCGGGTGCGCTTCACGAAGGCGTCGGCCGACGCGTGGTCGAGCGGGCGGAAAATGATCCCGAATTCGGGGAGGGCGACCGGGCTGAGCAGCTTGAGCCAGGTCTGGCTTTCCCAGAGGGCGAGGTGGAGCGTGGCGAGGACGACCGGCCGGGGGCGCGCCGAGATCTCACGGGCAAACGCCTCGGTGGAGGGCCCGAGCCGCGCGATCTCCCGGATCCGGCGCTCCGGCAGGAAGGGCGCGGCCAGGGAGAGCATCGCCGTCTCGACCAGCCGGCGCGAGCTCTCGCGGGCGATCCGG
>PLKS01000143.1 GCA_003140665.1 Opitutaceae bacterium
TTGACGAGCCTGACCTTGACACCCAGGTCGCGGCGCCACATCTCCTGGACCGCCTCCGCGATCTCGCGGTGGGTCTCGGAGTTGTTGTAGAGGAGGTCGAACACCGGGAGGCCCTCGCCGCCCTTGTGCCCGGACTCGGCCAGGAGCCGGCGGGCCTGGTCCAGCTCGCCGAGCTGGACGGGGTCCGGAACGTAGCCGCCGAGCCCCGGCGGGGTGAAGGAATAGGCGGGTTGCTCGCCGCCCCTAAGCACCTTCTCGACGATCGCGGGCCGGTCGACCGCGAGGGCCAGCGCCAGCCGCACGCGGGCGTCCCCCAGGCCCGGGCGCATGACGTTGACCCTCAGGAAATAGGTTCCCAGCAGGGGATCGATGCGCAGCAGGCTGGGCTCATCCCTGCGGTAGGCGTCGATCCGTGAGGGGGGAATCGCCTCGGTCACGTGGAGCTGCCCCGAGCGGAAGGCCCTTTCCTCGGCATCGAGCGAATCGAACTCGTGGAAGTGGATCTCGCGAAGCGTCACATGCGCGGCGTCCCAGTAGGTCGGCGAGCTGACAACCACGATCTCCTGGCCGTGGCGCCACGCCTTGAGGACAAACGGGCCGTTTCCGACCCAGCTCTTCGGCGCGGCCCATGGATTTCCGCCCAGGCCCACGGGGCCGTATTTTGAGACGGTCTTGATGGGGACGGGCATCCATGCGGGCCCCGAGAGCATGGAGAGGAACCACGGCGCGGGATGCTCGAGGACCACCGTGAGCGTGCGCGGATCCGGGGCTCCGAGCCCGACCGTCGAGAAATCGGGGCCCCCGCGGTAGAATGCCTCCGCCCCGCGCACCAGGAAGAGCTGGCTGGCGTTCGTCGCGGCGAGGCCGGGCGTCAGCATCCGGCGCCAGGAGGCGAGGAAGTCCCCGGACGTCACGGGATCCCCGTTGGACCATCGCGCGCCAGGGCGCAGGTGGAATGTATAGGTAAGCCCGTCGGGCGAGACGTCCCAACTCTCGGCGACGCCGGGCACCGGGTGCAGGTCCACGGGATCCTCGGACACGAGCCCCTCGAGTATCGAGGACAGCACGGTGTAGTCGGCTGTCTGCGTCGCAAGCTGGGGGTCGAGGTCGGACAGGTCCGGGCCTATCCCGCGGTGCAGCACCTGGCTGCGGTCGCCGTCGCCGACATTGGTTTCGTTCCGCGAGCAGCCGGCCGACACGGCGCACGCCGCGAACGCGGCGGCGAGCGCGGCGGTGCCCGGCTTCATCTACGCCTTCTCTATCAGGGTGACCGCGTGGGCCGCTATCGCGAGGCCGCGGCCGATGTCATCCACCCCTTCATTGGTCGTCGCCTTGAGGCCGATCGAGGTGGAGGGAAGGCCCGTGCAGATCGAGAGCGCGGCCTTCATGTCGGCGATTCGCTTCGAGATCCGCGGCTTTTCCGCGACGACGGTCACGTCCAGGTTGACCGGCGCCCAGCCATCCTCGCGGAGAACCTGGACGATGCGACGCAGAAGGACCTGCGAGTCGGCGTTGAGCCAGGTGGTGTCGGTGTCCGGGAAGAAATGCCCGAGGTCCGGCAGACCGGCGGCCCCGAGGAAGGCGTCGCAGATCGCGTGGATGACGCAGTCGGCGTCGCTGTGGCCGGCCAGGCCGAAGTCGGACTCGAAGAGGACGCCCCCCAGGACGAGGGGCCTTCCGGCTGCGGTGCGGTGGATGTCGTAGCCGTGCCCGATTCTAAAGGACATGGCCTTGTCCTATCCACTCAGGGCTCAGGCGCCAGCAGGAATTCGAGGTAGGCGAGATCCTGGGGCGAGGTGAGCTTGGGGTTGGGGCGGGTGTTCTCGAGCAACGCGACCGGATGGCCCAGCTGCTCGACCGCCGCGGCGTCGTCCGTCACGAGGAGCGCGCGCGCCTTCACCCGGGCATAGGCCCGCTCGATCAGCGCCTTGGAGAACACCTGGGGCGTCTCGGTCGCCCAGAGCCTCGAGCGGTCGACGGTGCGCAGGCGCCCGCCGGGCCGGCGCTCCTTGATGGTGTCGACGACGCGGTGGGCGAGGACGACGGCCTGCTCCCGCCTGACGATCTTGTGGAGGGCGACGAGCTGCTCGGGCAGGATGAGGGGTCGCGCGCAGTCGTGGATGAAGACATGGTCGATGTCCCCGGGCAGCGCGTCGAGCGCCGCGCAGACGGAGTCCTGGCGCTCCCTGCCGCCCCTCACGAGCAGGGAAGGGGTCGGCGCAAACGCGGACAACGCCGTCATCTGCGATCGGTCCCGGTAGACCACGACATAGAGGTCGGCGACGCCGCTCGCCGCGAACGCCGCCGCGCAATGGGAGAAGACCGGCCGGCCCGCGAGGGGGGCGAGCACCTTGTCCGGCACGGCTCCCGCCATGCGCCTTCCGGCGCCGGCTGCGAGAAGTATGACCGCTGTGCGGGACATGGGGCGTGGTGGGCCTGGACGGGGGACGCAGAGACTGCGGAGCCGCGGGCCGGAGCGCCACACGGAAAATCGTGGCGCGCGGGGAATTTTTTGGGGAGGATCAGGGCCGATTTGAGCGCCCTTGACGTCCCGGCCCCGGCCAAGATCAACCTCTTCCTCGCGGTCACCGGCCGGCGGGCGGATGGATTTCACGATCTTGTCTCGGTGGCGGCGACACTCGCCTGGGGCGACTCGATCTCGGTCCGGGCGCAGGGCGCCCCGTTCTCGGTCGCATGCGACGCGCCCGGCATTCCGACGGACGGCACCAACCTCGTTATGAAGGCGGCGAGGGCGTTTGCCGAGGAAACGGGATGGACGGGCGGCGCCCATTTCTCGATCGCGAAGCGGATCCCGGCGGGCGCGGGGCTGGGCGGGGCGAGCAGCGACGCGGTCTCCGCCCTCGTGGCGCTGAACGCCCTGGCCGGCGGTCCCCTTGACCGCGCGGGGCTTGCCCGGATCGCGTCCGGGGTGGGCTCGGATTGCGCCCTCTTCCTTTCCGCGGGGCCGGTGGTGATGCGCGGAAGGGGGGAGCGCGTGGAATCCCTGGCGGCGCCGGCGTCCCGGCGGATCCGGGGACGGCGGATCCTGGTCTTCAAGCCCGCTTTCGCGATCCTGACTCCCTGGGCCTACGGCAGGCTCGACGAGACCGCCGGCAGCTTCGTCGCGGCGTCCGACGCCGAGGGCATGCTTGCCTCGTGGGCCGCGGGCGATGCCGACGCGGGGAAGCTCCTCTTCAATTCCATGGAGCCCCCGGCGTTCGCCAAGTTTGCGGCGCTTCCCCTTCTCCTCGGCACGATCCGGGCGCGGTTCGGGATGGCGGCCGGGATGAGCGGGAGCGGAAGCGCCTGCTTCGCCCTGCTTCCCGATGATTCGGATTCCGGTCCCGTCGTGGCCGCGATCCGCGAGGCGTGGGGAGCGTCCGCGTTCGTCGCCGACACGCGGATAGCCTGAGAAGCGACGGGGGTCTGCGGCCGGATTTCCCGGTGAATCGCATTGACCGCTCCCCCCGGGGGAACGTTATCGTGAAAAGCCACCGGGCCGCCCCGCCCGGAGGCGACACTGCCATGTCCCCGGATACCAATGCCAAGGAGGAAATCGTCGTGCAAGGCATCTCCGCCTCGCAGGGCATCGCCTATGGGCAGATCTTCGTCTACCTGCAGAGCCGGGTCGAGATACCCTCCTACCAGGTCGACCCGGACAAGCAGATCGACGAGGTGGCGCGGTTCGACAAGGCGCTCCTGGTGACGCGCCAGCAGATCGCCAAGATCCAGGACGAGGTCGAGAAGAGCCTCGGCAAGAACGAGGCCCTGATCTTCGACGCGCACCTGCTGGTCCTCGAGGACCAGGCCCTGATCTCGGAGACGATCCGCCAGTTCGAGACGACGGGCCGGAACATCGAGACATGCTTCGACACCGTATCCAAGAAGTACATCCAGGCCTTCTCCGAGATCGACGACGAGTACCTGCGCGAGAGGGCGGGGGACATCCGCGATGTCGCCCAGCGCGTCCTTCAGAACCTGCTGGGCCAGGCGGAGAGCAGCCTCAGCCACCTCGTCAACCGGCGCATCGTGGTGGCAAACGACCTTTCCCCGTCGGATTCCGCGGGGATCGACCGGGGCTCGGGGCTGGCGATCGTCACCGATTCGGGCAGCAAGACGAGCCATGCCGTCATCGTCGCCCGCTCGATGAAGGTTCCAGCGGTGGTGGGGGTGCGCGACCTCACCAAGCGCGTGAAGACGGGCGACTGGGCGCTCGTGGACGGCTACGACGGCATCGTCATACTCAACCCCTCGGAGACGACCCTCTTTCGCTACGGCAAGATCCAGTCGCAGAAGAAGTCCTTCGAGATCCGGCTCCTCGAGGCCAACCGGCAGAAATCCGTCACGGTCGACGGCGTCGAGGTTACGCTGATGGCCAACATCGAGAAGGTCGAGGAGGTGGCCCAGGTGAAGGAGTATTTCGCGCAGGGCGTCGGCCTCTACCGGACGGAGTACCTCTTCCTCAATTCATCCCGCATCCCCAACGAGCAGGAACAGTTCCTCGCCTACAAGGCCGTCATCGAGGGGGTCGCCCCCAACACCGTCATCATCCGCACGCTGGACCTGGCCTTGCTGCAGGCCGGAGCTGGGATTAAAGGCGAGTTCGAGAACCGGCTCAAGGGCCTCATCGAAGAGGTGAAGGCTTCGCCCATCCCGATGATTCTGTTTATCGACGAAGCTCACACCATGANNATCCGGTTCTGCCTCGAGAACCTGGGAATATTCAGGGACCAGCTCCGCGCCATCCTGCTCGCGAGCCACCACGGCAACGCAAAGCTGATGTATCCCATGATCAGCGGCGCGGAGGAGCTGGCGCAGGCCAACGCCGTCCTCGACGAATGCAAGGCCGAGCTGCGCCTGAAGGGCCAGCCCTTTGACGAGGGCCTCGAGGTCG
>PLKS01000227.1:0-14305 GCA_003140665.1 Opitutaceae bacterium
AAGTCACGCGCATTTCGCCCGAAGCGCCGGTGCCGGTCATCGACATCGCGCGCGACACATGGACGGGCGGCGGAGCCGCAAACGTCGCCCTCAACATAGCGGCGCTGGGCGCCCGGTGCACGGTGTTCGGCTTCATCGGCGGAGACGAGCACGGCGCGCGGCTGCGCGCGATCCTGCGCGCGAAGGGCGTCGATGCCATCACGTCCCCCGGCGAAGCGATGACGATCGTCAAGACCCGCGTGCTCGTGCAGCACCAGCAGCTGTGCCGGCTGGACCGCGAGTCGCACCCCGCCTCCTATGCCGTGGACCCGGACCGCGCCCGAAAGCTGCTCGCGAAGGCGATCGCGTCGAGCGACGCGGTGGTGCTGTCCGACTATGCGAAGGGCCTCCTGACGGACGGCCTAGTCTCGCGGGTTTCCCAGATGGCCCGCGACGCCGGAAAATTCACCGCGCTCGACCCCAAGCCCAGGCACCAGCTGGCCTTTGGCGGACTCGACCTGATCACGCCGAACAAGCGCGAGGCGCTCCAGCTCGCCGGGATCGAGCCGGCGCCCGGCGCCCCGTTCCCCGCGGCCGCGGTCTGCGCCCGGCTCCACGAGCGCTACGCGACAAAGAACGTCGTCGTCACGCTGGGGGAGGACGGGATGCTCCTGAGCGCCGCAGGCGGCGTCGTCAAGGCGATCCCGACCGCCGCCCGGGAGATCTTCGACGTCTCCGGCGCGGGCGACACCGCGCTCGCGGCCCTCGTCCTCGCGCTGACGTCGGGGGCCGGCCTCGAGGAGTCCGCGCATTTTGCCAACGCCGCCGCGGGGGTGGTCGTCGCCAAGCTCGGCACCGCCACCGTCTCGCCGGACGAGCTGCTTGACCACCTCTCGCACGCGCCGTGAACCGGGCCCTTTTCCTCGACCGCGACGGAACGCTGATCGTGGACAAGGTCTATCTCGCAGACCCGGCGGGCGTGGAGCTGATTCCCGGCGCCGCCGAGGGGCTGCGCCGCGCGCGGTCGCTCGGGTTCAAGCTCTTCCTCTTCACAAATCAGTCGGGGATCGGCCGCGGCCTGCACTCGATCGAGGACACCCGGCGGGTGAATGCGCGCATGGTGGAGATGCTGGGGCTGCCGCCGCCGCTCTTTGACGGCGTCTGCGTGGCGCCGGAGGCCCCGGGCGAGCCGTCGCCCTACCGGAAGCCGTCGCCCCGGTTCATCACGGAGAAGATCGCCGAGCACGCGCTCGATCCCGCGGGGTGCTGGATGGTCGGAGACTCCGCCGCCGACGTGGGGGCGGCGATGGCGGCGGGCATCCGCGCAGCCGCCGTGCGCACCGGCAGGGTGCCGCCGGAAACGCTGCCGGAGGTCGCGGCGGGGACGGTTCCCGTGTTCCCGGACTTCGGCTCGTTCGCGGCGACGCTTCGATGAAGCGGCGCCTTGACGAGATCCTCGTCGCGCGGGGGCTTGCCGAGTCGAGGACCCAGGCAAAGGCGCTCATCATGTCGGGCCGCGTGTTCCGCGGGACCGAGCGCCTGGAGAAGCCGGGCCGGGAATTCGCGGAGGAATGCGAGATCTCGCTCGAAAGGCCGCCGCGCTTCGTGAGCCGCGGCGGCGAGAAGCTCGCGGCGGCGCTCGAAAGGTATGCGATCGACCTGACGGGGGGCCATGTCCTCGATGTCGGCGCCTCGACAGGGGGCTTCACCGACTGCGCGCTTCAGGCGGGGGCGGCCTCCGTCGTCTGCGTCGACGTCGGCCGGGCCCAGCTCCACGCAAGGCTGAGGGCGGACGCGCGCGTCGTGAACCTGGAGAAGGTCAATGCGCGCCGCCTGCTCCCCTCCCAGCTGCCGCGCTCGGAGTTCGACGCGGTCGTGATGGACCTCTCGTTCATCTCGCTAAGGACGGTGCTTCCCGCGGTATGGCCGTTTCTCCGGGACGGAGGGACCCTTGTCGCCCTGGTGAAGCCGCAGTTTGAGGCCGGAAAGGCGGAGGCGGACAGGGGCCGCGGCGTCATCCGGGATGCCTCGGTGCGGGAGGCCGCGCTCGCGTCCGTCCGCGATTTCGCGCTCGCCCGCCTGCAGGGAGCCACGCTCGTCGGATCCATGGACTCTCCCATCGAGGGCGCCGACGGGAACCGGGAATTCCTGTTGTGCCTCCGGCGAAGCTCGCCCATTAAACAGGAACCCCGCGGCGACGCCACCCCATGAAGCCCATCCGCTCACTTGCCTTCGTCATCAACGCCGAGAAGGCAGGCGCCGTCGGGCTTGGGCGAGAGCTTGTGTCGCTCGCGCGCGCCAAGGGCGTACGGCTCAAGCAGACGACCCGGTATCCGCTGCCCCGCGGCTACCTGCACGGATGCGACGCATGCTGCGTGATCGGCGGCGACGGCACGCTTCTCGGCGTCGTCCGCGAGGCGGCGCTTGAGGAGGTGCCCCTCATCGGGGTGAACCGCGGCAGCCTCGGCTTTCTCACCACGTTCTCACCGGAGGAGGCCAGGTCGGAATTCGAGAGCCTCCTCGAGGGCTCCTTCCATATCGACCAGCGGGCGATGCTCGAGTGCAGGGTCGCCGGCGGGCGCCCGAACCTCGCCCTCAATGACGTGCTCATCAAGGACGAGGTCACCTCCAGGCTCGTCCTCCTGGAGGTCTCGGCCGACCGCGAGCTCGTCACGGACTACCTCTGCGACGGCCTCATCTTCTCGACCGCGACGGGATCGACCGCCTACAACCTCTCCGCGGGAGGGCCGATCGTCCACCCCAGGGCCGACGTGATCGCGATGACCCCCATCTGTCCCCACACGCTGACGAACCGCTCGATCATATTCCGCGACACCGTCAAGCTCAGGGTCCTCAACCGCTCGAAGGGCGCGCGGCTGCTCGTCGGGATGGACGGCCATGGCGAGCTGAAGGCCGCGAGCAACGAGCCGGTCGACATCTCGATCTCACGGCTGCGGCTGCCGCTCGCCCAGCGGAAGGGATATTCCCATTTCGCCGTCATGCGCACGAAGCTCAAGTGGAGCGGCGGAGTCGCCGAGCGGATATAGGGCCGCCCGGGCCTAGGGCCGCACGACGAGCTGGGTGCGCTTGCCCTTCTGGAGGCGGCGCCTGGCAAAGTCAGCCAGGTCCCCGAGCGTAACGGCATCGATCAGCGAGTCGTACTCCTTCCAGTGGTTGACGGGGCGGCCCTGGAGCACGTCCACCGCCGCCTGCATCGCCCGTGCCGAATTGGTCTGCAGGAGCTTTCGGCGCCCCGCCTTCAGGCGCACGTGGCACCGGCGCAGCTCCTCCGCCGACACGTCCCCGGACTGCACGCGCGCGATCTCCGCGCCGATCTCCTCCAGGACCTCCGATTCCTTGCCTGGCTGGGTGCCCGCCATGAAGTAGAACATCGCGGTGCTCCTTCCCGTCACCCGGCCGGAGCGGACGAAATAGGCGAGCCCCTTCTGCTCCCTCACCCGCTCGAAAAGCCGCGAGGCCATCCCGCTGAACAGCTCGTCGGCGACCTCCGAGACATGGAGGTCAGGGGCGTCGAGCGACGGGCCGGGAAAGGCCTGCAGGACGACCGCCTGCTCGCGCGGCTGCTTCTCGACGAAATCCCCCGATTCCGCGGGGCCCTCGAACAGGGAACCGGTCCCTATGGGCCTTCCGCGCGGGACCCGAAGGAGAAATGCCTCGAGCCTCGGGATCAGCCGGTCGGGATTGAAGTCGCCGGCGACCGCGAGCACCGTGCCCGGCCCGACGAGCAGTCGCTTCCACAACGCCGAGAGATCCCCCGGCGCGGCGGCGGTGACGCCCTCCTCGTCCCCCTGCGAGCCGAGCGCGAACGGGTGCCCGCCAAAGAATTTCCGGCGGAGCAGCTTCCTCGCATAGGTCACCACGTCGTCGTTCTCCTCCTTGAGCGCGGCGAGCTGCGCCTCGCGCTCGATCCCAAGCGTCTCGTTCTTGAAGGCCGGCGCAAGCGCCCCGTCCGCGAGGAGCCCCAGGACGCGGTCCGCGTCGGGGGGCAGCACCTCGGCCGCCAGCCCGAGCGTGTTGTCGCCGGAGCTCGCGGTGAACGATCCTCCCACCTCCTCAATCCGCTGCGCCACGTCCGCGGCGCTGCGCCGGCGGGTGTCCTTGGTGAGGAGAGTGCCCAGGAGCGTCGAGCTTCCCCTGCGTCCGGGCGACTCGCTGAACGGGCCGCCGTGGGTCAGCAGGCGAAAATGAAGGTTGGGAAGCCGCCGGTCCGGCTGAAACACAATTCGGGCGCCGTTCGGGAGGCGGACCTCCTGGAAATCCGGGCGCCCTCCGATGGAGGCGGCCGCCTCGCCCTTTGCGGCCGAGGCGGCCGCGGACTCCGGCTCGAGCGAGACCGACACGAGGCGGTCGGGCACGAGATGCGCGCTGAGCACCCTGGCGAGGTCGGCCGGCCCCACCCGCCTCAGGCGCTCGAAATAGGCGCGGCTGAACTCTAGGTCGCCGACAACGACCTCGGCCATCCCGATGCGTGACGCCTGTCCGCTCACCGTCTTGCGCGTGTTGATCTCCCCGACGACGGCCTGCCGGTAGGCCTTGCGCGCCTGCCCCGCCGTGAATCCACCGGTCCCGGCCAGGATGCCGAGGACGCGCATGATCGCCTCCTCGGCGTCCTCCCGCTTTCCAGCGTCGCACGTGAACACGATGCAGAAGAGGCCGCTGGAACCCGGGTTCCAGCTCGACGCATCGATCGAATGCACGAGCCTGCGCTTCTCACGGATCTCCTGCCAGAGCACCGAGCTGTCGCCCCCGCCGAGCACGGAGGCCAGGATGTCCAGCGCCGGCGCCGAGGGATCCGTCAGCCCGGGAATGGGCCACGCGAGCGTCACCCTCGTGACCTCGACCTTTTCGAATTGCCGGACGCGCCGCGGCCCGAGCTGAAGGGGCTCGGCGGGCACGAGGACCGGGGCGAGCCTGGACCTCGGCGCCCCGCCAAAATGGCGCTCGACGACCGCGCGCGCGTCCGCCGTCCCGACGTCGCCCGTGATCACGACGACCATGTTGTTCGGGACATAGCGCTCCCGGTAATAGGAGAGGAGCGCGCCCCGGTCGGCCGCCGCGAAGACGTCCTTGTGCCCAATGACAGGCTGCCGAAACGGATGCTCCCTGAACGCGGCGGAAAAAACCGCCTCCCACAGCCGGTTGTCCGGATCATCCCGCGTCATCGCGATCTCGCGAAGGATGACGTCCTTCTCGCGCACGACCTCGGCATCCGGCAGCGTCGAGTGGAGCACGGCGTCGGCGAGCACGTCGACCGCCACCTCGAGGTGCTCGCTCGGCAGGTCGATGTAGTAGACGGTCCGGTCGAACGTCGTGTACGCGTTGATGTAGCCTCCATTCGCCTGGACGGTCGCCGAGATCTCGCGGGCGGTCCGCCGAGTCGTGCCCTTGAAGAGCATGTGCTCCAGGAAATGCGACAATCCCGCGCCCAGCTGCGCACCTTCGTGGATGCTTCCCGTCTTCACCCAGACCTGGACCGACACGAGGCCGGCCGACCGGTCGGGCTTAACCAGGAGCGTCAGCCCGTTCGGCAGGATGATTCGCTCTACGGACTCGCGCCAGAACGCGTCCAGCAGGGCGCGGTCCGGCCGCGGAGATTTGGATCTGGGCATCTCGTTGATGCCGTCAGGCGAGTCCCAGCGTTTCCGCGGCCGACGGGCCCCGTGGGCGCCGGGTCGGCAGGAAAGGCTTCACGAAGACGTCATCGAACTCATACAGGTTTGCAAAATCCTCGCGCCGGTCGTTATCAGTTTTGCTGAACGCGTTATACTCTATCAGGTTAAATACGATGTCCCCAAAGTCCTGGCACTGCCGCACCCCCCATGAGTTGAGCACGGTCTTCGTCAATGGGCCAAATTGCTCCAGCGCGTACACCCGAAGGCCGTCGAGGAGCTCCGTGCCTGAGACGTGCCGGGATTTTCCGGTCCGGCTTCCGTCCTTCTTTCGTATTTCTTTTACGGTGTGATCAAGGCCAAGCCTCACAAAGTCGTAAGCCTTTCGGTCGAATCGCGTGTCCTCCTTGCAGATCAGGGCGACAATTCGTGGAAAATCCGCATCTTGCATAGTAGGGTTCGGAAAATTGGCAGGTGCTCGGCCGCCGTGCAACATCGCCCTTCAAACGCATCCTATCTGCATCAGCGACGACAAGTTGCAAAAGAATCGCTTCTGGGCTCGCAAATGCGCTAAATTTTATAATTATTGCGTAAAACAATGATCGCCTCAACCCAAACGAACCACCCCCTCACCGGTGTCGACAGCGGCAAGGAGCAGACACCCGTCGAGCTCGCTTGTTACAAATTGAAGGAAGCCGGGCTGCGGATCACACAGCCCCGCGTGTCGATTCTTGCGGCGCTCATCAAGGCGGGTCGTCCCACGAGCATCGACAACCTGCACGGGGAACTTGGGCCGAACGCCTGCGACATCGTCACCGTTTACCGCTGCATGGCCGCGTTTGAATCGATCGGCCTGGTCAGGCGCGCGTTCCTCATCAACGGGACGAGTCTCTACGAGATCAACTTGGGCGACCCGAACCGCTATCACGTTGTCTGCAAGCAGACGAACAAGGTCGAGGAGCTGGATTCAGCCTCCGCAAACGAGCTGCGCCGCGCGGTGCAGCTGGTCGAGGACACGCTTCGCTCCCAGGGTTTCGCCGAAGTCGGGCACATCGTCGAATTTTTCGGCAATTCGCCCGCGACCTCCCGCGCCCAGTCCGAGGTCGTCGTCCCCGCCACGACGACGAGCTGACGGCGGGCGGCCCTAGGCTTGGGCCGCCGCGAAGTTCCGCCCCGCCTGCTCCCAGTCGACGACGGTCCAGAACGCGTCGACGTAGTCGGCGCGGACGTTCTGGTGCTTGAGGTAGTAGGCGTGCTCCCAGACATCGATTCCGATGACCGGGACCGCCCCGCCGCTGATCGGCGAATCCTGGTTCGGCGTCGACTCGACGGCCAGCTTTTCGCCGTCCTGGGCGAGCCACGCCCACCCGCTGCCAAAACGCTTCATGGCCGCCTCGGAGAATCGCTTCTTGAACGCGTCGAAGGAGCCGAAGTCCCTCGTGATCGCGGCCGACAGGTCGCCGGTCGGCTCCCCGCCCCCCTTTGGCGACAGGATCGACCACCAGAAGGTGTGGTTCACGTGGCCGCCGACGTTGTTGCGGAGCGTGGTGCGCAGGGGTTCCTCGATGGATGAAAGGTCTCCCAGGATCTCCTCGGCGGTCATCGCGGCGAGCTCCGGATGCCCCTCCAGGGCCTTGTTTGCATTCTTGATGTAGGCCTGGTGGTGCTTTGTGTAATGGATCTCCATCGTGAGCGCGTCGATGTGGGGCTCCAGGGCGCCATAGCCGTACGCGAGCGGAGGCAGCACGAAGGGCTGCCGGATCCTCCCGGCGCGCGCGGGCGCAGCCGCATCCGCGGCGAAGGACCTTGTCATTGCGCCAAGTCCAACCATGGCCGCTCCACCACCAAACAGCTTGATCGCTTCGCGTCGGGTCATGGGACCACGATATCCCCGCCTCGGCCGCACGCAAGCCCGCGAAGCAGCGTCGAATGCCCCCCGGCCTATCCGGCGAGGAGCCTGCGAAGGGTTTCGTCGACCCGCTTCGGGTCGGCCTTTCCCTTGGCGGCACGCATCACCGGTCCCTTGAACGCGTTGATGGCGCTTTCCTTTCCCGACTTGAAGTCAGCCACGGACTTGGGGTTCGCGGCGATGGCGTCGCTGCACCAACGCTCGAGTTCATCGGGATTGGTCTCCGCCCTCAGCCCCTTGCGCGCGACCACCGCGTCGGGGAGGTCGCCGGTCTGGAACATGTCGATGAACACCTCCTTCGCCGCGTTGCTCAGGATGGCGCCTGTCTCGACCAGCACGACGAGTTCCGCAACATGGCGCGGCGTCACCCTTGACTGGGCAAGCTCAAGCTTGGCCGCGCCGAGCTCGCGGAGAAGGTCGTTGGCGATCCAGTTGCCCGCGGCCTGGGGTCTTCCGCAGAGCCGCGCGGCCTCCTCGAAAAAGTCGCTCAGGGCCCGGTCCGGCACGAGGACGGACGTGATGGTGTAGGGAACGCCGTATTCCTTCTGCAGCCTGCGCTGCTTGTCGAAGGGGAGCTCGGGGCAGCCCGTGCGAATCGATTCCTTCCACGCCTCGTCCACCCGGACCGGCATCAGGTCCGGGTCCGGGAAGTAACGGTAATCGTGCGCCATCTCCTTCGACCGCAATGATTTGGATTCACCGGTCTGGCCGTCGTAGTCGCGGGTCTCCTGGACCACCTTTCCGCCCGACCCGACGACCGCGACCTGCCGTCTCACCTCGTGCGCGATGCCGTCGCGCACAAACGAGAACGAGTTCAGGTTCTTGAGCTCCACCTTGGTCCCGAGCGCGGCGTCGCCGGCGGGCCGGATGGAGATGTTCGCGTCGCAGCGGAGCTGGCCCTTCTCCATGTCGCAGTCGGAGATGCCGCCGTAGATCATGACCGCCTTGAGCGCGGTCAGGTAGGCGAACGCCTCGTCGGCGCTGTGGATCACGGGCTCCGAGACGATTTCCATCAGGGGCGTCCCCGCGCGGTTGAAGTCAACCAGGGAGGCGCCCTCCCCGTGGCTGAGCTTTCCGACGTCCTCCTCGAGGTGGATTCGCGTGAGGGCGATCCTCCTGTGCTCCCCCATGATGTTGCGCGCGGGCCCGGGAAGCTCGATCTCCACGAAGCCGCCCCGGCAGAGCGGCTGGTCGTACTGCGAGATCTGGTAGTTCTTGGGCGAGTCGGGATAAAAGTAGTTCTTCCGGTCCCATTTGCACTCGGGCGCGATCTCGCACCCAAGGAGGAGTCCCGCCCTGACGATCTTGTCGAGGGCCTCCTTGTTCATGACGGGAAGCGTCCCAGGCAGCGCAAGGACGACGGGATCGGTGAGCGTGTTTTCCGGATGGCCGTAGCCCGCGGCAACCCGGGTGAACATCTTGGAGCGGGTCTTGAGCTGGACGTGCACCTCAAGGCCGATGACCGCCTCGTACGTCATAGCGGGGGGCGCCTCATGCGCCAGTCGGTGACCTTCTCGTAGGCTGCGGCGACGGCGAGAAGCTCCGTCTCCCTGAAAGGCTGGCCGATCACCTGGAGGCCGATCGGGAGCCCGCCCCGGGTGAAGCCGCAGGGAATGCTGATCCCGGGAAGCCCGGCCAGGTTGACGCCTATGGTGTAGATATCGTTCAGGTACATCGCCAGCGGATTGGCCGCCTTCTCGCCCTTCCTGAACGCGGGTGTCGGCGACGTCGGCGTAACGATCGCGTCCACATCCTTGTACGCCTCGAGGAAATCGCGCCGGATGAGCGTGCGCACCTTCTGGGCGCGAAGGTAGAAGGCGTCGTAGTAGCCGCTCGACAGGACATAGGTGCCCAGGATGATCCGACGCTTGACCTCCGGCCCGAATCCCTCGGCGCGCGTCTTGAAGTAGATGTCGATGGCGTCGGTCGCGTCCCTCGAGCGGTGGCCGTAGCGCACGCCGTCGTAGCGGGCCAGGTTGGACGAGCACTCCGCGGTCGCGATGATGTAGTAGGCGCCCACCGCGTACTTCGTGTGCGGAAGCGAGACTTCCCGGATCTCGCATCCAAGCCTGCGGTACTCGTCGATCGCCGCCTGCACGGCGGCGCCCACCTCGGGATCGAGCCCCGCCCCGAAATACTCCTTCGGGATCCCGAGCCTCCATTTGCGCCCGGATTGCGCCAGGGCCGCCATCCCCGCGCCGTAGTCGGGCACCCCCAGGTCGACCGAGGTGGAATCGCGCCGGTCGTGCCCGGAAATCGCGCTGAGAAGGCACGCGGCGTCCTCCACAGACCGCGCAAAGGGCCCGATCTGGTCGAGCGAGGAGGCGAACGCGATCAACCCGTAGCGCGAGACCCTCCCGTAGGTCGGCTTCATCCCCACCACGTTGCAGAGCGCCGCCGGCTGGCGGATCGACCCGCCGGTGTCCGAGCCGAGCGCGGCGATCGCCTCGCCGGCGGCGACGGCCGCCGCGCTCCCGCCCGATGAGCCGCCGGGAACCCGCTCGAGGTCCCACGGGTTGGAGGTCGTGCGGAACGCCGAATTCTCGGTCGAGGAGCCCATCGCGAACTCGTCGAGGTTGAGGCGACCCCAGCAGATGGCGCCCGCGTCCCGCAGCTTGCGGGTCACGGTCGCGTCGTAGGGCGAGACGAAGTGCTCGAGCATGCGGCTGGACGCGGTGAGCGGCTGGCCCGCCACCGCGATCACGTCCTTGAGCCCGATGGGGATGCCCTCGAGGGGGCGCCCCGGCGCGCCGGACCCGGCGGTCCTGGACCTTGACCGGCGCTCGTCGGAGGCGGCCGCCTGCGCGAGCGCATCCGCCTCGTCGAACGAGTTGAACGCGCCGACCCTCCCGTCGACCTCCTTCGTGCGGGCGATGACGGCCCGCATGAGCTCGACGGCCGAAACGCCGCCCCGGTCAAGGAGCCGGGAAAGGTCGGCGATCGTCGAGTGGCAGAGTTCCTCGGACACGGCTTGGGATCCGCGGCTATTCGACCACCTTGGGGACGACGAACATGTTGTCCCTCTTCTCGGGAGCGTTCCGCAGCGCGTCCTCGACGGACAGCCCGGGCTCGGCGATGTCCTGCGCCCAGACGTTCACGACGGGGAACGCGTGGGCCGTCGGCTCAACCCCGGAGACATCCACCTCGTTGAGCTGCGCGACGTAGGCCAGCACGTCGCCCAGCTGGGTGGCGAAGCGCACCTTCTCGTCGGGCGTGAGGGCGATGCGCGCGAGACTGGCCACGTGGTCGAGCCTGAGATCTTCGGGTTTGGCCATGGCGCTATTTCCTCAGCTGGAAGGCGGTCGTCTTTGCAATCTCGTTCTGGATCCTCGTGACGGCGTCGTTCACCTCGTCGTCGGTCAGCGTCCGCGAGGCCGAGCGGAACACGAGCGAGAACGCGAGGCTCTTCTTGCCCTCCGGCAGGCCCTTCCCCTCGTAGACGTCGAACACCTCCACGCTCTCGACGGAGAAGGAGGTGCCTGCCGCCGAAACGGCGAACCGCGAGATCGCGCCGCGAACGTCGCCCGCCCGGGCCGCCGCGTCGACGACGATCGCGATGTCCCTGAGCGCCGCGGGAAACGGGCTGAAATCGCGGAAACGCAGCCTGGGGGCCGCGGTGGCGAGCCTGTCGGGCAGCACGGCGAAGACCCCCGCAAGGACGCTGCCCTGTATCCCGAGGGACCTCAGCATCGCGAGGTTCACCAGGCCGAAGCGGGCGACCCATCCCCGCTCTATGGACCCGGCGGAGACGGAGTGGCCCGCCTGCCAGCCGAACCCGGGCCCGGCCACCGGCTCAAGCGCCTCGGCCGCGAGGTCGATTCCGCCGGCCGCGGCCAGGGCGCCCATGTGGTGCTTGACCGAGTAGAAATCCACGGGCGCCCGCGGCTTCCAGTGGCGCGCGGCGTCCTCCGCGACGATGAAGGCGGTCGCCGCGCCCTCGAAATTCTGGCCGTTGTCCTCGACAAAGATCCGGCCGGTCTCGCAGAGGCGCGTGGCGGGCACACCCCGCGACTGGTTGAGCAGCAGCGTATCGAGAAGCCCCATGATCAGGGTCGGCCGCAGGTGGGACTGGTCCTCGACGAAGGGATTGGCGAGCGCGAGCTCCGCCGCGGCCGTCGCCGAGACCCAGGTGGTGAGCTCGGCGGCCGGCCTGAGCGTCAGGTTAACGCATTCATGAAAATCATGCCCCACCAGGTAGGAGGTGACCGTCCGGTTGAAGGCGACGACGGGGTCGTCCTCCGCGGCGAGACCGAATGACCTGACCGGCGCGTGCGGTATCCTGTCGGTCCCATGGAGGCGCAGGATCTCCTCCACAAGGTCGATCGGGCGGTCGAGGTCGTCGCGCCAGCTCGGTATGGACACGGTCCACTCCTGCCCGCCGCCCGCCGTCGGCTCGTCCCGCGTAACCTTGAGCTCGAGCGACTCGAGCGCGGCCCGCATCTCGGGCTCGGGGATATCGAAGCCCAGCCGCTCGTTCACGAAGCCCGAGGAAACGGTGACCTCCCTCCTCCAGGGGACGTCGCCCCCGACGACGCAGACCGGCCCGACCACGGAGCCTCCCGAGGTCTCGACGATCAGGTCGATCGCGCGCCACGCCGCCTCCAGGGCCGTGTGGGGATCGACGCCGCGCTCGTACCGGTAGGACGAGTCCGACGACAGCCCGAGCGCCCGCGACGTCCAGCGAACCGAGGCCGCCCTGAAGATCGCGCTCTCGAGGACGATCGACGTTGTCGTGTCGTCCACGCCCGAGTTCTCGCCGCCCATGACGCCCGCGACGACGAGGGCCTTGGCCGCGTCGGCGATAACCAGCATTCGGCCCGAGAGGATGCGCTCCCTGCCGTCGAGGGTGGTGATCCGCTCGCCATCCTGGGCGCGCCGCACGACGATCCGGCCGCCGGCGATCTTGCGCGCGTCGAACGCGTGGAGCGGCTGCCCGTACTCGAGCATCACGTAGTTGCCCACGTCGACCACGTTGTTGATGGGCCGCAGCCCCACGGCCCGCAGGCGCTCCTGCATCCAGGCGGGGCTCGGCCCTATGCGGACGCCCGTCACCAGGTGCGCGGCGTAAAGCGGGCAGTCCTCGGGGGCGTCGACCCGGACGCTCGAGAACAGATCGCTGCGGCCGGCGCCTTCCACGTCGCCGCGGAATCTCTCGCGCGGATAGGCCAGGCCCTTCCGGAACCACGCGGCCAGCTCTCGCGCCAGCCCGAGGTGCGACAGGCAGTCCGGCCGGTTGGGCGTGATCTCGATGTCGAAAACGGTGTCGCCTGCCGAAAGGACCTCGTTGATCGGCGCGCCGAGCCGGGGGCTTCCCGGCAGGATCAGGAGGCCGCCCGCGTCCTCCCCGACCCCGATCTCCAGGCCCGAGCACAGCATGCCGTCGGAGAGCTGGCCCCGTATCCTCGATGCCTTGATCTCGAGCCCGCCCGGGAGCACCGCGCCGGGAAGCGCCACGGGTACGCGGTCGCCCACCTTGTAGTTCTGCGCTCCGCAGACGATCGTCTTCACGCCCCCGGCCGGGCCTATGTCGACCGTGCAGACGGAGAGCTTGTCGGCGTTCGGATGCTTCTCGCGCGTCAGCACCTCGCCGACGACGACCTGCTCAAGGCGGGGGGCGCCCGTCGCCGCCACCTGCTCCACCTCGAAGCCGAGGAAGGTGATGGCGCGCGTGATCTCCTGCACCGGCGCGTCCAGCGCGACGTAGTCCCTGATCCAGTTGAGCGAGATCTTCATCCTGGGTGTGTCCTGCGCCTCAGGCGCCCCGCGCGAACTGCCTGAGGAAACGCACGTCGTTCTGGTAGAAGACGCGGATGTCGTCGATGCCGTAGAGCGTCATCGCGAGCCGCTCGATCCCCATCCCGAAGGCGTAGCCCGTCCACACCGCCGGGTCGTACCCGACCGACTTGAACACCTCGGGATCCACGATGCCGCAGCCCCCTATCTCGATCCATTCCTTGTTCACCTTGGGGAGGTGCCGGGCCGAGAGATCGACCTCGAAGCTCGGCTCCGTGTAGCCGAAATAATGCGGGCGGAAGCGCGTCTTGGTCCCCGGGCCGAGCAGCGCCCCGAAGAGGTAGTCCAGAAGCGCCTTGAGGTCGCGCACCGTGACGTTGCGGTCCACGTAGAGGCACTCGATCTGGTGGAAGTTCGCGCTGTGCGACGCGTCCGTCGTGTCGCGCCGGAACGCGCGGCCCGGGGAGATGATGCGGATCGGCGGCGGGCCCTTGAGCATCGCGCGCACCTGGACCGACGAGGTGTGGGTCCGCAGCAGGTAGCGCTCGCCGGGGCTGTGCTTGGACACGTTCCCGAACCGCGCGCCCAGCGGGAAATAGAACGTGTCCTGGGGATCGCGCGCCGGGTGCTCGGGAGGGGTGTTGAGAGCGTCGAAGCAATAGAACTCCGTCTCCACCTCGGGCCCGTCGGCGACGGTGAAGCCGACCTTGCGCAGGATCCTGCAGAGCTCCTCGCGCACGAGCGTCAGGGGATGGAACGTGCCGGGACCGGGATCGTTGGACGGCAGTGTCGGGTCGACGGGGGGGCCAAGCCTCGACGCAAGCTCCGATCCCTCGATNNCGTCGAGGAGCGCCTGGAGGCGGCCCTTGGACTCGTTCACGACCCTGCCGAGAGCGGGCCGCTCCTCCTTGGGGGCGGCACCGACCTGCTTCATCACCGCCGTGAATTCCCCGTTGGGGCCGACGTAGCGCGCCTTGGCGGATTCCAGCTCCGGACGGGTCCGGATCGACTGAAGTTCGTTGGATGCCTTGGCGAGAAGCGAGGAGAGTTGCTC
>PLKS01000227.1:14334-24934 GCA_003140665.1 Opitutaceae bacterium
CCCCGGAGGCCTTCAGGCCCTCCATGAAGCGGCTGTAGCTGATCCCCGCGGAACGGCATGCGGCGTTCACCCGGATGATCCAGAGGGAGCGCCATTCGCCCTTCTTCTTCTTGCGGTCGCGGTAGGCGTACTGCCAGGCGTGCTGGACCGCCTCCTTCGCGTAGCGGAAAAGCTTCGATTTGCTGCCGAAATAGCCCTTGGCGTATTTCAGCACCTTCTTGCGGCGCTTGCGCGACGCGGCGGAGTTGGTTGCACGTGCCATGGTGTTGCCTGTGTTGAGATTGGGTCAGCCGGGATGCCTGCTCAGTTGCCGAAGGGCAGGCAGCGCATCAGGGGCTTGGCATGGCCGTCGGCGACCTGCTTGTCCCTGGAGGCCCTGCGCTTCTGCTTCGTGGACTTTGCGGCCAGAAGGTGCCGGAAACCGGGCGTGCGCCGCATGAGCTTGCCGCGGGCGGTCAACTTGAAGCGCTTGGCTACCGACTTCTTGGTCTTTTGCATGGGAGGAGCGGTCGAACACACAGAGTGGCGGACGGGTTGGCAAGGGGAAAATCCCCTCCCTCGCCGCGCGATTTTGGGCGCCGGCTGGCCGCGATCCCACGTTGGCGCATTCTTACTGCGTTCGTGACACTATTTGCTCGTTTTGCGTTGCCCATGGAAGGAGAAATTTCGTCGCTGGCCGGAGGCGAACTCCATGCCCCAACCGATTCATCCATCCGCGCTCAGACGGGCCCTAGCAGCCGCACTCCTTGCGGCCCTTTTCCTTCAGGCCTCGCGCGGCCAGACGGCGCCAACTGCCCCGGCCGCGGCGCTTCCGGTGGCCGACGCCCCGGCTTCCTGGAGCCTCCACGGGCAGGCGACGTGGATCGACCAGGGCCACCCCTCGTTCAATTCCCCGTATGAGGGGCCGAACAGCCTGGAAGGCAACTCGGAGAACGAGCGCACATTTTCGATGTCGATCTTCATGGGATACCGCGTCTGGGCGGGAACCGAGGTCTACCTTGAACCGGAGGCCTTTCAGGGCCACGGCCTGAGCAACACATTGGGCATGGCCGGCTTCCCCAATGGGGAGGCGGTCAAGGCGGCCTTTCCCAACCTCCACTACAACACCTCCAAGGTCTTCATCCGCCAGACGTTCGGCCTGGGCGGCGAGACCGAGAAGATCGAGGACGACCAGAACCAGGTCGCCGGCGTCTACGACGTGAACCGGATCACCCTCACGGTCGGCAAGTTTTCCGCGGGCGACAACTTCGACGACAATGCCTACAGCCATGACACGCGGACCCAGTTCCTGAACTGGGCTCTCTGGGAGAGCGCCGCCTGGGACTATCCCGCGGATGTCGTGGGGTACACGGCGGGTCTCGAGGCGGACTGGAACACGAAGGACTGGACGCTGCGCTACGGGGTCTTCATGGAGCCGACGGAGCCCAACGGGGCCCGCTTCGACTATCATGTCCTTGACGCCCACGGGCAGATCCTCGAATTCGACAGGCGCTACTCCGCGGGCGACCTTGCCGGCACGGTGAGGCCATTCGTCTACTGGAACGAGGCGCGGATGGGCAACTACGAGGATGCTCTGGCGGCACCCGACCTCGGCGATGCGCTCTCGCAGTCCCGCGCCTACCGCTCCAAGGTGGGCCTTGGAATGAGCTGGGACCAGCAACTGGCGAAGGACCTGGGCGCGTTCGTCCGGCTGAGCTGGGACGACGGCCGGTCCGAGTCGTTTGCCTTCACCGAGGTCGACCGGTCCGCGGCGGCGGGCCTGAGCCTGGGCGGCGACCGCTGGGGCCGCAAGGCCGACACGCTCGGCGTCGCCGGCGTCGTCAACGGCATCGTGCCGAGCCACCAGGCCTACCTGGCCGCCGGCGGGACGGAGGGGCTCATCCTTGGCGACGGCGCCCTGAACTACGGCCCGGAGGAAATCCTCGAGGCCTACTACAGCTGGCAGGCCGTCACGTGGCTTTCGCTCTCCCCCGATTTCCAGTACGCGGTGCACCCGGGCTACAACCGGGACCGCGGGCCGGTCGTCATCTACGCGCTCCGCGCGCACCTGGCGTACTAGGCGACGGCAGGAGCATCCCCATGAGCCCGCCGAAGCCTTCGCCCGCCGCCCCCGGCCCGTTCGAGGGCTGGCGCGAGGGCTTCTGGCGGCGCGTCCTGGCCACGTCGGAACCCTCCCGCAAGCGCCGCTACATGGCCGCCACGTTCGGCCTCGTGGCGGTCATCGGCGTCGCCGACTACCTCACCGGCTTCGAGCTCTCGCTCCTGGTGTTCTATTTCCTGCCGGTGTGCCTCGCGGTCGCCTCCGTGGGCTGGCGATTCGGGGCGGTCACGGCCGTGCTCAGCGTGGCCACCTGGCTGGTCGGGGACATCCTTGCGGGGGCGCGCTTCGCGAACCCCTTCGTGCCCGGCTGGAACGCGCTGATCGCCCTCGGCACCTACCTGATCGTGGTCTGGCTCCTCGCCAGCGTGATCGCCCTCCACCGCGAGATGGAGGAGCGCGTGCGCCAGCGCACGGCGGCATTGACCGAGGAGATCTCCGAGCGCGTGCGCCTGGAGAAGGTCGTCCTGGAGATCACCGAGCGAGAGCGCCGCGCGATCGGCCACGACCTCCATGACGGGCTGAGCCAGCACCTGACCGGCACCGCACTCGTCGCCCAGGCGCTTGGCGCGAAGCTCGCGGCCCGCTCCGCCGCGGAGGCGCCCGAGGTCGACAAGGTCGTGGCCTTGATCGAGCAGGGCATCGAGCAGACCAGGAGCCTCGCCAAGGGCCTCCTGCTCGCGGAAATCGAGCGGGACGGGCTGGTCACGGCGCTGGAGGACCTCGCGGCGACGGTTCGGGCCCAGCACCGGGTCGACTGCGAGTTCTTGTGCAAGGCTGTGGTCAGGCTCAGCGAGAGCGGGACCGCGACGCACATCTACCGGATCGCCGAGGAGGCCACCCGGAACGCGGTCAGGCACGGAAGGGCCCGNNACCGCCGCGTCTGCCTCGAGCTCTCGACCGACGCGGCGGGGATCCTCCTGGCCGTGAGGGACGACGGCGGCGGCATCCCTCCTCCAGGGAACCGGGGCCAGGGCCTCGGCCTTCGGATCATGGCGCACCGCGCCGCCATCATCGGGGCCTCGTTCGCGATCCATGCGCAGGCGCAGGGGGGCACCGCCGTCGAATGCCGGCTGCCGCAGCCCGAGTCCGAACATGACTGACTCCGCCGCCACCCCCGCCCCGGCCCCGGCGCGCCGGCGGATCTTCCTGGTGGACGATCATCCCCTCGTCCGGGAGGGATTGACCAAGCTGATCAATCAGGAGCCCGACCTCTGCGTGTGCGCGGAGGCCGAGGGGGCCGCCCAGGCCTACGCCGGAATCGAGCGAACCCGGCCGGACGCCGTGATCGTCGACCTCTCTCTGCAGGGCGATTCGGGGCTGGACCTCATCAAGCGGGTGCAGGCCATGCCCCGCCCGCCGGCCATGCTCGTGCTCTCGATGCACGACGAGGCGTTCTATGCGGAGCGCGCCCTGCGGGCCGGCGCCCTCGGCTATGTCATGAAGCGGGAGACCTCGGGCAAGGTCCTGGCGGCCCTTCGCGAGATCCTCTGCGGCCGGCTCTATGTGAGCCCGGTGATCGCGTCGCAGGCGGCGGAAAAATTCCTTCGAAACCGGGTGGCTGCCGCGGGCTCCCCGGTGGACTGCCTCACCGACCGCGAGCTCGAGGTCTTCCGCCGCATAGGCCAGGGCCATGAAAACCGCGGGATCGCCGAGGATCTCCACCTGAGCCTGAAGACCGTGCAGACCCATTGCGCCCACATAAAGGAGAAGCTCGGCCTGCGAAACGGAACGGTCCTCATGCGCGAGGCGGTCCGCTGGGTCGAGAACCAGCGCTGAAGGCATCGGGCCCGGCCCGATGCCATTAACAAGCCAGGTCCGATAGACACCCGGAGGTGCGCTTATGTATGATCGTGTTGAATGGTGCCTTGTCTCCATGCCGGTCGCGGCGTCCGCAGGGCGCTCCCGGGGCCACGCCCGCGGGGGCCGGCGCTGTCGGCGGCGGTGGTGCTCGCCGTGGGAATGCTGGCCGGCCGTGGCATGGCCGAGCCCGTCCCCGGCGCCCTCACCCTTGCCGAGGCCCGCAGGCTCTCCCTGGATCGAAACGCGGATTTCCGCGTCGCCCAGGCGCAGGTCGACGCGGCCCTTGCGCAGCTCAGGGTCGCCAGGGAGTTCCCCAACCCCACCCTGGGACTCTCGACATCCAAGATCAGCACCGACGGCACCCCGGAGGGAACCGCGCTCGGCAACAGCCTGCTCGACCGCAGCTACGACAGCATCGCCTCGCTCAGCCAGCTCTTCCTGGTGGGCAAGCGCGGGCTGCTGCGCGACGCGGCCGCGGCCGGCGTCCATTCGGCGGAATTCCAGCGCGACGACGCCAGGCGCCTCCTGCTCCAGGCGGTCACGCAGGCCTACGCCGCGGCCTTGGCCGCGCTCAGCGAGGCCGACGTACTGACGGACTCTGCCGCGAAGCTCCGACGGGAGGCCGACATCGCCGCGTATCGCTTCAAGGTCGGCGACCTCTCGGCGTCGGACAAGGGGCAGCTCGAGATCGCCGCCGACCAGGACGAGCTGAATGCCGATTCGGAGCGCGCGACGGCGAAGACCGCTGTCGTCACGCTTGAGATCCTGCTCGGCGAGCCGGCGCCCTCGGGCGCGACGCCCCTCTCCGACACGCTGGAGCAGTGGATGCAGTCGATTCCGCCGGACCTCGAGGCGGCCACGATCGGCGATCGGCCCGACATCAAGGCCGCGGAGTCGGCGGTCGACCAGGCCGACACGAACGTGCGGCTCCAGCAGCGGCAGCGCATTCCGGATGTCACCGCGAGCGTCCAATACGAGCGCAACCCGCCCTACCAGACCAACACCGTGGGAGTCGGGCTCTCCCTTCCCCTGCCCCTCTGGGACCACTTCGACGGCGAGATCCTCAACGCAAAGGCGGCCCGCGAGCAGACCCAGGCCCAGCTCGACAAGGTCCGCATCCAGGCCGCGGCCGAGGTGGCCTCGGCCCGCGTCGCCTTCCGCGAGGCGTCGCGGCGCGCCGCGCGCTACCAGGCCTCCCTCGTCCCCAAGTCGGCCGAGGTGGTCGCGAGCGTGTCCTATGCGTTTGAAAAGGGAGGCGCCGCGCTGGTCGACCTGCTCGAGGCGGAGCGAAACGACAACGCCATCCGGGTCTCCGCGGTGCAGTCGCGGGCCGACACGGCCATCGCCGCCTCGGCCCTGCAGGCGGCCCTCGGCCGTCTCGGCGCATCCGACGCCAGATGACCCCGCGAACCGCCGACAACCCCCTATGAAGCACCTCAGCGCACCCTTGGCATTACTTGCGATGGCGGGACTCGCCGGCTGCGGCCGGCAAACGGCGCCGGCTCCCGAGCCGCCCACCGCGAAGGTCGACGGCGAGACGATCTCCTATCCCGCGGGCGCGCCGCAGCTGGCCTACCTGACCGTGCAGGCCGCGGAGCCCCGGCGGGTGGCGATCACGCACCTGACCGGCCGGCTTTACCTTTCCGATGACTCAACCGTGCGCATCTTCACGCCGGTCGCGGGCCAGGTGACGGCCGTCGATGTCGACGTCGACCAGGCGGTTTCGCCGGGCAGCCCGCTCGCCGAGATCAGCTCGCCCGACTACGGGCAGGCCCTGGCCGACGCACGCTCGGCGGAGGCCAACCTGGCGGCGGCGGACAAGGCGCTCGAGCGGTCCAAGGAGCTCGTTGCGCATGGGGCCGCCGCGGAGAAGGACGAGGAGGCGGCGCAGGCGGCCTACGGCGCCGCGTCCGCCGAGCGCGACCGCGCGCTGGCGCGCCTGCGGCTGTACAACGGAAGCGAGTCCGGCACCGGCGAGGTGTACACCCTTCGGTCGCCGCTTGAGGGCATCGTCGTCGAGAAGAACATCAATCCCGGCCAGGAGGTCCGCGCGGACCAGATGCTGGCCAACGCGACCAACCTGTTCGCGCCGCTCTTTGTCGTCAGCGACCTCAGGAGGCTCTGGCTCCAGGTGGACGCATCCGAGACCGACCTTGCGGACCTCCAGCCCGGGCAGAAAATCCGCATCACCTCGAGGGCCTTCCCGGCCAAGGTGTTCGACGGCACCGTCGCCAACATAGGCCCGTCGCTGGACCCGGCGACCCGCACGGTCAGGGTCCGGGGCGTGGTGGAAAACCCCGGGAAGCTTCTCAAGGCGGAGATGTACGTGTCCGTCGACGTGCTGCGCGACGAGTCCAAGGTCGCGCAGGCCGGGGTCGAGGTTCCCTCGAAGGCGATCTTCACCATCGACCAGAAATCGTACCTGTTCGTCGAGCTTTCCCCGGGCAGGTTCGAGCGCCGCCAGGTGGAGATAGGCACCGAGAAGGACGGCGAGGTTCCGGTGCTGGCCGGGGTCGGCGCGGGCCAGCGGATCGTTTCCGAGGGCGGCCTCCTCCTGCAGGCCGTGCTCGACCCGTCCAACTAGGCCTCCATGATCGGCAACCTCACCGCGTACGTCCTAAGGAACCGGGCGCTGGTCCTCGTGGGCCTCGGGGTCTTCGTGATGTTCGGCGTGAAGGCCTACCGGGATCTGCCCGTGGAGGCCTATCCGGACGTCACCAACGTCACGGTGCAGATCATCACGCTCTTTCCCGGGCACGCCGCCGAGGAGGTGGAAAGGCTCGTCACCATCCCGATCGAGAGCGTGATGAACGGCATCCCGGGTCGGGTGTCCATGCGGTCGATCTCCCTCTTCGGCCTGTCCCAGATCACGCTTGTTTTCGAGGACAGCGCGGACAATGCCACGATCCGCAACCTGGCCAACCAGCTGCTGGGGGGGGTCACGCTGCCGCCCGGCGCCAATGCGAGCCTCTCCCCCGACGCCACCCCCATCGGGGAGGTCTACCGCTACACCCTGAGGGCCCCCAAGGGGTTTCCCCCGACGGAGGTCAGGGCGCTCGAGGACTGGGTGGTCGAGAAGAAGTTCCGGTCCGTGCCGGGCGTGGTCGACATCAACCCGTTCGGCGGCCTGACCAAGCAGTACCAGGTCCTTATCGACCCCGCCAAGCTGAAGTCCTACGGCCTCACCCTTCAGCAGGTCTTCACCGCCCTTTCCAACAGCAACAGCAACGCGGGCGGCTCGTACGTGGAGCACGGATCGGAGCTCTACGTCGTCCGCGGCCTCGGGTTCGTGCGCGACATCGCGGACATCGAGGCCGTGGCGGTGGACACGCGCGGGGGCACGCCCATCCGGATAAGCGACATCGGCCGGGTGGTCATCGGAAACGCCGTGCGCCTCGGGCGCGTCGGCCGGACCGACACCGGCGCGGCGGGATTTCCCGCGGGGATCCGGGACGAGGACGACGTGGCCGAGGGAATCGTGATCATGCGCCGGGGCGAGAACCCCGTGGAAGTGTGCCGGCGCGTGGAGGCGATGGCCGCGCAGATCAACGCCCACTACCTTCCGCCCGGCGTCCGGCTGGTCATGTACTACGACCGCACGGCGCTCGTCGACCGGTCGCTGCACACCGTGAGGCAGAACGTGATCGAGGGAATCCTGCTCGTCCTGCTGGTGCTGATCCTCTTCCTCGGCATTGGGAACTACCGCTCCGCCCTGGTCGTCGCGCTCACCGTCCCGGTGGCGCTCCTCGGCGCGTTCATGCTCCTCGACCTCCGGGGCATTCCGGCAAACCTGATTTCCCTTGGGGCCATAGATTTCGGGATCATCGTGGACGCGGCGGTGGTGGTGGTGGAAAACATCCTGCGCCTGCTGGAGCAGCGCAAGGGACAGTTCCGCTCGCTCAAGGCGATCATCACCGAGGCCACGACCCAGATGGGCCGTCCGATCCTCTTCTCCAAGGCGATTCTCCTGACGGCCTTCATCCCGCTCTACACGATGCAGCGGGTCGAGGGGCGCATCTTCAGGCCGATGGCCCTGACCCTCACCTTCGCGCTGATCGTGGGAACCCTCTTCGCCATCCTGGTGGTGCCCGTCCTCGCCAGCATGGCCACCCGCGGCGGCGTCGCGGACGAGGAATCCTGGATCGTGCGCTGGCTCCTCCGCCTCTATCGCCCCTCCATGAAGTTCGCCCTGCGCTCCCGGAAGCTCATCACCGCCCTCGCGCTGGGCCTCCTCCTTGCAGCCGGCGTCACCTATCATTTCCTGGGGAGCGAGTTCCTTCCCAAGCTGGACGAGGGCGACCTCTGGGTGCGCACCTTCGCGCCGCAGTCGATCTCCCCCTCGGAGTCCGCACGGATCACGCGGGACGTGCGCCGGCGCCTGGCCTCCTTCCCGGAGGTCAGGTACGTGGTGAGCCAGATCGGGCGCCCGGACGACGGCACCGACGTCAACGGCTGGGACGTGACCGAGTACAGCGTCGGCCTAAAGCCCAGGGACCAGTGGACGACGGCCCGCGACCGCGACGGCCTCGACGAGGCCATGGCGCGCAACCTCAGGGAGATCCCGGGGATCACCACGCAGTTCAGCCAGTACATAGAGGACAACGTCGACGAGGCCGTGTCCGGGGTGAAGAGCGAGCTGGCCATCAAGCTCTACGGCGACGACCCGGTGAAGCTCCAGCAGCTGGCGAACCAGATCGTCGATGCGATCAGGACGGTGCCCGGGGCGGCCGACGTGGGCACCGACCTCCTCCTGGGCCAGCCGCAGATCCAGATCACGGTCGACCGGGCGGCAATCGCGCGGTACGGCCTCTCCGTCGCGGACATCCAGACGGTCATCGCGACGGCCATCGGCGGCCAGGCGGCGACCCAGGTGCTCGAGGGCGAGCGGACCTTCGACCTCGTGGTGAAGCTGAGGCCGGAGTCGGTCCTGGACATCGACTCGATCCGCAGCATCCCGGTATACGGGTCGAACGGCGAACGAATCACCCTCGGGACCCTCGCGGACGTCGAGATCCAGCCGGGCCTCGCCGAGATCGACCGCGAGGAGAACGAGCGCCGCACCGACATCAAGATGTCCGTGCGCGACCGGGATCTCGACTCGGTAGTGACCGAGGCGCAGCGCAAGGTGGATGCGGCCGTTCACCTGCCGACCGGGTACAGGCTCGAGTGGACGGGGTCGTTCGAGAACGAGCAGCGCGCCGAGAAGCGCCTGGCCTTCATCGTCCCGTTCACGCTGCTGGGCATCTTCTTCCTTCTTTTCATCACGTTCGACTCCGGCCGCTTCGCCGTGCTGGTCCTTCTCACGGTGCCCTTCTCGGCAGCGGGCGGCCTGCTGGCGCTGCCCGTAGCCGGGCTCAACATCTCCGTTGCCGCGCTCGTCGGGTTCATCGCCCTCTTCGGGATATCGATCCAGAACAGCGTGATCCTCGTCTCCCGCATCGTCGAGCTGCGCCGCGACCGGGAGCACCGGGTCATGGAGGCGATCACCGAGGGCGCCGCCTCCCGCGTCAGGCCGATGGTGATGACGGCCCTCATGGCCATCCTGGGCCTCCTGCCGATGGCGCTCTCCACGGGTGTCGGGGCCGAGACGGCGCGGCCGTTCGCCGTCGTCATCATCGGCGGCGTCCTTACGGGAACGATCCTGACCCTGTTCGTCCTGCCGATGCTCTATCCCCACTTTGAGCGCAATGAGCCCGGGTTCGACGGCGAGCCCGAATCCCCAGCCTGACCGGCCGGCGATGGCACCCGCCCTCTTTTTTTCACGAACCTCAGACCCCCCGCCGGATAACCAGACCACCCCATGGGCACGCCCGACCAAACCCACCAGAAGACCGGCCTGCTCGAGGCCGTCGCGACCGCCACGGTTGCGGCCGTCATGGAGCCTTTCGTGATCCGCGACCGCTTCGAAAGGCCTGCGGGGATCCGGTTCTCGACCGTCTGGAACGAGTTCAAGAAGCGGTTTTACGGCAAGACCGAGGGTCCGCTTCCCGAGACCGTGCTGCGCAAGTACAGGTTGCTGACGATCGCGCCGGACGCGCCGATCATCGCGGAGCTCGGCGGCGAGTCCAGGGTCGAGAGCACGGTCGCCGTGGCCCATGCGCTCATGAGGCTCCAGGGAAGGGGCGAGGGCGGCATCCTTCAGACGGGCGGCTACGCGAACATCTTTTACGTTAGGGACCTGAAGGGCGCCCTCTGCGCCGTGCGGGTAGGATGGGACGGCGAGGGTTGGGTGATCGACGCAATATCGGTCGAGGACCCCCTTGCGTGGAACGGCAAGCACGAGATCTTCTGCCCGGTTCCGAGTGCCGGATAGGGCGAACGGGCCCCTGCCGGCGGGTCAGCCGCGGTCCTTTCGGCTACCGGCATGCGCCGGAATCCCGGATATCCGGCGCCAGCGGCCGAAATCGAGTTGACTTACCCCTGCTTATTTTGAGCTTTTGATTCCTTATATTGATGGCTTCCTAGCTCAATGGTAGAGCAGCTGACTCTTAATCAGTAGGTTCGGGGTTCGAGTCCCCGGGGAGCCACCACTTTCCCCGGCGTTTTTTCCAAGTCAAAGCTCAGGAACCCTCGGATTCCCGGGCCGGCGTAGCTCAATGGTAGAGCACCTGTTTTGTAAACAGGCGGTTGCGGGTTCGAATCCCATCGCCGGCTCCAAATTTCCCATGATTTCACTGCCTGGTGGTGTAATGGTAGCAC
>PLKS01000089.1 GCA_003140665.1 Opitutaceae bacterium
CCTCGTCGACGAGACGGGCCAGCACAACCTCGCCGACCTGCGCTCCCTCCAGGACTGGCACCTGCGGTACGCGCTGGAATCGGTCAAGGGCGTGGCCGAGGTGGCGCCCGTCGGGGGCTTCGTGAAGGAGTACCAGGTGGACCTGGATCCGAACAAGCTCGCGGCCCTTGGCATACCCCTCTCGGACGTGGTGGCCAAGATCCGCATGTCCAACAATGACGTGGGCGGAAAGATCTTCGAGGTCTCGTCCACGGAGTACTACGTCCGCGGCCGGGGCTACATCAAGAGCCTCGCCGACATCGAGGACATCCCGCTGAAGGTGGACAAGGGCACGCCGGTCTACGTGAGGAACGTCGGCTTGGTCCATCTTGGCCCCGATCTCCGCCGCGGAGTCGCCGAACTCGACGGAAAGGGGGAAACGGTCGGCGGCATCGTGGTGATGCGCTACGGCGAGAATGCCCTCACGGTCATTGCAGGCATCAAGGAAAAGCTGAGGGAAGTCGCCCCTTCCCTGCCCCCGGGCGTCAAGGTCGTGCCCACCTATGACCGAAGCGAACTGATCGACGCGTCGATCGCGACCCTGCGGGAAAAACTCATCGAGGAGAGCATCGTCGTCGCCCTGGTCTGCCTCGTCTTCCTCTGGCACGTGCGCTCCGCCCTCGTGGCGATCATCACGCTGCCCATCGCGGTCCTTCTCTCCTTCATTCCCATGCATTCCCTGGGGCTGACCTCCAACATCATGTCGCTCGGCGGCATCGCCATCGCGATCGGCGCCATGGTGGACGCGGCGATCATCATGGTCGAGAACGCTCACAAGCAGCTTGAGCATTTCAGGGAAGAGCGCGGGCGCGAGCCGAGCAATGCGGAGCGCGTGGAGGTCATCATTGCCGCGGCTCGCAGCGTCGGGCGCCCGCTCTTTTTCTCCCTGCTCGTCATCACCGTGAGCTTTGTGCCCGTGTTCTCGCTCACGGCGCAGGAAGGCCGGCTTTTCAAGCCGCTCGCCTTCACCAAGACGTTTGCCATGGGGTTTGCGGCCCTCCTGGGCGTCACCCTGGTTCCCGTATTGATGCTGCTCCTTGTCCGCGGCAGGATCACCCCGGAGGCCAGGAACCCGGTCAACCGCTTCCTCATCTGGGCCTACCGGCCCTTTGCGGATTTTGTGCTTCGCTTCCGGTGGCTCACGCTCCTGGCTGCGCTGCTGGTCCTTGGGGCTACGGTCATCCCGTTCCGCCGCCTGGGCAAGGAGTTCATGCCGCCGCTCAACGAGGGCACGATCCTTTTCATGCCCACGGCCGTCCCCGGCATGTCCATCGGAGAGGCCACCCGCATCCTTCAGATACAGGACCGGCTACTGAAGAGCGTGCCCGAGGTGGCGACGGTATTCGGCAAGGCCGGCCAGGCCGAAACCCCCACGGACCCGGCCCCGCTTTCCATGTTCGAGACGATCGTCACCCTGCGGCCGCACGAGCAATGGCGCCCGGGGATGACGTGGGAGAAGATAATTGCGGAGATGAACGTGAAGCTGAAGACGCCGGGCATGGCCAACATCTTCTGGATGCCGATCCAGACCCGGACGGAGATGCTGAGCACCGGCTTCCGTTCGGTCCTCGGCGTGAAGGTCTTCGGCCCGGACCTGGGTGAAATCCAGAATCTCGGCGTGCAGATCGAAAAGGCCCTCACCGACCTTCCAGACACTCGCAGCGTCTTCGCGGAGCGCACGACGGGCGGCTACTTCCTGGACTTCACGGTCGATCGCAGGGCGGCCGCGCGGTACGGGCTCACGGTCGGCGACGTGAACGATGTCATCGAGACCGCGATCGGCGGCGAGACCATCGCCACCACGGTCGAGGGCCGGGAGCGGTATCCGATCAGCGTGCGGTATGCGCGCGACTATCGGGGCGACCTTGACGCCCTCAAGCGCGTGGTCGTGCCCGCGCCCACGGGGGCCGAGGTGCCCATCGGTGAAATTGCGGAGCTCTCCTATCGCACGGGACCGCCGTCGATCCGGGACGAGAACGGACAGCTCGTTGGATTCGTTTTCGTGGACGTCACGACCACAAACATCGACGGCTATGTCCAGGCGGCCACCGCACGCGTGGCCGAGCGGATCCATTTCCCGCCGGGATACTACATCCAGTGGGCGGGGCAGTTTGAATACCTGAAGAGCGCGGAGCGTCGCCTGGCCGTCGTGATACCCTTCACGCTGCTTATCATCTTCGTTCTGATCTATCTGAACACCAAGTCCGCGGCGCGCACCGCCATCGTGCTCCTGTCGGTCCCGTTCTCCCTCGTCGGCGCCTTCTGGTTCCTGTACCTGCTGCATTACAACCTGAGCGTGGCGGTCTGGGTGGGCTTGATCGCGCTCGCCGGGCTCGACGCTGAAACGGGGGTGGTCATGCTGCTCTATCTCGACCAGGCTTGGGACAAGTTCCATTCGCTCGGGCGGCTGAACACCGCCGCTGACCTGCACGACGCCATCATTGTCGGCGCGGTCCAGCGGATCAGGCCCAAGATCATGACGGTATGCGCAATCCTCTTCGGCCTGCTCCCGATCATGTGGTCCCCTACCACCCAGGCTGGCGCCGACGTGATGAAGCGGATCGCGGCGCCCATGATCGGCGGCGTGGTCACCTCGGCGGTCCTGGAGCTTCTTCTCTATCCGACGATCTACATGCTCTGGCGCAGGCGCCACCTGCCAACCCCCCGGGGTCCTGAAAATTCCAAGGGGGCGCTGGAGGCATCGGCCGGCCCTGCACGAATCCGCCGCTTTCCTTGGGCGACCATCCTTCTCCTGGCCCTCGTGGCCGGGGCGGCGGTCCATTGGTTGCCGCTGCGACGGGCGCTCCCGCCCAATGCACCGACGGCTCCCTCCGGCAGTCCGTTCGCCACACGGACAGAGAACGGGCTCACGGTCAGCTTCTTCGATTCCGAGGACGGCCTCAGGCTGGCCGAAAACGACGTGCTCATCGAATTTCGCGACAGCGCCAGTGGCACCCCCGTCGACGTGGGCAGGGTGAAGCTAGCCTTGGACATGAACATGCCGGGCATGGTCATGCATTCGGGGAGCTCGGTTGAACCCGCCGCCGGAATCGGGCGCTACCGAGCCCAGGTCAAGCCGGACATGGCCGGCGATTGGACCGCGCAACTGCGGTACAGCGGTCCCCACGGCTCTGGCGAAATCAGTTTCACCGTGAATGTGAAGCCCTGACCGCGCCTTTAGCCCCCGGCACTCTTCCTCAATCTCCCGTTGTCGCGAACCGCCCTCGCCAGGCGCACGGCGTTCATGCGATCCTGAGACGTTTGAACACGGGCACCTTCGCAAAGTCCAGGATGACGCCAAAGGCCGCCGCCCCGAGGAGCGCGGCTCCAAGCAGGAATATGGACAGAGGCGCCATCGCGATTCCCCGACCAGCAAGCGTTGACGCGATCACAATATCGGTCACGGACGACCCGATGAGCCACCGGCTTGGGCGGGTCGAGCCCGGGCGCGGGCGATCGCGATTCACATAGGTCGTCGCCTGGTTGCCGAAGACAATGAGGATGAATGCCAGGGTTCTCTGATTCTCAAGCCCGAGGCCAAGGCGAGATTTGGCGACGGCAAAGAACGCGACGCAGAATAGCAGCTCGCTGATTCCGATGAACGCGCCGGCGATCGTCAACCCCCCCACCCGCCAGGCGTTGGGAGTCGGCGACGCCTTAACATTGTCGGTCGTCAAGGACATGCCCAGAAGATCGCCGGTCAGCATTATGAGGACCATCAACATCGGGGTCAGGATTGCATGTCCCGTGATGACAAGACCCACCGCCAGGAAGAGGACCTGCGCTATCTTCTTGTTAACCGAGTTTAGCGTATAGGTGAGGATGCGCTGAAACGTGACCCGGCCTTCGTTGACCGAGGCCACGATGCCGCCCAGTCCGGGCTTCGTGAGAACGATGCCGGCCGCTGACTTTGCCACATCTGTCGCGGTTGAAACCGCGATTCCCATCTGCGCCTGACGAAGCGCCGGCGCATCATTGGCGCCGTCGCCGCACATGCCGACGACATGTCCGCTTTTCTGGAAGGCCTTTACCAGGTTGTACTTTCCTTCGGGAAGGACGCCCGCAAAGACGGCGAATGTGTCGGGGCGCACGCCGTCCGGGATGGGCCCGGGCGGACTCACGGCGCCATCCAGCCCCACCTGATGCGCAACGATCGCCGCCGTGGCGGGGGCGTCGCCCGTAACCATTATGGTGCGGACCCCCAAGGAGTGCAGTTCCGCGACGAGCGCGGCCGAATCCTCCCGGGGAGGATCGCTGAGGGCGATCATTCCGACGAGCCTCAACGCACCGGGTGGCCCCGCCGCCACGGCCAGCACGCGGAAGCCCTGTGCCTCGAGTTCGCCTGCCGTCTTCGAGGCATCGGGCGAGGGCTGCGCGAGACCCTCAACCACGGAGAAGGCGCCCTTCACGACGCGCACCGGGGCGCCGCCCGGTTCCAGAGCGGCGGCCTCGGACATTTTCGTGGCGGGATCGAAGGGCACAAATTTGGCCAGCCTTGGCAGGTCGGGGGCGGCCTTTTGCGAGGCGGCGGACCGGATGGCGGCGTCAACGGAATCCTGCCCCCCCTCCGAGCTCGCGAGGGCGGCCAACCCCAGAACGTGGGACTCGTCAAAGCTCGGCATGGGGCGAACTGCGGTCACCTTCAGTTCGTTGCGTGTCAGGGTGCCCGTCTTGTCCGCGCAAAGCACATCGATGCTCGCCGCTTCGTCCACCGAGGAGAGCCGCGTTGGAAGGACGCCGAGATGCGCCAGGTTTCGCGCGCCGAGCGCCGCCGCCAGGGTGAACGTGGCCGGGAGCGCCACCGGGATCGACGCCAGGACAGCGGTGAGGACAAGGGGAACGATCTCACCATGCGGCAGATGGAGTGAGAGCGAATATCCGACCAGGATCACGACGACGACGCCATTGAACATGGCGAGATTGCGCACCACCCGCAGGACGGTCTTCTGCTGCGAGCTCTCGACATGGGCGGTTCGGACCAATTCCGCCGTGCGCCCAAACTTTGTATGTATTCCTGTTGCGGTGACTTCCGCAAGCGCCTCACCGCGCCGCACGAGGGCCCCGGCATATGTCTGCAGGCCCGCCCCGGCTTCGATGGGAACCGATTCGCCCGTAAGCATGGACTGGTCGAGAAGGACCGAGCCCGCAATCAGGCGCACGTCAGCGGCGACCACCCCGCCGAGCGATAGCTTTACGATATCGCCGGGGACCAATCCGGCGGCGGCCACGGTCGCCCAGGCGTTGTCCCGTCGGACCGTCGCGTTCAGCGCCAGCCGCGACTTGAGGGCGGCTAGTGTCGCCTGGGCACGACCTTCCTGGAAAAATCCGAGGGCGGCGTTGAAGGCCAGGAGAACCCCGATGATCGCGGCCTCGACGTATTTGCCCAGGGCGAATTCGAGCACGATCGCCGCCTCAAGCATCCAGGGAACGGGCGCCCAAAGCTTCTTCAGGGCCCTGCGCAACGGGCGGTCGTCCGTGTCCGGAACGCTGTTGGGACCAAACTTCGCGAGCCGGCGGCCGGCTTCGTCGCCGGTAAGGCCGGTCGGCGGCGTGAGATCCTTGCCGGTTGACGGTGGCGCCTTTGGATTATCCATGGTGTCCGGGCAGGATTGCGGGCGCATCGGCCATACGGCGCGGCACCCGTGCTCGGTTTCTGATTCTTGCGCAGAGACAGACCGGCCTAGTGTTTCGCGACATTCTCCGGCCATCCCTTCCCTGCGTCTGAGACGGGAACGCTGGCTTCAAGGCGTAGAACCCCGTTATTGGAGGCCAAGAGCACACCTTGGACGCAACCAGCCCCGGGCCTCCAAGCCGAGGCCAATCGAAGCCGCGGTCAGTAGGTTCTCACCCCATAGCGATTTGCGTTTCTGGGAGCAGCAACGCCGGTCCCAGCCTACGCCTTCGGCTTTGCCGTGAATTGAGTTCGGTAAAGCTGCGCATACAGGCCGCCGAGGTGGAGCAGTTCGTCGTGGCGACCGCGCTCGACGATCCGGCCCTGGCTCAGGACAAGGATCTGGTCGGCATTTTGCACCGTCGACAACCGATGGGCGATCACAAGAGACGTCCTGCCCTTCAGGGCGGTAAGGAAGGCTTCCTGGATCGCGCGCTCCGATTCCGAGTCGAGATGGGCCGTCGCCTCATCGAGGATGACGACGGCCGGCGCCTTCAATAGCAGGCGGGCGATGGCGACCCGTTGCTTCTCACCGCCCGACAGCCGATGTCCGCGATCGCCGATCACGGTGTCAAGTCCCTGGGGAAGCAACGCGACAACCGACGCGATCTGCGCGTCGCGCAGCGCCGCGGCAAGCTCCGTCTCGCTTGCATCCGGCTTCGCGTAGAGGAGATTGGCCCGGATGGTGTCGTGATACAGGTGGGCGTCCTGCATCACCATCCCGACGGTGCGCCGGACCGAATCGAGGGTCGCATCCCGCAGGTCGACACCGTTGAAGCGAATGGCTCCCGCCTGGACGTCGTAGAGCCGAGCGGCCAGCTGCGCGAGGGTCGTCTTTCCGGCCCCTGACGGGCCGACCAGGGCGATCATCTGGCCCGGTTCCGCCACGAAGCTGACCTCGTGAAGGACCTGCCTTTCCGGGTGCTTGCTAAGCACGGCCACGGACTCGAGCGACGCGAGGGACACCTCCCCGGCCGTCGGGTACCTGAAGTCGGCCCGCTCAAACTCCACCCGGACCGGCCCTGGCGGGATCTGCCTCGCATCCGGCTTTTCCGTGACGGCCGGCTTGAGATCCAGCACCTCGAACACCCGTTCGAACGACACGAGGGTCGTCATGACGTCGACCTGCAGGTTGGAGAGAGCCGTCAGGGGTCCGTAGAGCCGTATCAGGTAGGATATCAGGGCGACCAGCGTGCCGACATCCAGGGTATGGCGCACCACCTGCACCCCTCCCCACCCGTATACGACCGCGACGGCGAGCGACGCCACCAGCCCCAGGCCGATGAATAGGAGCCGCGCATAGGTGGAGACGGTGAGGCCGATGTCGCGCACACGGGCCGCCTGCCGGAGAAAAAGGGCCTTCTCGTCCTCTGGCCGGCCGAAGATCTTCGACACCATGGCTCCGGCGACGTTGAATCGCTCGACCATGAGGTTGTTCAGCTCCGCCATGCGATCGTAGCTCTCGCGGGTGAGCGCCCGCAGGCGCCGGCCAAAATAGCGGGCCGGCAGAAGGAAGACGGGAACGAGGACCAGGGTTGCAAGCGTGAGGCGCCACGAGAGGGAGAACATTGCCGCCAGCACCAGCGTCACCGTGACGACGTTGCCGACGGCCGTGGAAAGGATGTCGGTGAAGGCATCGCGGACGCCCGAGACGTCGCTGTTGAGGCGGCTGACGAGGGCACCTGTGCGGGCGCGGGTGAAAAAGGCCAGCGACATGCGCTGGATGTGGACGAAGACCCTGGTGCGGAGGTCGAAGACGATCTCCAGGCCGACGCGGGCGGCGATCTGCCGCTGAAAGAACGTGAGGGCCGAATCCACCAGGGCGACGCCGGCGGCGAAGAAGGCGAGCTCGACGATGAGGCGCTCGTTGCCCGCGAGAATGCCCTTGTTGATAAGCTGCCGGTAGATTAGCGGATTTACCACGCCGACGGCCGCGTCCAGGACGACAAGGACCAGGAAAAACGACAGGATGCCGGCGTAGGAGCGCCCGAAACGCAGAACGCGGGGAATCGTGCCCGGAACCAGCTTGTGTTTGAGCACCTCCTCGTCCTTTTGGAGGGAGTGCATCCCCCGCCAGACTCCGGGATTCATGGTTCGTCGGGTGTCGTTTCCGTATCAGGCGACGTGGCGGTCGGCTCAGGGATGGCGGATGTCACGGTGAGCCGGCGTTATGGCCTGCCCCGCGCTGCTATCCAAGGCGATTCGATTGACCCTGCGCCGGGCGTGACCCGGCGTTGCTGAACCCGTCTCCGCACCTGGCTGGACCCAGGCAGGCGGGATGGACTAGGGAGTTGAGATCTCGGAGGACGGCGGCCCGTCCGCCAGGATCCTCTCATAATCCGCCATCACGTCGGCCGGCACCACGAGCTGCCAGCCTTCGGATGCGCGGCTGAACTGATATACATTCTGATGAAACTGTCCCTCCGAATGGTCGACGCGGATTGTCAGGGCCGCGGCCTTCTCTCCCTGGGAGTCGGCTATCATGGTCATCGCCGACGCGTCCTTTGGAAAACCTCCGGCAAGAAGGGTCGCGATCACCCTATCCGCGCTTCCATACTGCTGCCGCGCCGCTGGTGGAAGCCGTTCAAAGATGGCTTCGGCTCCCGCGCGGGCCTCTGCGGAAAAATCCAGGAGGCCGGCAAGCCGGTCAACGTCCCCGTGGGAGGCGGCCCAGAGGACGCTTTCAAAGGTCGACACTGGGCTCGCACGCCCGGCGTAGGCCCAATCCGCGGCCGGGATGGGTGTGCTCCGCTTCGTGGCTCCGTTGTCATCCGTCTGCCGCTGAAGCGCGGCTACGCGCGAGCGGAGCGCCTCGAGGTCGGCATGTTCACGCATGAGCCGGCTCCGCTCGTCCGCGGGCAATTGACCCCCGTTCAAACGCAGGCCTTCCTGCCGCAGCTTCTCAAGGTAGAGCGTTTCCCTTCCAGCGGCCGCGAGCGCGAGCGCCTGCCGGGCGGCTCGCTGCTTCTCGGGGCGAATCGCGGCCGCCGCCGCGATCAGCACCACAAGACAGACGACCCAGGCCGTTGACACTTTCATTTCGCCTAGAACCAGGTTGCCGCGGACTGAGCGGGAGGTGCGGAAGCCGCGAAGACGATGGGGACCTGCATGTGGGTATTGACGCTTTGGCCGCTCAGCTGTCCGGGCTGAAAAGTCCACTGGCTGACCGCCTGCACGGCCGAACTCTCAAGTGCGACCCTGACCGCCGCGAGGCTGTTGCCGTCCTGGGCGTCGGCGGAGAGGGCCGCCTCCCCTGCCGCGCCCTGCCGTGAGAGCCACTTGAGCGATTGGCCGGTGGTGGCGGTGCCGTCGCCGGCAACGGTAAAATCCTCCGGGGTATCGGCGGTAAGGCTCCCGTTGACCGGCTGTGCGTTATAGACTTTTCCGTCGCTGCCCACGATGAAGTCCACCAGGACTTGGCCGGAGGCACCCACCTGCCGGAGCTCGGCGGGAAATACCGGTCGAATCTGCTTCGTCGGTCTCGGCAGGCGGTCGAGCTGGCCTAGGTTATAGACAGCCGTTCCGTCCGTCTCCCGGCCCAGTCCCCCTCCAATCGCTTTGCCTGGGGCCAACTGCGCCGCCTTGGATCGCAGTTCCTTCTCCTGTCCCCGGAGGATTCGCAGGCTCGCCTCGTCGTCCTGCAGACTCCGATCCTGCTGGGCCTCGGCGGCGAGGCGCTGATTCTGCACCTTGAGCGCAACGACCGCGCTCTCCTGGCCTGCGAGGCTCGACAGTTCGATGGCAGCGCGGCGGTTCGCCTGCTCCTGCAGGGTGACGATGCCCGCGCCGCCCACGAGAACCGCGGCGGTGAGCGTGAGGGGCAGTTTTGATGTGAGCATAAAGGACAGCCATCCGCCGGCGGCGCCGCCCGCGAACGCCGTGGCGGCGCCCGCGGCC
>PLKS01000253.1 GCA_003140665.1 Opitutaceae bacterium
GGGAACGGATTCCCGTATTCGCCGCGGATCCCCCCCATCGAGCCGTCCTCCGTCCCGATGAACTTCCTTTCCGGGTACTCGCGCCGGTCGATGCTGTAGTACAGGTTCGCCCGCTCGCGCCAGCGGTCGGCGTAGTTGTACCCCGCCACGTCCTGCAGCCGCATGAATTCCGGCGTCGCGCTCCTCGGCTCGGCGTACGCGTTGTCGCAGGCGCAGGTCACCGGCCGCGTCGGGTCCTCCTTGTGGAAGATGTCGACCAGGCCCTGGAGCACGTCGGCGCCCCCCGGGGACGTCTGCTCGCCGATCTCGTTGCCCGCGCTCCAGATGACGACGCACGGGTGGTTCCGGTCCCGCCGGACAAAATCGGTCGTGTCGCGCACGTGCCACTCGTCATAGAACACGCTGCATCCCTGGTAATTCTGGCGCTTCGGGATCTGCCACTCGTCGTACATCTCGTCCATGACGCAGAAGCCCATCCGGTCGCACAGGTCGAGGAAGTCGGGGTCCGGCGGGTTGTGGGACGTGCGGATCGCATTGCATCCCATGGCCCTCAGCTCCCGGAGCCGCCTCACCCAGACACCCTCGGGAACCGCGACGCCGACCGGTCCCCCGTCCGCATGCAGGCACACCCCGTTCAGCTTGACGGGGACCCCGTTGAGGAGGAATCCCCGGTCGGCATCCCATGCCGTCGACCGGATGCCGAAGGGCGTGTAGTACTGGTCCACCTCGCGGCCGCCGCTCCTGATCGTGGTGCGGATCACGTACATCTCGGGTTTCTCAACCGACCAGAGGTCCGGGTTGACGACCGGGATCTCCTGCTTGAACTCGCCGTGGGCGCCAGCCGCGAGCTCGCCCGCGTCCTGCGCGTTCCCGAGCCCCGTCCCGTCCGACTCCAAAAGGGTCGAGATCACCGTGAACTCCGCCGCCGCATCCCCGGCGTTCTCCACCTGGACAACGATGGACACCGTCGCGGCCGCGGCCGTCACCCCCGGGGTCGTCACGCAGGTTCCCCACTGCGGGACGTGCAGCCCGTCCGTCACGAGGAGCCAGGTGTGCCGGTAGATCCCCGAGCCGGCATACCACCGCGAGTTCGGCTGGTGGGAATTGTCGGCGCGCACGGACAGCACGTTGTCATGGTCCCCAAACCGGAGGTAGGGCGTCATGTCGTAGACGACGCTCGTGTAGCCGTACGGGCGCCTCCCCAGGGAATGGCCGTTGACCCAGACCTCGCCGTACTCGCGGATGCCGTCGAACTCGATCGAGACCTGCCTGCCCCTGTCGGCCTCGGGGACCCGGAAGGTCCTTCGGTACCACCCGATGCCGGCGGGCAGGTACGCCCCCAGCCTGCCCGCGGGGGCGTTCCTGTCGAAATCCAGGTGGATGCTCCAGTCGTGCGGGAGGTCCACCGCCTGCCACGCGGAGTCGTCGAAGCCGGGCGCCTCGGCCCCCGCCGGGTCGCCGAGCATGAACCTCCACCCGAAATCCATGGTTTCCCTCTGGCGCAGGTCATCCGCCGCACGCGCGAAGGTCCCGAGCGCCAGCAGGCCCGCGACCGCCGGCAGCCACCTCATGGCAATGGGGCTCATACCTTGGTTGCCCGGATTCATGCTCCGGTGCCCTGCAGCCTGCAAGCCTTCGCAGACTCGATTTTTTGCGGGCAACCCGCCAGCCTCCCCGCAAACAGGACCCCGTTGATCGACGAACTCACCCAAATCCTCGGACCGGCCCAGGTGCTGGTCGAAAAGGAGGACCTGATCCCCTATTCCTTCGACGGGACCGCGGTCCTCAGGGCCCTCCCCAGGGCCGTCGTCTTCCCGCGCACCTCGTCCGACGTCGTCGCCGTGCTCAGGCTCGCCGCCAGGGACAGGGTCCCCGTCGTCGCCCGCGGAAGCGGGACGGGGCTTTCCGGCGGCAGCGTCCCGTCCCCGGGCTCGATCGTCCTCTGCCTCGTCCGGATGGACCGGATCATCGAGCTCGACGCCCGGAACTTCACGCTCCGGGCCCAGGCGGGCGTCCTCACCCAGGCGATCGCCCATGCCGCCGACGCCGAAGGCCTCTTCTACCCGCCCGATCCCGGCTCGATGAAGGTATCGACCATCGGCGGCAACGTCGCCGAGAACTCCGGCGGCCTGCGCGGCCTCAAGTACGGCGTCACCCGCGACTACGTGATGGGCCTCGAGGTCGTGCTCGCGGACGGCGAGGTCTGCCTCCTCGGCAACAAGTGCGTGAAGGACGTCGCCGGCTACAGCCTCAAGGACCTCTTCATCGGCAGCGAGGGGACGCTCGGGGTCGTGACCGAGGTGCTCCTCAAGCTCCTGCCGAAGCCCGCGGCGCGCCAGACGCTCCTCGCGATGTATGCACGAATGGAGTCCGCAGCGGAGACGGTCTCGGCCATCATCGCCGCGAGGATCGTCCCCTGCACCCTCGAGTTCCTGGACTCGAAGACGATCCGCTGCGTCGAGGAGTACGCGCACGTCGGGCTGCCGCTGGACGCCGACGCCCTCCTCCTGATCGAGGTGGACGGACATCCCGCCGCCGTCGCGGACGACGCCGCGAGGATACGGGAGCTCTGCTCGGCGAACGGCGCCACCTCGGTCCGGCTCGCCGCCGACGCCGCGGAGGCCGCGCGCCTCGCGACCGCGAGGCGGAGCGCGTTCAGCGCCCTCGCCCGGGTGAAGCCCACGACCATCCTCGAGGACGCGACCGTGCCCCGAAGCGAGCTCGCCCGGATGATCCGGTTCATCCAGGAGACCGCGCGCCGGCACCGCCTCGACATCGCCACCTTCGGGCATTTTGGCGACGGCAACCTCCACCCAACCTTCCTCACGAACGAGAAGGACGCGGCCGAGATGCACCGGGTCGAGCTCGCGATGAACGACATCTTCACCGAGGCCGTCGCCCTCGGCGGGACGATCACGGGCGAGCACGGGGTCGGACTCGCCAAGAAGGCGTTCCTCCGGGGCCAGCTCGGCGAGGCGAGCTACGGGCTCCTCAAGCGGGTCAAGCGCGCCCTGGACCCGGGCAATCTCCTCAATCCCGGGAAGATCTTCGACCCGTGAGCCCGGAGCCGAATCTCCTCAAGTCCCTCGACTACTCGGTGCTGCAGCAGTGCATGCACTGCGGGCTGTGCCTTCCCACCTGCCCCACGTACCTGGAGACCCGCCACGAGCGCAACTCGCCGCGGGGAAGGATCTCCCTCATGCGGGCGATCGCCGACGGCGAGCTCGGGACGACCCGCGCCTTCGCGGAGGAGATGGACTACTGCCTCGGGTGCCTGGCCTGCATGACCGCATGCCCGGCCGGGGTCGACTATGCCACGCTCTTCGAGGCCGGCCGCGCGCAGTCGGAGGCCAGCGGCGCCGCATCCGGGCCCTCGCGCCGCCTGGTCCGAGCCTTCACGCTCCGGTTCCTTCTTTTCCGGCCGTGGGCGCTCCACGCGGCGGCCCGGCTGCTCCGGCTCTACGAGGCGAGCGGGCTCCGCCGCCTCGTGCGCAGGTCGGGATTCTTCTCCCTGCTACCCAAGAGGCTTGGCGAATGGGACCGGCAGGCGCCCCCCATCCAGCGGCATTTTTCCGACGGGATCATCGCCGCCGTCGAGACGCCGCGCGGGCCCGCGCGGCACCGGGTCGCGGTCCTTTCCGGCTGCATCCAGGACGTCGCGTTCCCCGACGTGAACCGGGCCACGGTCGACGTTCTCCTCGAGAACGGCTGCGCGGTCGAGACCCCGCGCGCCCAGTCCTGCTGCGGCTCGCTCCATGCCCACAATGGCGATCTCGAGACGGCCCGGGAGCTCGCCCGCCGCCAGCTCGACTCGATCGACCCCGGGCAGTTCGACGCGATCCTCTCGAACTCGGCGGGGTGCGGCTCGCACCTGAAGCACTACGACCGCCTCCTCGCCGGCGATCCGGCGTACGCCGGCCGGGCCGCCGCATGGTCGGCCAAGGTCCGCGACATCTCCGAATGGCTGGTCGAGATCGGGTTCCGCAGGCCGGTCGCGCCGGCCCGGCCCGTCGCCGTCACCTACCACGAGGCTTGCCACCTCTGCCATGGCCAAGGGATCACGGCCCAGCCGCGCGAGATCCTGAGGGCGATCCCGGGCGTCGAGCTCCGGGAATGCGCCGAGGCGACGATGTGCTGCGGGAGCGCCGGGGTGTATTCGCTCACCCAGCCCGGCACGTCCGCGTGGCTTCGCGACCGGAAGGTGGGGCATCTCCGCTCGACCGGGGCCATGGTCGTCGCCACCGCAAACCCGGGTTGCCAGCTCCAGATCCAGCAGGGATTCGCGATGGAGACGGGCGAACTGCGGGGACGGCCGCGCGTCGTGCACCCGGTGGTCCTCCTGGCGGAGGCCTACCGGGCGGAGACGCCGAGCCGCCCGGCTCCGCCGTAATCGTCGCGCGCCCTATACCCTCTTCGGGCAGGCGATGCGTAGTTGTACTCAGGAAATTTCGTATTGCGAATGCCATCGATTTGCATGAGTCTCTTCCCCTCCGTGAATCACTCCAGATTCATCCTCGGCGCCGTCACCGCCCTTTCGCTGGGCGCGATCGGTTTGCGCGCGCAATCCTATACCTGGACCGGCGGGGGACCCGGCACCAACTGGAGCACGGTCGGCAACTGGGACATAGGGATCCCGCCCAATGCCTTTGCCTCGAACGTCTTCTTCGGCCCCAACAACCCGACGGCGTTCACGGCGACGGTCGACAGCAACGACACCGTGGGAACGGCGACGATCACGGCCAACGCGGGGGCGTTCACGCTGGCCAGCTCCGGCGCCTCGACGCTCACCGTCGACACCACCTTCTTCACCTACAGCCCGAACGCGGTCGCCATCAACGCCGCCATCGTCGGAACCGGGAACTTCTTCATGTTCGGGACCGGCACCGTCACCTTCAACTCCGCCAACACCTATTCGGGCATCACCCGGGTGACCTCGGGCACCCTGGCCGACGCGGCCGCAAACTCATTCTCGCCCAACAGCGTATTGAGGATCGCGAGCCCCGGCATCGTCGACGTGAACTTCAACGAGACGGTCGCGGGGCTGAGCGACGACATCCTGGGCGGCGACGGCTCCGTCGTGATCGCAAGCGGCGCGACGCTCTTCATCGCCGGCAACAACTTCACGACCTTCTCGGGCGCCATCACCGGGAACGGCGGGATCGAGATGGATTCGACCGGACAGCTCTCGCTCTCAGGCGCCAACACCTACTCGGGCACCACGAACCTCAATGCCGGGACGGTCGCGGACCTCGCCCCGGGCAGCTACTCCCCCAACAGCCTCTATACGCTCAGCGGTTCCGCGTCGATCGACGTGAACTACAACGAGACGATCGGGGGCCTCGAGGGCGGCGGCGGAACGGTCTACCTCGGGTCCGGCGCCACGCTGAACGACGCCACGCTCTGGGGGCCGACGTATTCCGGGACCATCATCGGCCAAGGCAGCCTGATCATCGGCGGCACCGGCACGCAGACCCTCTCCGGGATGAACACCTACTCGGGCGGCACGACGGTGCAGAGCGAACTCTTTGTCGGCAGCTCGACCAACGGGCCGCCGGGCAGCTTCACCGCGGGCCCCGTCGGCACGGGCCTCCTGACCTTCGAGTTCCTCGCCGAACTGTCCCCCTCTGCGAACGTCACCCTGGCAAACCCGATCTTCCTCAACGACGACACCCAGTACGTCGACAACGACGACGGCGGCCCCAACAATCTCACGCTGACGGGACTGATCACGGGATCCAGCGGGTTTGAGTGGTGCACGACGGGGATCTTCGAGCTGACGGGCGCCAACACCTTCAGCGGCGGCATCGACATGCGGGAGGGCACGCTCCTCCTCGGCAGCTCGACCGTCGGGCCGCCGGGCGCCATCACCTCGGGCCCGATGGGAACCGGCGGCCTGGTCCTCGACAACGGCACCACGCTGGCGGCCGCGATCCCGAGCGTCACGTTCGCGAACGCCATCGATCTGACGGGCAACACCCAGCTCGGCGCCGGGTCCTCCGACAACAACGCCCTCAACATCACCGGACCGATCTCCGGCTCGGGCCTTGTCACCTACCTGGGCGGTCCCGCCGGGTCGCTGACCCTGGGCTCCGCCAATTCCTACATGGGCGACACGACCATCGCCGGGGGGACGCTGATCGCCGGCAACAGCCAGGCGTTCGGCAACGCGGGCAATTCGGTCGTCCTCAACGGCGGCGGCCTGAGCGTCGCCAGCGGGGTGACGATCAGCAACGCGATCTCCACCCTCGGTGTCGCCAACCCGATCAGCGGCACCGGCACGATCGCCACTCCGGTGACCGTCAACGGCGCCGTCCTGCTCTCGCCGGGGTATCCCCTGGGCAACCTCACGTTCAGCAACGGCCTGACGCTCGCCACCAACGGCTCCATCTCCTTCAACCTCTACGACGCCAACGGCCCCGCCGGCACCGGCTACAACCTCCTCACCGTCAGCGGGGGCACCCTGGCCCTCACGGCCAACCCCAGTTCCCTGTCCTTCGACCTCAACACGATCACGATTTCCGGGACCCCGGCGCCCGCCTTGAACTTCAACGCGGCCACCGGCTATTCCTGGATGTTCGCGACCTCCGCGAGCGCCATCACGGGCTTCTCGGCCGGCCAGTTCGACATCAACCCGACCGGCTTCGCCAATGCCACCGGCGGCGGCACGTTCAGCATCAGCGAGACGGGCAACAACCTGTTCCTCAATTTCACGCCGGTGCCCGAGCCCTCCACCTGGGCGCTCATCATCACGGGAGTCTTCTCCATCGTTCCCTATGCGCTCAGCCGGCGCAGGCGTCGGCGCATGCGCGCCTGACCGGCTTTTACTCCGGAAGGCGCCGGCTCGGGGTTTTCTGCGGTTGGCGCCCCATCAAGCGACTTCATGAATTTGAAGGCTGATGATGCCCGTTCCCAATTGGGAGATATCGTCTCGCATTTGACCGGGCTCACAGAACTATGAGCGAAGCTTCAGCCCGACACTATGGAACATGGATCAACTCGAGCTGTGTTTATCAGCTATGCCCGTGACGACATCGTTGCAGCGCAGCGAACCGCGGAGGCCTTGCGCAGCCACGGTGTGGAAGTGTGGTTCGATCTTGATGAATTGCGGGGCGGCGACGCCTGGGACCAGAAGATACGCAGGCAAATCAGGGCCTGCACGCTGTTCCTGCCGATAATCTCGAGGCGCACCCAGGAGCGGGCGGAGGGCTATTTCAGGCTCGAGTGGAAGCTGGCGGTGGAGCGGACCCACCTCATGGCCGAGGGCACGCCCTTCCTGATTCCGCTCGTGGTGGACGACATCTCCGACGCGGGCGCCGTGGTGCCCGCCGAATTCACGCGCGTTCAGTGGACGCACCTGCCAGGTGGGCTGCCTACGCCCGCATTCATCGAGCAGGTTAAACGCCTGCTTTCGGAGCCGATGAAGCCCGCCGCCCCGGCGGCAGGTTCGGCCGCGACATACAAGATCAGCTCGAAGTCCGTTGCGGTGCTTGCCTTCGCGAACCTCAGCCAAGACCCGGAAAACGAGTTTTTCAGCGACGGCATCAGCGAGGAGATCCTGAACGTCATCGCCCGGATTCCGGGATTGCGGGTCGCGGCCCGCACCTCGGCCTTCTCCTTCAAGGGGAGAAGCGCGCCCGTCCAGGAGATAGCCCGCACGCTTGGCGTCGCCCACATCGTCGAGGGAAGCGTCCGCAGGGCCGGAAATCGCGTCCGCATATCCGCGAAGCTCGTCAGTGCCGCCGACGGATTCCAGATCTGGTCGGATACCTTCGACCGCGAACTCAAGGACATCTTCGCCCTGCAGGACGAGATAGCCGGGCTGATCGCCCGATGCCTCGAGCTCAAGCTTGGCCAGGCGCCGAGATCGGCGCAGGAGGTGAATCCCGAAGCGTACCGATTGGTCCTCGAGGCACGGCACTTTTGGTCGCTGCGCACCGACTCCGGATTCGCGTCGGCGGAGAAGGCCTTTCTCCGGGCGATAGAAATCAGCCCCGAATTTGCGCAGGCCCACGCCGGGCTTGCCGACGTCTACTCCATACGATCCATTTTCAAGGGGGTGAGCTCGGGAAACCTTCCCGCCGAGGACATGGAACGGGCAAAGGAGCTGGCCACGTTTGCCCTGGGGCTTGATCCCTCGCTCGGCGAGGCCCACGGAACCCTGGCGATATATGAGATTTACGCACGCGATTTCGCCGCGGCGGAGCGGCACTTCGGCATCATGCTCGCCCTGAATCCGAACTATGCCTACGGCCACCTGTGGCATGCGCACCTGTTCTTGGCCCGCGGCCGAATCGACGAGGCCCTCAAGGCAGCGGAGCGCTCCACGGCGCTGGATCCCCTTTCGGTCCCGGCGCGGGGATTCCGGAGCATGTTGCTCAATCTGAGCCAACGGTACGACGAGGCCATCTCCACAAACGACCTGGCGGCCGCCCTGAACGACGGACCCTTCATGGGCTTCGACAGCACCCGGTGCTTCGCCACGTTCTCGCTCGGCAGAAAAGACGAGGCGGCGAACCTTGCTCGCAAAATTCTGTTCGATGATTCCCCATTCGCGCGCGGCTGGCTGTCTGACGATGCGGCCTACGTCCTTAAACAGACAGTCCCCTACGAAGAAGCTTGCGAAACCGTGGGCAAGGCCCGCGCCGCCCTACCCCCCGATAGCAGTTACCATGGAACAATGCTCCAAGCACTGGGTCATTTTGAGGAGGCGCTCCCGTTCCTCGAGGCGACACCGGCGGTACTCCAATCCAGGCTCTATTTTCATCCCTTGTGGGATCCGGTTCGAACCGACGCCCGCTTTCACCAACTGCTCGCGAAGCTCGGCTGCGAGACCGAGTATAAGGTTGGACGAGAGACCCTGGCCAAGATTCTCTTGGAGAATTCAACCAAGCGTTGAGCCGTCCGCCTATACTTCCGGCAGCATAGCCATCGACACTTGCACGGCTTCCCGATCGAATCGAGCGATGGCATGGGAACACGTGCTTCTACAGCACGTGGGTCATGTTAAAACTCGTATTCGGTTGCGGCGTGCACTCGAAGAAAGCGCTGGCGTTCCGCGATTTCATCTCTTGAAATCACTGTTCTTGCTCCTTGAGGTGTAGAAAACCGGTGTAGAAAATTACTACTAGAGCGAATCTTGATTCGCAAGTAGTTGATCCACAATAGGACGCTTAGCTCAGTTGGTTAGAGCACGTGCTTCACACGCACGGGGTCACTGGTTCGAGTCCAGTAGCGTCCACCATCTCCACGTTTTGACGGAGCGTGTCGAGAGCTGTTGGGTCTAGTGCAAAGATTGG
>PLKS01000090.1 GCA_003140665.1 Opitutaceae bacterium
GGTCGAGGAGAACATCCTGGCGATCCTCGAGGCCGTCCACGTCCCGCGGAGCGAGAGGAAGGCGCGCCTCAGGGACCACCTTGGCGAGCTGGGCCTCGAGCAGGTGGCAAAGCAGAAGGCGTACACGCTTTCAGGCGGCGAGAGGCGACGCCTCGAGATCGCCCGTGCGCTCGTTACCCGGCCGCATTTCCTCCTCATGGACGAGCCCTTCGCCGCGATCGACCCGATCTCGGTGGCCGAGGTGCAGAAGATAATGCTGCATCTCAAGAACAGGGGCATCGGCATCATCGTGACGGACCACAACGTGCGCGAGACGCTAAGGATCGTCGACCGCGCCTACCTGATCCACAAGGGCCGCGTCCTCACCGAGGGGACGGGGGATTTTCTCATCCGCGACGAGAACGCGCGCAAGTTCTACCTGGGCGAGGACTTCAATCTCTGACGGGATGAGGGCCGCCAACGGCGCCCAGGTGCTTTTTCCGTGGCGTTCCCCTCGTCTAATGTGCTGAACTTGTGCCATGCAGAAGGCCATCCACGGCATTACTGTCGCCCATTTCTACGACACCTACCGCGAAAAGCTCAAACTGGAGCTCGTGACCGGGGACGCGGGGCTGCACCGGCTGATCCGCGAAGGGAGCATCAACCGGCCTGCCCTCGCGTTGACCGGATTCTTCAAGTATTTTGCCAACAAGAGGATACAGGTTATAGGTGCGGCCGAGATGACGTTCCTGAAGACCCGGAGCCAGCTCGACCAGATCATCACGTTCAAGGAAATGGCGAAGCGCAGCGTCCCCTGCATCATCCTCACGCGCAATTACAACCCGACCCAGGCGATGCTCGCGGTCGCCACCGAGATGGACCTGCCGTTTTTCAAGACTCCGCTCATCACGATGAATCTCGTGAACCTGGCGACGCTTTGCATCGACAATGAATTCGCCCCCAGCGGGATTGAGCATGCGACGACCCTGGACGTTAAGGGGGTCGGCGTGATGCTTCGCGGCGACTCGGGCGTCGGAAAGAGCGAATGCGCGCTCGCCCTCATCGAGCGCGGGCACTCCCTCGTCTCCGACGACCTCACGATCATCAAGCTGCTCGACGAGCGCGAACTCATGGCGTCGAGCCGCGCGCTCAACCGCGGCTACATGGAGTGCCGCGGCATCGGGATCATCAACATCGCCGAGATGTTCGGCGTGAAGTCCATCCGGCTCGAGAAGCGGATCGACCTGGTGGTGTCCCTCCACGAGTGGACGCCCGACGTCGTGGAGGAGCGGACGGGGCTCGAGGAAAACAGCTATGAGATCCTTGGGATGAAGCTGCCCCACATCGAGCTCTACGTGCGGCCCGGGCGCGACATGGCGCGCCTGGTCGAGGTTGCGGCGCTCACCCAGGCCCTCAAGCGAATGGGCCACGACCCCGCCAAGGATTTCAACGACAGGCTGATCGCCTTCATGTCCGAGGACAGCCCCGTCAAGCACATGAAAATCAAGCCGACCGAGCGCGAGGAGCGCGCCCCGGGGCGGCCCGGCTCCGAATAGATCCATGGCCACCTTCGAACGCACCGGCGGCCGCAGGCCGGACGAGCTGAGACCGATCTCATTCGAGGCCAACTTCGCGCCCCATGCGACCGGCTCCGTCCTGGTCCGCTACGGCTCGACGCAGGTGATCTGCGCCGCAACGATCGAGCCCGGCGTCCCCACGTGGATGAAGCAGCAGGGCGTCAAGGGCGGATGGCTCACGGCCGAGTACTCGATGCTCCCCTACTCGACCCACGAGCGAAAGGCGCGCGACATCAACAAGGGCCGGCTGGACGGGCGCACGGTCGAGATCCAGCGGCTCATCGGCCGGTCGCTTCGAGCCGCGGTCGACCTGGACAAGCTTGGCCAGAACACGCTCTGGCTCGACTGCGACGTGCTGCAGGCGGACGGGGGCACCCGGACGGCGGCGATCACGGGAGCCTATGTCGCCGCCAGGCTCGCCGTGCAGAAGCTCCTGGACGGGGGACGGCTGAGGGAGAGCCCGCTCATCGACTCGGTGGCCGCGGTCAGCGCCGGCCTCTTCGGCGGGAACCTGCTCCTCGACCTTGCCTACCTGGAGGACAAGGACGCGGAGGTGGACTTCAACGTCGTCATGACCGGCCAGGGCAGGTTCGTCGAGGTGCAGGGCTCCGGCGAGGAGTCGACCTTCAGCCAGGAGCAGCTCGGCAACCTCATCGCCCTCGCCCAGAAGGGCCTGAGGGAGCTCTCGGCGCTCCAGGCGGCCTTCCTTGCGAGGCAGCTCCTCGCTACGTGAGCCCGTGGCCTATTCCGAAAAGAATTATCGCTGGACTTGGGACTTCAGGTCGCCGCCGTGGGCGCTGTGGCATCGGATCTCCGACACCGACCGGTTCAACCGGGACTGCGGGTTCCCTCCCTTCCAAGTCCGTGCCCGCTCTGCCGGCGAACCGGCCGCCGAGCCGGGCGTCCGCAGGCTGAGGTCCGCATACTTCGGCGTGGTCAGCGAGTGGGAGGAGCGCGAGTTCGAGTGGATTCAGCCGGTGCGTTTCGCCGTCAGCCGCGTGTTCACGCGGGGACCCTTTGCGCGGATGAACCTGTCATGCGAGCTGACGGCCCGCCCGGGGGGTGGCACGACCATGGTCTACGAGCTGAGCGTCAAGCCGCTCGACACGCTCGGTGCCGTGGTCGCGTTCGCCTTCATCGGCCTGCGGATGCGCAGGGTCGCCGAGCGGGTCTTCAGGCATTATGACGAGCTACCCGTCGTGGTGCCGATGCTCCCGGAGCGCAGCCCCTCGCCGCTTGTCACTGGCGGCGCCAAGCAGAGGCTTTCATCGATCTCCTCAAGGCTGGTTTCGGAGGCCCATCAGCCGGCGCCCCTCGTCGCGCGGCTCAGCGACTTCGTGTCGACTGCCGATGAGCTCAACGCGTCCAAGATGCGGCCCTACGCCCTTGCGGACGCCTGGGGCTCCGGCCGGCGGGAGACCCTCGACCTCTTCCTCCACGCCACCCGGGGCGGGATGCTCGACTTCAGCTGGGACGTGCGCTGTCCCCATTGCCGGGGGTCAAGATTTGGAAAGCCGGAACTCTCCTCCGTCTCGGCCAGGACGCACTGCGATTCCTGCGGGGTCGACTTCACCGCGGACTTTGACCAGCTGGTCGAGCTCACCTTCCTCCCCAACCCGTCGGTGCGGCGCGTGCCCAGGCTGACTTACTGCCTGGGGGGGCCGCAGGTCACCCCGCACGTCATCGCGCAGAAGAGGCTCGACCCCAAGGAGGACCTTTACATGGCGGTGCCGTTTCCCGAGGGCCGGTATCGCGTGCGGGCCCGGGGCACCGACGTCGAGCACACGTTCCTCATCCAGCGCGGCGGTTCCGCGCTCATCCGGATCGAGCTGGGGCACGGGCACGAGGCCGCGGAGGAACCCGTCGTCGCCCCCGACGGCTTCCTGAAGGTCATCAACACGGACCCGGAAAGGCGCCTTGCCGCGGTGGAGAGGGTCGCATGGAGCGACCAATCGGTGACGGCCAAGGCCGTGACGTCGCGCCAGACGTTCCGCGACCTGTTCGCGAGAGAGATCCTGCGCCAGGGCGAGCGGATATCGGTCGGCTCGATCGCGATCGTCTTCACCGACCTGAAGAACTCGACGCGGCTCTACAGGGAGATCGGCGACGCCCCCGCCTTCGGCCGTGTCCTGAACCACTTCGACACCGTGAGGGCCGCGGCGGCCGAGGAGGGCGGCGCCGTCGTGAAGACAATGGGCGACGCAGTCATGGCGGTCTTCACGGACGCCGCCGCCGCCTTCCGGGCCATGCGGAAGGCCCAGTCCGCGCTGTCGGCTCCGGACAAGGCCCGGCTCCCGCTCGTCCTCAAGTGCAGCATCCACCAGGGACCCTGCCTCTCCATCGGCCAGAATGACCGCCTCGATTACTTCGGAACAACCGTGAACGTGTGCTCCCGCCTGTGCGCCCTCTCGACGGGCGCCGACATCGTCGTCTCCGGCCCGGTCCTGCGCGACCCGGGGGTGGCCGCGCTTCTGGCCGACCCAGCGGAGGGCCTCACCGCGAGGCGCGACGCCTCGGAGCTCCGGGGCATAGGCGGGTCCCCTTTCGAGTACTGGAGGGTCGTGGCCGCAGCCCCGCTGCACGCTTCCCTCCGGGCAGGTCCCGTGAAAGATCCCTCGTAGCCCATGAACATACACGAGTACCAAGCCAAGGACCTCTTCGAGAAATTCGGCGTCCCCGTCCCCAGGGGGGCGGCCGCCAAGACTCCCGACGAGTTCGTCAACGCCCTCGCGGGGCTGCCGGACGGCCCCACCATGGTGAAATCCCAGATCCACGCGGGCGGCCGCGGCAAGGGCGTTTTCACCGACGGATACAAGGGGGGCGTCAAGTTTTGCAGGACGAAGGCCGAGGCCAGGGAGGTCGCTGCCAGGATGCTCGGCAACACCCTCGTCACGCTCCAGACGGGCCCGTCCGGCCGCAAGGTGCAGACCGTCTACTTCACGGTCGCAAGCGACATCAAGAAGGAATACTACCTGGCTATCCTCCTCGACCGCGGCGAGTCGCGCCCGGTCATCGTCGCCTCGACGGAGGGGGGCGTGGAGATCGAGAAGGTGGCGCACGAGACGCCGGAAAAGATCTTCAAGGTCGCCGTGGACCCGGCCTACGGGCTTGCCGACTTCCAGGTCCGCGCGCTTGTCGCGGCCCTCGGGCTGGCCGGGGCGGAGGCCAAGAACGCGGCGCGCCTGATCCGAGCGCTCTACTCCATGTACTGGGAGACGGATGCCGCGATGGTCGAGGTGAACCCGCTGATCACCACCCCCGCCGGCGAGGTCCTCGCGCTCGATGCGAAGGTCTCGTTTGACGACAACGCCCTCTTCCGCCACCCGGAGATCGTCGCGCTGCGCGACATGAACGAGGAGGATCCAAAGGAGATCGAGGCCTCCAAGCACTCGCTCAGCTACATCGCGCTGGACGGCGACATCGCCTGCCTGGTGAACGGCGCCGGGCTCGCCATGAGCACGATGGACATCATCAAGCACTTCGGGGGCAGCCCGGCGAACTTCCTCGACGTCGGCGGCGGGGCCTCCAAGGGCCAGGTGGTCGCCGCCTTCAAGATCATAGTCGGGGACCCGAACGTGAAGGGGATCTTCGTGAACATCTTTGGCGGCATCATGGACTGCAACGTGATCGCAACCGGGATAGTCGAGGCGGTCCGGGAGGTGGGCCTGCGGCTTCCCCTCGTCGTCCGGCTGGAGGGCAACAACGTCGCGGCGGGCAAGGCGACCCTGGCGGCCTCGGGCCTCACCATCGTCTCCGGCGAATCGATGGCCGACGCCGCGCAGAAAATCGTCAAGCTCGTCGGGCAGGCCCCGTCCCGACCCGCCTAGCCTTTCCCGTGCCGACATGAGCATACATATAAAAGAGATCGCCTTCGTCTACCATCCCGTGGCCGACATCGCGCGCGCGCGGGAGTTTTATGGAAAGGTGCTGGGCCTCAAGACCGGCCTGGAGATCGAGTTCGGGGGGGGCGCGTGGTGGATCGAGTACGACGTCGCCGGCATCGCGCTTGCCGTCTCCAATGCCGGTCCCCCGGCCACGGGCGGCGGCGCCACCCTGGCGCTCGAGGTCGCGAGCATCGACGACGCGCTTGCCGCCATCGCGGCCGCCAAGGTCCCGGTCACGCTCGAGGTTCAGGAGTTCCCGCCGTGCCGCATGTTCATCATCGGCTCGCCCGACGGCCATGCCATCATGCTCCACCAGCGCAAGGCCGCGCACCCCGCCCCCGCCGCATAGCGGACCCCCATGGCGATTCTCATCACCCCCGAAACCAGGATCCTCGTGCAGGGCATCACCGGCGACTTCGGCGGCCGCCACGCGAAGCTCTCGCTCGACTATGGAACGAAGGTCGTGGCAGGCGTGACGCCCGGCAAGGGGGGCCAGGTGTTCGAGCACGGGCCGCACCGCGTGCCGATCTTCAACTCGGTCGCCGAGGCGGCTGTTGCGACGGGGGCGACGGTGTCGGCGATCTTCGTGCCGCCCCCGTTCGCGGCCGACGCGATCCTGGAGTGCGCCGGCGCGGGCCTCGACCTTGCCGTCGCCATCACCGAGGGGATACCGGTCCGGGACATGGTCCTCGTCAAGCGGGCGATGGCCGGCGGCAGGACGCGGCTGGTCGGCCCAAACTGCCCGGGCCTCGTTACGCCGGGGACCGGCGACAAGTCGTTCGGCGGGTGCCGGATCGGGATAGCCCCCGGCTACATCCACAGGAAGGGCCACGTCGGGGTGGTCTCCCGCTCGGGCACCCTCACGTACGAGGCGGTCTACCAGCTCACGGTCCGGGGGATCGGCCAGAGCACGTGCGTCGGAATCGGCGGCGACCCGGTCAACGGGACGTCCCATCTGGACGTCATCCGGATGTTCAACGACGACCCCGAGACGCGCGGGATCGTCATGATCGGCGAGATCGGCGGCAGCGCCGAGGCCGATGCCGCCCGCTGGATCAGGGACCACTGCGCCAAGCCGGTCGCGGGCTTCATCGCGGGCTCGACGGCGCCGGCCGGTCGCCGCATGGGCCACGCGGGAGCGATCGTCGGGGGCGCCGAGGACACCGCGGCCGCGAAGATCGCCGTCTTCAGGGAATGCGGGATCGAGGTTGCCGTCACTCCGTCAGACATGGCGGACGCCCTCATCCGGGCGGCGAAGGCGAAGGGCGTCTCGCTCGGCTAGCCCTTGCCCCGCGCCGCCAGCCGGCGCTCGGCCAGCTTGGCGTGCTTGTAGAACGAATTCTCGAACCTGAGCATGGCGACGACCAGTCCCGGTCCTCCGTCCAGGAAGCCGAGCTGAAGGACGTAGGCCTTGAAGAACGCCCATTTGGCGTGGAGCAGGGCCTTGGCGAATCCGCCGGACGCGCCGCGGCGCTCCTGCTTGGCAACGCCGAGCGACGTGTACCGGTTCATCTTGGCGATGGCCTCGTCAAGCGTCCGGTACGGAATCTGGACGACGGGGTTGCGCATCCGGCCGAGCCGGCCCTTCAGGACCCAGCCTTCGTGCACGTCGTCCTCGGCGACATAGGTCATCCGCCCGCGCCTGAAGAGCTGGGGCTGGCGGCAGTCGGGGTACCATCCGCCGTGGCGGATTCTTCGCCCGAGGAGGAAGTTCTGCCGTGGCACCAGGTAGGCGTCGGCGGAACCCGGGTCCGCGATGATGGCCAGGATCTCGTCCCGCGCCTCCGGCGTGCAGCGCTCGTCGGAATCGAGGCTGAAGACCCAGGGGTGGACCGTGTTCTCGACGCCCGCCTGGCGGAGCTCGCCGAACCGCCTGAATTCGACCTGCACGACCCTGGCGCCGTGCTCCGCCGCGATCTCGAGCGTCCGGTCGGTGCTGAACGAGTCGATCACGACAACCTCGGCCGCCCAGGNNGACGGCGGCGCGAGCGATTTGATACAGGTATCCGCAGCAGCGCCAAGCGCGGACGAGCGCCCGCCTCGCCGCGCCCGGGCAGAGGACGAGCATGGAGACCATGGCCAGCAGGAGGAAGCCCACCAGCTTGGCGGCGCTGCCCGCGGCGCGGGAGGCCATGTAGCCGAGGGGCGTGCTGCCGGACTCGCGGATCACGCGCATCTGGTCCGCCACCCGCGAGCGGGCCGAGTCGAACGCGTGGCGCAATGCGTAACCCAGCGTGAGCCTCTCGGCGGGAATCTGGTGCAGGACCTTTGCGCCCGGCACAAACCAGGCCTCGAGGCCGACCGAGCGCAGCCGCCTTATCATCTGGCTGTCGCCGCCCCCGAAAAGCCGGGCTCCCTGCCGGTCCAGGCGCGTGTCGAACATGCCAAATCGCACAAAGACCCATTTGGGGAACGCAAAATTCGCGCCCATCGGCGCCTGATCGGCCGGCAGCGGACCGGGATCGGTCCGGAAAGCAAGCGGCCGGTGAGCGCCCTCAAGCCAGACGGGGACGCCGTCGGGAAAAACCGGGACGACCTCGCCCCCGACCACCCCGATCTTGTGCGCGCTTTCGGAGGAGAAGGGCGCGACAAGCTGCGAGAGCCAGTCAGGCTCCATGAGGATGTCGTCGTCGACAAGCACCACCAGGTCGCCCCTGGCCTCCTCGACCGCGCGGTTGCGCCCGTGGTCCAGGCCCTGGCGCGTCTCCATGATGCGCCTCGGCGCGGGGTTCGCCGTCACAAACGAGGCGACCACGTCCTTGGTGTCGTCGGTGGAATTGTTGTCGATGACCAATATCTCCCAGCGGTCGGCGGGATAGTCCTGGCGCATGATTCCGCCGAGCGCCTGCCGCAGCTGGCGGGAGCGGTTGTAGGTGATGACAGCAACGGTGACGCGAAGGGAGGGCATCTGTTGGTTCGGGCAGCGGCGTATGTTTTCAATCTGATAACCAACGAGTTGCAATAAACCAAGCTCTAATCCAAAAAAAACTCTGGACGGATGGGCCCCGAATTCCATCATTTGCGGCGCATCAGGAACGAATCGGCCCTCGAAAGCCGGTTCTGCCAACCGGGCCGGGAGCGGCCACGGTGGATCGGGTGAAAGCCCGGATGTGCGAGGCCGAAAGGCCCCGAACCTAAACGCTCCCGAAAGCGATGACCGACCTGATGCCCAGGTCGGTCTTTTGCTTTCAGCCCTGCTGCGCGATCAAATCAAAAAGAAGACCACGCACCATGACGACCCTAGACGAACACTCCGGAATCCGCATCGCCGCGGACAATCCCAACCACCACCTCTGGAACAACCATGGGACCTGGTTCCTGCACTACACCGTGCACCCGACCCCGTTCACGAAGGAGCGCATCCGCAGATCCCTCGGGACCAAGGATCTGGGCGTGGCTCGCACCCGCAGGGATGCGTTCTTCTCCCACCTGTCCGGCACGCACGCAGCGGCCTAGCGAACGGTCAGGCCGGCCCGGCCTTCGCGGCGGCCGGCAGGTCGAACGCGACCATGATCTCCGACCCGATCGAATCGGCCAGGAGGCGGCCCCTGGGTTCGAGGCGCAGCCGGGGTCCGTCGCGCGCAACGAGTCCCTCGGCGGCGAGCCGGTCGACGAGCTCCTCCACCCTTTCGCGCGGGGCGCCGGGACACCGGGACCATAGCCGGGAAACGTCGACCCCCGCATTCATCCTGAGCCCGAACACCAAGGCGTCCTCGACGAGGAGCGCCGGGTTGAGGGCCGTGCGCTCGCGGGTCATCCGCTCCCCGCGACCGACCAGCGCCGCCCATTCGGGGAGGTCGGCGACGTTGGAGCCCCTCCAGCCCCTGTGCTGCGAGGCGGCCGAGGGACCGAGTCCCACCCATTCCCCCATTCTCCACGTGTTGACGTTGTGGAGGCAGGCGTGCCCGGCGCGGGCGAAATTTGAGATCTCGTACTGGGCATAGCCCGCCGAGCCCAGGCGATCCCAGGTGCGCTCGTACATCCGGGCCTCGTTCTCCGGGTCGAGCCGCACCCTGCCCTGGGAGAGCTTGACCCAAAGCAGGGTGTCCTCCTCGAAGGTGAGGCAGTAGGTCGAGATGTGGTCGGGTGCCAGCGCGACCGCCTCGTCGATGTCGGCGTCCCATTCGGGGGCGGACTGGCCGGGCAGAGCGAACATGAGGTCGAGGTTGACGCTCGCGAAGCCTGCGGAGCGAATCCGCTCATAGGCGCGGAACACCTGCTCGCGCGAGTGGGCCCTCCCAAGCGCGTCGAGGAGGGCCGGGCTGAAGCTCTGGACGCCAAGCGACACGCGGGTCACGCCGGCGCACTTCAGCACGGCAAGCCGCTCCGGCGTGACCGAGGCGGGAGCCAGCTCCACCGTCCATTCGCGGGGGGCGGCCCCGCCCGGAAGCGCCTGGACGATCCCCGCCAGGCGCCCGAGGTCGCGCGGCGAGAGAAGGCCCGGCGTCCCGCCGCCCCAGAACACCGTCGTGAGCGGCCGCCATTCGACGAGCGCGGCCTCGGCCTCCACGCATTTCATGAAACCCTCCACCGATTCGGCGGTCGGACGAACCTGGTAAAACGCGCAGAAGTCGCAGGTGGCGGCGCAGAACGGAACGTGGACGTAGAGCCCGAGCGGTCCGGCGCCGTCAGCTTTGGCTTGCTCCTCTGTGGCGACACCCCTCATTACTAGCTCTGATATGGACCTCAAACGATTTTCCTTCGCGAGACAATTATTCCCCGCGGCGGGCGCGGCCCTTGCCCTGGCGGTCCTCAGCGGCTGCGCAAACGTGGCGCTGACAAACCTGACGCCGTCGTCCCTTCCGGAGAACCCCTCGGGGATCTACACCTTCACCCTGCGGGTGGTGCCGAAGACGTCCGCGGTCGTACCGGACAGCATCACGCCCCGCATCGTCGTCGGGGCCGAGAGCCACGACATGACGAGGAGCGACGTCTCCACCGAGATCTTCGAGTTCGACTACAGGCTGCCGCCGAACCAGAACGACATCGGCTACTACTACCTCGTGAGCTACAACACGGAAGGCAACGGGGTCATGGGGACCCACCAGGCCTACACCGCGCTTGAGCACGCCGCCGTGGTCAGCCGCTACGTCCTATCGCTTGAGGTCAACCGCGGGCCGGTCGGCGCAAGGATCGGGGTGCTCGGCCGCGGCTTCACGCCGCAGGACCTGATCGGGTTTGACGGGACGCCCGTGCGGACGGTCTACGAGTCGTCGACGTCGCTCGGGTTCTTCGTGCCCGCGCTCGCCCCCGGGAGGACCTACAAGGTGACGCTTTCCAGCGCGGCGGGCAATTCGTTCGTCGGCACGTTTCGGGTCGACACGAGCGACGTGACCGTGGATCCGGCGTCCCTGACGCTGACCCCCGGCCAGAAGCAGCCCGTGACCTTCACGATCACCCATCCCGCGCCCCCGGGCGGCCTTTTGCTCGATGTCACGACCGACATTCCCGAGAGCGTGATCATGCCCGAGGTCCTGGTGCCCGAGGGCCAGGCGGCGGTCACCGTCACGGTCGAGGGCGGCAAGCCGGGCGCCGGCAGCCTTTTCCTAAAGGGCTACGGGAGCGGCGAGGTCAGCATCCCGGTCTCGGTCGCCGCCGGAAGATAGGATCCGCAGGGACCCGGAGTCCGCCAAAGATTGTTTGAAAAGGCGCGGGCTCGGGACAACCTTCCGACCCGTGGAAAACAAGGAACTCAAGCTGTCGTTCGAGACGGCCCTGTCCAAGCTCGAGGCGATTGTCGAGTCGATGGAGCTGGGCGAGGTGCCGCTGGCCGATCTTTTGGCCAAGTTTGAGGAAGGCAACAAGTTGCTCAAGCATTGCGAGGCCCGCCTTAAGGAGGCCGAGCTCAAGATCGAGCAGCTCAAAAAGGAACGCGACACCGTCGTGTTCACAAAGTTCGAGACCGAGCGCGACCTCTGATGAGCACCACCCCGACCCGACTCCTCGACGGCATCAAGGGACCGGCCGACGTGAAAAACCTGGCCCAGCAGGACCTTCCGCGCCTCGCGCAGGAGATCCGGGACGAGATCATCGCGGTCACCGCGAGCCAGGGCGGCCACGTGGGGCCGAACCTCGGCGTCGTCGAGCTCACGATCGCGCTGCACCGGGTGTTCGACTCGCCGACGGACTCGATGGTCTTCGACGTCGCCCACCAGGGGTACGTCCACAAGCTCCTCACCGGGCGCGGCGGCGAGTTCTTCGGCAAGCTGCGCCACAGCGGGGGCGCGAGCGGCTTCCTCTACCGCGCGGAGAGCCCGCACGATTCCTTTGGCGCAGGGCACGCGGGCACGGCGCTCAGCGCCGCGCTCGGAATGGCCACGGCGCGCGACCTCAAAGGAACCGACGAGCACGTCGTCGCCGTGTGCGGCGACGCGGCCTTCACTTGCGGCATCACGCTCGAGGCGCTCAACAATGTCGTCGCGTCCACCAAGCGGCTGATCGTGATCCTGAACGACAACCAGTGGTCCATAGCGCGAAACGTGGGGGCGATGGCAAAATACCTGAACCGGCTCAGCACGAGCACGACGTACAACCGGATCCACCACGACCTCGAGAAGTTCTTCATGGGTCTCCCCCACGGCCATGAGATGAACCAGCTCTGGGTGAAATGGAAGCGGGAGACGAAGGACTTCTTCGTCAATTCGAGCCTCTTTGAGAAGTTCGGCCTCCGCTACATCGGCCCCATCGACGGCCATAACCTGGAGGAGCTGCAGAAGAACCTCGAATTCGCGAGGCAGTGCGACGTGCCGGTCATGATCCACGTGATCACCCTGAAGGGAAAGGGGCTCGCGCCGGCGATCGTGTCCCCCGAGAAGTTTCACGGCGTAGGCGGCTTCGATCCCGTGACCGGCGACAGCGTGAAGCCCAAGCCGGGGACGCCCGCCGCCTATCAGGATGTCTTCGGGCAGGCCATGGTCCGGTTCGCCAAGGAGGATCCGCGCGTCGTCGGGATCACGGCGGCGATGCCGAGCGGCACCGGCCTCTCGAAGCTCGCGGCCGAGGTGCCGCGCCAGTTCTTCGACGTCGGGATCGCCGAGGAGCACGCGGTCCTGTTCGCCGCGGGGCTGGCGACCAAGGGCATGCGCCCGGTCTGCGCCATATATTCGACGTTTCTCCAGCGCGCCTACGATCCCCTTATCCACGACATCGCGCTCCAGAACCTGCCCGTCACGTTCTGCATGGACAGGGCGGGCCTCTCGCCCAACGACGGGCCCACGCACCACGGCCTGTTCGACATCGCGTACCTGCGCTGCATCCCGAACGTTACCCTGATGCAGCCCAAGGACGAGGACGAGCTGGTGGACATGCTCCATACGGGCCTGGAGCTGGGATCACCCGCGTTCATCCGCTTCCCGAGGGGCCCCGGGGCCGGCGTGAAGGTGAAGGACAAGCCCGAGCGCCTTGAAATCGGGCACGCCGAGGTCGTGCGCGAAGGCTCCAACATCGTCCTCTGGGCGCTTGGCCCGATGGTCAGGGAGGCCCTGAGGATCTCCGACCGGCTCCAGGCGGAGGAGAACCTCTCGGTCGGCGTCGTCAACGCGCGCTTCATCCGCCCCCTCGACCGGACGCTCCTCCTGAGCCAGGCGGCCGTGGTCCCCCTCATCGTCACCCTCGAGGACCACGTCCTGGCGGGCGGCTTCGGAAGCGCCGTCCTTGAGGCCCTCCAGGAGGCCGATTGCCCGGCCGTCGTGGAGCGGATCGGCTGGCCGGACAAGTTCGTCGAGCACGGGTCGAGCGTCGAGCTGCTTCGCGGCGCCTACGGGCTTTCGCCGGATGACATGCACCGCCGCGTCCTCGACCGCTGGAAGAACCTGAGCGAGGAGCGAGTCGAGGCCGACGTCTGACCGGGCCGCCCCTAGGTCGGGGAGGTGACGGCCCGGACGAACGCCTCGCGCGCGTCGACGTGGGGATTGTGGCCGGACTCGGCAAGGGTCTCGATCCGCGCGGACGGGAAATGGGCCCGGATCGCGTCGTGGTCCGCCTGCTGGACGTATGCCGACCTGGCGCCGGCGATGAAGAGCGCGGGCCCGTCGAACCGGTCCCCGGGGACAAGCGGGTTGCGCTCAAGCTGGGAGACCGCCGCGGCGAGCACCGGCAGGTTGAACTGCCATCTCCAGCCCCCGCCGGGCACCCGCTCAAGGCTGGTCGCAATGAACTTCCGCATGGCCCATGACGGGATGAGCCCCTCGAGCCGGCTCTCGGCGTCGGCGCGGGACCTGAGCACGCCGACCTCGAGGCCGTTCATCGCCTCGAACTCTTCCCGGCGGCCCGGCCAGGAATAGTCCCTCGGGGCGATGTCGACGGCAACGAGCCGGTGCACGCGGTCGGCGTGGCGGCAGGCGATGAGCATCGCCACCTTGCCCCCCATGCTGTGGCCGATGAGTTCCGCGGGGGCGATCCCGCGGGCGTCCATCCATGCCACGACGTCCACCACCATCGCCCCGTAGGACATGTCCCGCGCATGCGGAGACATGCCGTGGTTGCGCAGGTCGAGCGCGAACACCCGCCGGCCTGCGGCCAGCTCCCGGCCCACCGTCTGCCAGTTGCGGGATGAGCCTAGCATCCCGTGGAGGATGACGAACGGCGGATCGCCGGTGCCGCCGAAGTCCCGGTGGAAGAGCGGCACGGCAGAATGGGTCGGTGCGGTCGGCATGGGAGGCTGGAAACCGATGGTGCCGATCCTTCCCCTCGCTCCAACATTGAATTCCGCAAGTTGAGCCGTTCCTATTGGGCGGATGACCGAGCCCGAGAAACTCACCCCGATGATGCAGCAGTACTTCGAGGTGAAGCGAGGGCTCCCGAAGGACACGCTGCTCCTGTTTCGGCTGGGCGACTTCTACGAGCTCTTCTTCGACGACGCGGTCGTCGCCTCCCGCATCCTGGGACTGACGCTCACCAAGCGCCAGGAGCACCCCATGGCGGGCCTCCCCCACCACGCCGCCGACTCGTACGTCGGCAAGCTTCTCGCCGCCGGGAAGAAGGTCGCGATCTGCGACCAGGACGAGCCGGCGCAGGCCGGAAGGCTGGTCAGGCGAAAGCTCACGAGGATCCTCAGCTCCGGCACCACGCTCGCCGCCAACCAGCTCGAGGCCACCCGGAACCGGTACCTTTGCGCCGTCGCGCTCGGCAGGACCGGCCTTCACGCCGCATGGATCGAGCTGTCGACCGGGGAGTTCAAGGTGGCGACGGCGCAGGGCATCGGGGATCTCCTGCCGGCGTTGACGTCGCTGGACCCGGCGGAGCTGCTCGTGGCCGAGGGCGACATCGAGCGCTGGAGGTCCGCACCCCATGACCAGGCTCCCGTTCACGCCCTGCACGCATTCGCGTCGGGCCGGACCGTCACCGAGCTCCCCGGGTACCGATTTGAGACCGCTGCGGGCGCGCGCGTCGTCGCCGAGGCGATGGGCGTCCTCAACCTCCAGGGATTCGGCCTCGGGAACGAGCATCCCGCGCTGGGGCCGGCAGGCGCCCTTGTCGGCTACGCCACGGACAACCTGTGCGCGAAGCCCGAGAACCTGCGCAATCTCCAGGAGTACCGCAGTGCCCGGACGCTCCTGCTTGACCCGGCGACGCTTCGCAACCTGGAGATATTCGCCTCGATACGCGGCGGCCGGCAGGGATCGCTCCTCGCGGCGATGGACGGCACCACGACGTCCGCGGGGTCCCGGCTGCTTGAGCGCTGGCTCGCCGCTCCCGGCCTCGAGCTGCCCGAGATCCGCCGGCGGCACGAGCTGGTCGGGGAATTCATCGCGCAGCCGGGCCGCCTCGCGGAGATGGCCGCGGAGCTCGGCGGCGTCCGGGACATCCCGCGCATCCTGGGCCGGCTTCAGAACCGGCTGCGCAACCCCCGCGAGCTTTGCGGCGTCCGCGACACGCTGGGGCGCATTCCCGCGATCGGGGTGCTGCTGGGCGGACTGGGGCCCCATTCCGCCGCGATGCGCGGGCGCATGAAGGAGCTGCCCGAGCTTCGCGACCTCCTCTCGGCCGCGCTCGCCGACGAGCCGCCGGCGGATGTCGCCGAGGGGAATTTTGTGCGGGCGGGCTATGACGGCGAACTCGACCGGATGCGGGCCCTCATGAGCGGCAACAAGGCATGGCTCGCGGACCTGGAGCGAGGGGAGCAGGAGCGCACCGGCATCCGGAGCCTGAAGGTCAGGTACACGAATAATTTCGGGTACTATATCGAGGTCACGAAGGCCAACCTTCACCTCGTACCGGCCAACTACGTCCGCCGGCAGACCACGGTTGGGGGCGAGCGCTACGTTACCGACGCGCTCCGGCAAAAGGAACGGGAGATCCTGCACGCCGAGGACAACGCCCTGCTGCGCGAGAAGGAGATCCTGGAGGGGCTGATCGCCGCGGTGCTCAGGGAGTCCGCACCCCTTTCCCAGACCGCCGACGCGCTGGCGGAGACCGACGTCATCGCCGGCTGGGCCCGGATCGCCCGCGAATGGGCCTACTGCCGGCCCGAGATCGACGAGGGCGGCGGGCTCGAGATCGCGGAAGGGCGCCATCCGGTCGTCGAGCAGGGGTTCAGGTCCGGCGGGGCCGGCGCCGGAGCGGGCCACGCCTTCGTCCCCAACGACACCGAGCTCTCATGCGACGATGTCCAGATCGCGCTGATCACCGGGCCCAACATGGCGGGCAAGTCGACCTACATTCGCCAGGTCGCGCTCATCGTCCTCATGGCGCAGGTCGGATCCTGGGTTCCGGCCGCCTCATGCCGGTTCGGGATGGTGGACAGGATCTTCTCCCGGGTCGGGGCCAGCGACGACCTGGCGCGCGGGAACTCGACCTTCATGGTCGAGATGAACGAGACGGCGAACATCCTCAACAACGCCACCGACCGCTCGCTGATCATTCTGGACGAGATTGGCCGCGGGACATCGACCTATGACGGGCTTAGCATCGCGTGGGCGGTCGTCGAACACCTGCATCGCGACCCCTCGCGGGGGCCCCGGACCCTCTTCGCCACGCACTACCAGGAGCTCACGCAGCTGGACAGGCACCTCCTGCGGATGCGCAACCTGTCGGTCGCCGTCAAGGAATGGAACGACGAGATCGTGTTCGTGCGCCGGGTGGTTCCCGGCGCGGCGGACCGAAGCTACGGCATTCAGGTCGCGAGGCTCGCCGGGCTTCCCCCGGGCGTGATCGACCGTGCCAAGGCGATCCTCGCGCGCCTGGAGGGGGATGACTCGAGCGTCTCGCTTCCGTCCCCTTCGGCGAGGCCGAAGAAGAAGATCACGGTGGCCCCTCCGGACGCCGGGCAGCTCGATCTCCTCTAGCAAGGCGCAGGCGCGCGCCGGGTTCAGTGGATCACCACGGTGCCCATGCCCTCCTTGGCCACGACGGTGCGCAGGGCTTCGCCCGTGTTCGCGTCGGAGACGTTCCAGGTATGCGCGACATAGGTCGCCACATTCTGGTCGGCGCCGGGAGGCACCGTGAAGCTGTGCTCGGGGTCCTCCTTGCCGTCAAACTTCAGCCAGACGATATAGAGGTAGCGCCTGGATGAGTTCCTGAAAACAACGCCCATCGGTGTATCGGTTCCGGCGGAACGCGGGCTGCCGGCGCCGGTTTCCAAGATTGGGAAAAAGAGAACGAGGCTGGCTGCCAGGAGAATCGGCCCGAACAGTTTGAGCCCGTGCTTTGTGCCCTCCGAGAAGTCGGGAACCCTGAGAAATCCGAAATCCTTGTCGGCCATGTACGGCGCCAGCGACAGGACCAGGGCGAGGAGGGTGACCGTGACGCCGATGGTGCCCGGTATGCCCAGCCTGCTGTATATATTCTGCCTCGTGCTCATCCCTTGGTTATTGTTCCGGTAGTCAGATGAAGCAACTCACTCGTTTTCCCGCGAGGTAAAAACCGCCTCCCTCGTGGAAAGTAGCGAAACCGGCGAAGATTGAACGGGACCATCTCCCTTTCCAGTATCCCTTCTTGGTTGGTGCCTTCGAGAGCAGTAATGTCTCGGTTGAGAAGCCCCGGGGTAGGATGCCTTTGCTCATGGGTCTTCGGCCAAGACGTTACCGAATATGGGTTGTAATGGTGACCGCTCTGATGTGGCACTTGAATGCGGTCTCTTAATTTGAAGTCCAATCGCGCATGATTATCGGCAGCATGGACCCCTCCTCCAATGTTTCCGGCGACGGGATAGACCACTTCCAAGGCCAAGCCTGTTGCAACAGCAGCATCGACTGCATTTCCGCCCTTCTTGAGTATCTCGACGCCCGCCTGAGACCCCAATTCGGAGGCAGATGTGACAAGCCCATGTATGGCTTCCACTGCCGCATGCTTCGCCTGCGTCGGTGCAACGGTGATGACCAAGGCCACGAAAAGCCGGAGACAATCGCGGATCGCGCGCCAAAGCATAGATCTATAATCGCCGCCGGAGCAGCGCTCCACAACAGCGCACCATGATCAATACAAGCTGGCGCGAAGGAGTGACGGGCCGCCCCAGCTAGTAAACAACGGGCGTGGCAGAACACACCCAAGGGGCCCTACGGGCGGCCCGCCGCTCCAAAGTTATGCGGTGGCGAGGCCGAGTTGCTCGGCGCTGGCACGCCCGGTGGCTAAGCGCCAGAGGTCGACGGCAAGCTGACGGGCGATCGCGACGATGATCTTTTTCCTTCGTGACGGACTGGCGGCAAGGAACGCTTCGCGCCATTTTGCCACCGAGCGATAGGTGGGTTGGTTGCGCAGGAGCCTCCAGGCGGCCTCGACCAGGAGGTGGCGTATGCGGGGGTTGCCGTGGCGGGTGATGCTGCCCTGTGTCCTGGATTGCCCGGAGGAATGCTCGCTCGGGCAGAGCCCTGTGTAGCTGGCCACTTGGCGGCGGTTACGGAAACGCTTCCAGTCGCCGACCTCGCGG
>PLKS01000201.1 GCA_003140665.1 Opitutaceae bacterium
TCAAGCTGGACGATTTCAACGGCTACCAGGTGGGCGACGTCATCGAGTGCTACGATACCCAGAAGGTCCGGGCGTCCCTCTGACCGGTCCGGCTCCCGGCCCCCGTTCGTGTCCAACCGCATCGTCAGAATCAACGAGCTCGTTCAGCGCGAGGTCAGCGACATCCTGCGCCGCCGGCACGCGGAGGAGGCGGTCGCGATCACCATCACCGAGGTCAGGGTCGCGCCGGATCTGCGCGAGGGGCGAATCTTCGTCGCCGTGGTGGGCGACGACGCGACGGTCGAGGAACGGTTCCGCTGGCTCCAGCGTCGGGCCGCGGAAATCCGCAAGGAGCTTGCGCGCCGCATCGTGCTGAAGTTCATCCCGCACTTCATCTACGTCCTCGACAAGTCCAGCGAGCGCGCCGCGCGGGTTATCCAGGCGCTTGACGCGATCGAGGGGCCGGCCGAACCCCCCAAGGAGCCGAGCGATGGCTGAGTTCTATCCCAAGCTTTCCGCGGCGTTCGGCCGGCTGCTGGCCGATGTCGCCGGCCGGACGGTCGCCGTCATCGGGCATTCCCGTCCCGACGGTGACTGCATCGGCTCCCAGGTGGCGCTCGCTCGCGTGCTGGCCGCGAGCGGATCGAGGACGGCGAGCGTGAATTCCGACCCGGTCCCGCGCCGCCTCGCCTATCTCGCCCGCGGCATGCCCTTCATGGGCACCGACGAGGCGCTCGCGCTGCCCGCGGACACCGTCGCGGTGTTTGTCGACTGCGCCGACCACGCGCGGGCAGGGGAGCGCCTCAGGGCGCGGTTTCCCTCGCCCGCGGGCAACATCGACCACCACCTCTCGAACGGCGGCTACGCATCCACCAACCTGGTGGATCACGCCTCGGCGGCCACCTGCGAGCTGCTCGCGGGCCTGTTCCTCGACGCCGGCCTCCGGGTCGACGCGGGCACGGCGGCCGCGCTCTTCGCGGGCATCATGACCGATACGGGGCAGTTCCGCTACGGTTCAACCTCCCAGCGCACCTTCATCCTAGCCGGGGAGCTTGTCGCCCGCGGCGCGACGCCGTCGGAGGCGGGCTACGAGCTCTACGAGCGCGAGTCGTCGGCGAAGCTTCGGCTCCTCGGGCGGTTTCTCGCGTCGCTCGAGATGGAGCTCGGCGGCCGCGTGTGCATCGGAACGCTGCCTCCCGGCATCTTCGAGGCGACGGGGACCACGGCCGAGGACACCGAGGGGCTGGTCGATTTCGCGCGGTGCGTGGACGGCGTCGACATCGGTGCCCTGATCGAGGAAAGGCCGGACGGCGGCGTCAAGGCGAGCCTGCGCTCCAAGAACCCCCTCTGCCGCCTGGACCTTGTCGCCGGGCAGTTCGGCGGCGGCGGGCACGCCTGCGCCGCCGGCCTCAGCGTCAAGAAGCCCATCGCGCAATTCCGCACCCTTCTCCTGGCCGCCCTCGGGGAAAGGCTGCGGGTGATGGACGCCGAGATCGCGAAGCACCCGGTCTAGAGAGCCATGCAAGCGCTCCAAAAGGAACTCGAGGGCGTGCTGCTCATCGACAAGCCCCGGGACCACACCTCGCACGATGTCGTCGCCCGCCTCCGCGGAAAGCTCCGGATGCGAAAGATCGGCCACGCGGGCACCCTCGATCCGATGGCGACGGGCCTTCTGATCATGCTGCTTGGCAGGGCGACGCGCGTCTCGCAGTTCCTGATCAGCCTCGACAAGGAGTACGAGGGGACGATCGAGCTTGGAAAGACGACGGATTCGCAGGACGCGGACGGCCAGGTGATGGAGACGAGGCCCGTTCCTCCCCTGACGGAAGCCGAGGTCCGGGCGGCAATGCACGGCTTCCTCGGTGACCAATATCAGATTCCTCCGATGTTTTCCGCCATAAAGATCGACGGGGTACCGCTTTACAAGAAGGCCAGAAAGGGCGAGGACGTCGAGCGTGAGCCGCGGTTCATCCGGGTGATGGCCTGGGATCTCCTGCGCTTTGCCACCCCGCACATCGACTTTCGAATGCGCTGCACCAAGGGGACCTATGTGCGGACGCTCGCGCACGATCTCGGGACGAAGCTGGGTTGCGGCGCGCACCTCTCCGCCCTGCGCCGCACGGCGACGGACCGGTTCAACGTTTCGGACGCCCTGACCCTGGACCGCATCGAGCAGCTCTCCCTGCCCGAGATTGAAAAGAGGCTCATACCCGTGCACCAGGCCGTGCCGACGGTCGCCCTGTGAACCATCCCGCGCAATTCGACGGACTCGACCGGGTGGCCCTCCCACCGCGGCCCCTCCATGTCGCCATCGGGATGTTCGACGGCGTCCACCTTGGGCACCGCGTCGTGGTTGAAAGCGCGGTCCAGTCGGCGCGGCACAGCGGGGGCGTTTCGGTTGTGCTTACGTTCTCGCCCCATCCGAGCGTGCTCTTCAGGCCGGACAATCCGACGCGGATGATCCTGGACCTGCCCGAGAAGGTGGCGAAACTCGGCGCGATCGGCGTAGACGCCGTGGTGGTGCAGCATTTCACGCGCGAGTTTGCGGCGATCACGGCCGAGGAGTTCGTCCCCCTCATCAAACGGCATCTTCCGCGGCTCGCCGGCATCTATGTCGGCGATAATTTCCGGTTCGGAATGGGTCGCAAGGGCGACGTCGCGATGCTGGTCGGGGAGGGACGCCGGCACGGGATCACCGTCTTCAGCGCGCCGCGCGTGAACCTTGACGGCGAACCCATCAGCAGCACCCGGATCCGGGAGCGGATACAGAGCGGCGACATGAAGGGCGCGGCGGCGCTTCTCGGCTACGTCTACACGGCCGAGGGGACCGTCGTGCACGGCAAGCACCTGGGAAAGACCATCGGATTTCCCACGCTAAACCTCGGATGGTCGCCGGACCTCAGGCCCCTCTACGGCGTCTACGCGGTCCGGGTCAGCGGTGCCAAGTCCTACGGATGGCTTCCCGCGGTCGCCAACTACGGCTTGCGCCCGACGGTGGAGCAGTCGGTCGAGCCGCGTCTGGAGATCCACATGCTCGTCGCATGCCCGTACGGCGCCGGGGACCCGGTGGCCGTGGAGTGGATCCGCTTCCTGCGTCCCGAGAAGAAGTTCGGCGGGATAGAGGAGTTGCGATCGCAGATCGCACGCGACGTGGCCGCGGCACGCGCGGAATTTTCCTTGCCGTAAACGGTGTCGATCCCGCTTAATTTCCGACCCGTTATCGGGGACCCTTAGCTCAGTTGGTTAGAGCGTTTCCTTGACATGGAAAAGGTCGCTGGTTCGAGTCCAGTAGGGTCCACCATCTTCCAAGAGCCATTAATCCGCAGTGATTAGCGGCTTTTTCTTTCACCAAGAACGCGGGACGCGAGCTTCCGGTCCCCACCCGCGTCGACAGCCTGTTGAAACGCCACGTCTAGATCGTGCGTCCCAGGCGCCTGGCGGTGGCCAGGACGAGCATGCTGCCCAGGTAGGCGATG
>PLKS01000018.1 GCA_003140665.1 Opitutaceae bacterium
CACAACGGCATCGAGTACGGCGACATGCAGATGATCTGCGAGGCGTATGCCCTGATGAAGGGCCTCCTGGGCCTCAAGCCGGCGGAGATGAGCGCGATCTTCGCCGAGTGGAACAAGGGGATCCTGGACAGCTTCCTGATCGAGATCACGACCGAGATACTGAGGCAGAAGGACCCCGTGACGAAGAAGCCGTTTGTCGACGTGGTGCTCGATTCGGCAGGCCAGAAGGGCACGGGCAAGTGGACGTCGACCAACGCACTCGACATGGGCGTCCCTGCCCCGACGATCGCGGAGGCGGTCTTCGCGCGCCTCGTCTCGGCGATCAAGGAGGAGCGCGTCGCCGCGTCGAAGATCCTCAAGGGTCCGTCCAGGAAGTACCATGGCCCGAAGAAGCCGCTGCTCGATGCGATCCAGGACGCCCTCTACTGCTCGAAGATCTGCAGCTATGCGCAGGGCTTCCAGCTGATGCGCTCGGGCGCGAAGGAGTATGGATGGAAGCTGAAGTTCGGGGAGATCGCCCAGATCTGGCGGGGCGGCTGCATCATCCGGGCGGCCTTCCTGCAGAAGATCACGCAGGCCTACGCCCGGAATCCCGGCCTGGCGAACCTGCTGCTCGATCCCTACTTCAACAGGACGTTCAGGAAGGCGCAGGCGAACTGGCGCAGGGTCATTGCGCTCGCGGCGGAGTGCGGCGTGCCGGCGCCGACCTTCAGCGCGTCGCTCGCCTACTACGACGGCTACCGCTCGGCCCGGCTCCCCGCCAACCTGCTCCAGGCGCAGCGCGACTTTTTCGGGGCGCACACCTATGAGCGCGTCGACAGGCCCCGCGGGAAGTTCTTCCACCTTGACTGGCCCGATCCCAAGAGGCCGCAGGTGGAAGTGTGAACCGTCGACCGGTGTTGTTCCTCAATAATGAGGAATGTAAGTGCGCGAAGCCGAATGTAAGTGGGGATAATCCAAGTGTAATTGGCGGATAATCCAGTAGCCTTCTCGGGCTTTCTTGAATTCGGCCTTCTCTTGGTATGCCCATTGGTAATAAAATCCGTTAGTGGCTTCATGATGTGAACGGAAGTTTCACTCAGCCAGCATCGCACTATCTATAACACCGTATCCCATATGATGGTACACCTCCAGCTTTTCCAAGTGCCATACCAGCTCCCCCTGCACACTCGAGACTCTAAGGATATGTTAGTCGCGATATTTTACGAAGTGGGAACCCCCATTAAATTCTTCGCTCATGGAGGCACAGCCGCGCGCCAATTCTTCCAGCCGGACTGAGCCAGGCTGGATGTGCCCCTGTTCAATCAAATGAACTGTTTCAGCGATTGCCGCGTTCAAGGGGGCGGACATTCCTATCTTCTTCCCCAACTGCGCCACGTAACCATTAATGAAGTCAACTTCGGTTCGTCGTCTGCGCTCAAAATCCTGCAGCATTGAAGGCTTAAGATCGCCGTACGTCACGATGATCTTTTCGACCCAGGCAGCGTAGTTGGTCCCCAAGCTACTTCTTGCACCATCCCAGCCTGGAGGCGTTGGCTCGACGATCATCCGTTCAGGACGAACTCCAGCCGCGAGCGCTATGCGCAAAGCCTCATCATAGGTATTTCGAAAAACCTCCATCCCGGCGCTCGTCGCGATGTAATGGCGCATCGTCTGCCCAGAGACTGCACCGATCGTTGTCACGGAGCAATTGAGCAGGAGCTTAGCCCACACCGCGCTGCTGAAGTTCGGCGTGGCCTTTACCTCGATGCCACCCTTCAGGGCCTGAAGTATGCGTGCAACTCGATCAGTGAGCCCGCCTGCTAGTTCGCCAATCAGAAGATACCCGACGTTTTTTTGCTCATAGACTCCCGGTTCCACCATTGTCGCGCCAAGATTCGACAAACCACCGACAACTACCTTATCGCCAAAGCGATCATATAGTAATTGGGAGACACAGCCATTCTGTATAGGCAGCAGCGTGCCATCGGCGCTGAGCAGGCGTGCAAGAAATGGCGCGACATCCAAGGCGTCGTGCGCCTTGGTAGCCAAAACAATCAGATCAAACTTATCGGCTTTCTCGTATTCCTCCATGGTCGCCGCTTCGACTGAAGCAACCGACGCAGATCCACCGGCACCCGACACCTTCATTCCCGTGGAACGTAGGGCGCGGGCCGATTCCGCCGATCGGGTTGCGAGCCAGATCGGAATACCAGCCGCGATGGCACGAGTCGCAATCGTTCCACCTAATGCGCCGACACCTGCGATCAACGTCCGCATTTGAAGTCTCGCTTCTTCAAGGCCCTCGCGATCGCAACTATTGCAGCGATGCACCGTTCGACATCGGCGTCGGATGTGGCCCACGAGCTTACGCTGATTCTCATGGCGGTGTGCCCTTGCCAGACTGTGCCACCGCACCAAAGCGTGCCTTCTTCCTGAATCCCAGCGATTACTCTGCGGGTCGCCTCGTCATCGCCAAAGGAAACCAGGACCTGGTTTAGAGCGACTTCGTTTAGCACCGTGAAGCCGGCGGACCGGAGGCCTTCAGCGAGGCGGGTCGCATGGCGGCAGCTGCGTTCGATCAACTCCGCAACCCCGAGGCGCCCGAGGGAGCGCAATGCGGCCCAGATTTCCACGCCACGCGCGCGCCGTGAGAGTTCGGGTACGTAATGGCACGGCTCCCGTTCATCACTGACCATCAAGTAGGCGGCATTGAGGCTCATTGCGGCCCGCATCGATTCCGGGTCGCGGCAGAAGGCAATCGCACCGTCGTAGGGAGTGTTAAGCCACTTATGCGCGTCCACTGCCCAGGAATCGGCTTCCACCACGCCGTCAACCACCCTGCGCTTCGCCGGTGACGCCGCGGCCCAGAGGCCGAAAGCCCCGTCGACATGCACCCATGCGCCGGCAGGCTTCGCCCGGGCGCAAATTTCAGCGAAGAGGTCTGAGGAACCTGTGTTCACATTCCCCGCTTGCACACACACCAGGGTTGAGTCGTCCAGGAGAGGCAGGGCATCCATCCGCAGGCGTCCCTGGCCGTCCACCGGAACGCGGAACAGCCGTTCGCGTCCGAGACCGAGCAGCGAGAGAGCCTTTAGTACCGTGGCGTGGATTTCGTCGGAGACGACGACCTTCAGTTCTGGCGCTCCGTAGAGCCCGCGCGCCTCCACGTCCCAGCCCTGCCTGGCAAGGATGGAATGCCGGGCCGCCGCCAGCGCAGTGAAATTGGCCTGGGATGCGCCGCTCACAAAGCCAGCTCCACATCCCGCCGGCAGTCCAAACAACTCGATCAACCAGCCCATTGTGACCTCCTCGAGGCAAGCGGCCACAGGAGAGAGGACCTTCATCGCCGCGTTCTGGTCCCACGCGGCGGCAAGCCAGTTGGCCGCTGTCGTCACTGGCAACGAGCCGCCAACCACAAAGCCGAAGTAACGCGGACCCCCCGAAGCCACGGTCGCGGGCGAGCCAATCTCGTCGAGCTCGGCGAGCACCGCTTCGGGAGCGGTTGGGCTGTCTGGCAACGCGCGCCTGAAGCCCTTGAGCGCCTCCAGTGCCGAAGGAAGCGGGGCGACATGCCGTTCGGGGAGGTCCCGCAGGTAGCGCTGAGCCCGGTCGGCGGCCTGTTGCAACAAAGGTTGTGTTGGAGAAGAATTCATTATGTCGATCGGCGATACGGAGGCGCCATGACGGGGATAGTCACTCCTCGTGCAACACGGCGTTTGGATTGCGCCCGGCAGCCTTCCGCGCGGGCATGAAACTCGCCAAGAGGGCCACGCCCAGCAACAGTGCCGGCACAGCGATGAAGACCGGCGGATCAATCGGGGGAACGCTGTACAGCAGGGCCTTCATTGCCGGTGCTACGAGGAGCGAGATCAAAAGCCCGCAAAGAATCCCAATCGCGGCAATTAGAGCCCCCTTTCCGAGGATCATCTTGAAGATATCGATCGCCCGGGCCCCCAGGGCCATGCGGACTGCGATCTCGCGGGACCTCTGACTGACCAGATGCGCGAGTATGCCGTAGATTCCAATGGAAACCAGGAGCAGCCCGACAACCGCAAAGGCCGCCACCAACGAGGCCGAGAAGCGGCGTATGGCAAGGGAGGCGCCGACTACTTCATCCATTGAGCGTACATTGTATACGGGAAGGCCCGGATCGATGGTCTGTATCTCCTCCCGGATCTGCCGCTCGAGGACGGAGGCGGGAAGGGACGTCCGAACGACGAAATTAATGATCCTGGACTTGGTTTGGTAGTCGGGCCTGTAAATATGGGGAATACCATCCTTGTCCAATCCGTCGTGCTTCACGTCGTTTATGACCCCCACAACCGTCACCCATGGCTGGCCGCCGCCCTGTCCCAACTTGATCCGTTTGCCCAAGGGATTGGCGCCAGGCCAATAGCGGCCTGCGGTCGCCTTGTCTATTATCGC
>PLKS01000148.1 GCA_003140665.1 Opitutaceae bacterium
CGCACCGGCCGCATCTGCTGGAGCCTTGCGGCGGGCACGGTCATCTACCTGCCGTCGCTCCGCATCATCTACCTGATGGTGTCCTTCGCCCAGGGAAAGTCGCCCTGAGGCCAACGGACGAGGCGGCCGCCGGATCCCGGGCCTAGAACCAGGCTCTCTCGCCCTTCGTGTAGGGGACGTCGCCGTGGTAGGCGCCGGGCACCTCGACGTAGCGCACCGCCTTCGTGCAGCCGATCTCCGACGAGAAATAGCCCAGCACCGTCAGCTCCTTCATCATCCTGAAGTAGTGCACGGGGTCGTCCTTGGCCTTCTTGGCGTACTGGGCCCGCTGCTCCGCCTCCAGGGCGTTCGCAAGCGCGGTCCGCTCGGCGGGCGCGCATTCCATGAAGGTTTTCCCGTTCATGGCCCTCGAGGCCGCGTCGATCTTCTGCAGCCCCTCCATGAAGACGGCGTGCTGCTTGTCGTTGTAGCAGTCGGCCACCATCATCGTGATGAACGCGCCGATGTGCACGGCCTTCGCGCCGGGGATGTCGGTCTCGGGTATGATTGTGTCGCCGATCTCGTCGAGGAGCGCCCGGTCGTCCTCCGTGAATCCCGCGGCGGTTTTGCCGGGTATCGTCTGCCCGCTCAGGAGGATCTCCGAGCCGACCATCGCGCCTCCCATGAGCAGGGCGATCCGGCGGATGGCCTCTCTCCTGTTCATGCCCGGGCGGGGTGGTGAGGCGTCGGTCTGCATGGCCGGGTCACACGTCGCCCCGCTTCAGGGCGTCGACCGCGAAGGCTGCCGCCCGCGCCGTCATCGCCATGTAGGTCAGCGACGGATTCACGCAGGAGGTGGATGCCATGCAGGACCCGTCCGACACAAAGACGTTCTTCGCGTCCCAGACCTGGTTGTGCTTGTTGAGGACGGATGACTTCGGGTCCTTGCCCATGCGCGCCGTGCCCATCTCGTGGATACCCTGGCCGAGGACGTAGCCTGAGTCGTAGGGCGTGACGTTCTTGACGCCGGCGGCCTCCAGCATCTCCGCGGCGTCGTTCATCATGTCCAGCCGCATCTTCTTCTCGTTGTCCCCGATGTCGCAGTCGATGGAAAGGACCGGCAGCCCCCATTTGTCCCGGGTGTTCTTGTCCAGGCTTATCCTGTTGTCGTGATTGGGGAGCACCTCGCCGAAGGCCGTCATCCCGATGCGCCACGGCCCAGGCTCGGTCAGGGCATCCTTCATCGCGGCGCCGATCGACAGCTCCGCGATCTCCCGGTCCCAGCCCCGGCGGTCCGCGCTGCCCTGGTAGCCGAAGCCGCGGTTGTAGCTGCGCTTGTCGCCGAAGAGATTCCTGAACCGGGGGATGTAGAACCCGTTCGCGCGGCGGCCGTAGATGTACCGGTCCACGAACCCGTCGATGTCGCCCGAGGCGCCGACGCGGAAATGGTGGTCCATCACGTTGTGGCCGAGCTCGCCGCTGCTGCTGCCGAGCCCGTCCGGCCAGACATCCGTCGCCGAGTTCATCAGCACCCACGCGGAGTTGAGGGTCGACGCGCACAGGAAGACGATCTTCGACTTGTACTCCTGCGTGGCCTTTGTCTCGGCGTCGAGGACCTCGACGCCGGTGGCCTTCTTGAGGTCCTTGTCGTAGAGCACCCGCGTCACGATGGAGAAGGGCCGCAGCGTCAGGTTGCCGGTCTTCACCGCGGCGGGAAGGGTGGAGGACTGCGTGCTGAAATACGCGCCGAAGGGGCAGCCCAGGTCGCACTTGTTCCGGTACTGGCAGTTGACGCGGCCGTTGTGGGGCTCGGTGAGGTTCGCGACGCGCCCGATGATGAGCCGCCGGGAATCCGCATAGTGGGCCTTGATCCGGGCCGCGACGCTCTTCTCGGCGACGTTCAGCTCCATCGGGGGAAGGAACTTGCCGTCGGGAAGCTGCTCCATGCCCTCGAGGGAGCCGCTGATCCCCGCGAACGACTCGACATGGTCGTACCAGGGGGCCATGTCCTCGTAACGGATGGGCCAGTCGACGCCGACCCCCTCCTTGGCGTTGGCCTCGTAGTCAAACCGGTTCCAGCGGTAGCTCTGCCTCCCCCACATGAGGGACCGGCCGCCGACATGGTAGCCCCTGAACCAGTCAAACGGCCGCTTCTCGACGTACGGGCACTCCAGCTCGTTGGTCCAGTAGTTGGCGTTGGACTCGTGCATGAAGCTGTCGCGCGTCGCGGCCATGTGCTCCTCCCTTATCTGGTTCGTCAGCCGGCCCCGGTGCGGGATCTCCCACGGGGCCTTGAGCGCGTTCACGTAGCCCGTGATGTGCTCGATGTTCTCACCCCGCTCCAGGAGCAGGACCTTCATGCCGCTCTCGGTCAGTTCCTTCGCGGCCCATCCGCCGCTTATTCCGGAGCCGACCACGATGGCGTCATATGTCTGTTCGGTCATGAACTATTTCTGGGGTTTTCGGGGGGAGGGTGAAAATAGAGGGCATTCCGGGCGCGGCGCAAGGATACAAGTTCTTGCGCCGGGACGGGCGCGCCCCCGGGCGGGGAATCGGCTTCCCTAAGAGTTGCGGACATGCTTTATTTTTCATCCCCCACGATGACCTCTTCCCCATTCAGACTCGCCTGCGCCTGCCTGCTCCTCTCATCGATCGCCATGGCCGAGGCGCCGGCAACCGCCGTCGGCACCTTCACCGGGCGCACCGACGTCGGCACCGTGAGCCGTCCCGGGACCGCCACCTTCGACGCGGCCGCAGGCGCCTACACGATCGGCGCCAGCGGCGCGAACATGTGGTTCACGGACGACGCCATGACCTACGTCTGGAAGAAGGTCTCGGGCGACGGGTCGATCGCGGCCGACGTCGGCTTCGTCGGCACGAGCACGCAGGGGCACCGCAAGGCGTGCCTCGTCATCCGCCAGAACCTGGACCCCGGCTCCCCCTACGTCGACGTGGCGGTCCACGGCGACGGGCTCACCTCGCTGCAGTTCCGCGCGACCGAGGGCGGGACCACGAAGGAGATCCAGTCCAACATGGCCTCGCCCCAACGCGTGCGCCTGGACAAGATAGGCGACACGGTCTACCTGTCGGTCGCGCACGCCGGGGAGCAGCCCCACCCGTCGGGATGCTCCTTTCAGCTGCACTTCGCCAACCCGTTCTACATAGGGCTGGCGGTGTCCGCCCACGACAACGCCGCCTTTGAGACGGCGGTGTTTTCCAAGGTCGAGATCGGGGCTGCGGCGCCTTCCGCGGCCGTGATGCCGGACGGGCTCACGATTGTCACGCTGCCCTCCGGAGACCGGAGGGTATCGGACCACTGATGCGCCTCGCCGCCCGCGCGGCGACATTTCGGGCGCGGCCCGTTCCGGGGAGGACCTGCCGTGCCTCCTTCCTGAGGGCACGTCCCAAACAAAATCGATGATCTCGTTCAAAGAGGGCAGGGGCCCGGGCGCCAAGAAGGCCGCCGCGCGCGTCCTGAGCCTGCGCCTGGTCATCACGGGCACCCAGCCCAGGGTGTGGCGGCGGCTTCTCGTCCTCGAGACGATGTGGCTGTCGCGCCTGCACGACTCGATCCAGATCGCATTCGACTGGTTCGACTACCAGACCCACGTGTTCGCGCTCGACGACCTCAAGTTCGGCAATCCGATGAAGCGCGACGACGTGATCGTCGAGGACGACCGCGACGTCACCCTGGCCGACCTCAACCTGGCCCACCGCGACCGGATGGCCTACGACTACCAATTCGGCGAGGGATGGAGGGTCGACATCCGCGTCGAGAAGAGCGCCGCCGCCGGCAAGGGCGTCCGCTACCCTGCGTGCGTCGCCGGGGAGCGCGCGGGGCCCCCCGAGGACTGCGGCGGCCTGGAGGCCTTCCACGACATGCTGGTGTGCCTCAAGGAGCCCGCCTCCGACCTGGGCAAGGAATGGCTCGATTGGCTGGGGCCCGAGTACGAGCCCACCGCATGCGACCTCGACAAGGTGAACGAGGCGCTCCGCAAGCTGGGGAAGTGATCCGGGCTCAGACGCTTCGGAAGGACAGGATGCGGGCCAGGGAAACGGCCGCCCATGCCGCATCTGGCATTCTGCCTTCAGGCCGGTGTTGCGCAGTCTTTGGTGAATGCGATCCTAGGTCCGTTTGCGGTCAGAGGCGGCGAAATCGCGGAGGTTACCTAATGTCCCGATACGGCAGCCTTGGTTCGAATGTCGCAGCAAGCGTCGTTGGATCAGGTGCTGGCTCGACATTCGCACCACATTAGAGACTTAGGCCGCGATCTTTCTCCAAGCTTCTCTTTTGGGGCATTTCGTTCGTCAACTTAGACCACCAGTCAGGATCTAACGGGTAACTGGACGGTCCAGAAATGCCTCCGCTTGACCGGTTGCCATCGATTGCAAGCGCAATGTCATGAACGACCGGCTGCATTTTCAGGAAGATTGCCTGGAGCTCCGGAACCTCCAACTCCCGTGCGCTCCTGAAAGCTGATTCCAGTGAACTTGGGCTGATGTTCTCCTGTTCCAAAATGAACCTGATATCCCCCAAGTCCTCTCGGTCATTGCGCATCATCTTTGTCAATATCAGGTCGAGCGACGACGGACGAAGAAGACGCAGAAACTGGTATTCGTCGGATGGTATTTTAACCGTCTTGTCCAGCCAATCGATAGTCAGCGCAACCTGACGGTCCGTGAATAGATGCGACACATAAAGTCCCGAAGGCTCGAGCCTCTTGTTGGTGTTGTCGATCGCCTCCCAAAATTGTGTATCGGATTCAATTCTTGCCATTTCGACGGTTGGCAGAATCGCGTCCACATCCTGCGTTGTCCCGAATCTCCTTCCAAAATCTCCGAATCCGAGCGTCAGTGCGGCCCTTCCGAATAACACGATGCGGGTCTCCTTCTCCAGATAAGAATCTAAAGTCTGAAGAATGTGCCGAGGATTATTTATTGGGAGTGCAGCCACTTTACGTCTCCCCCACCGCTCCGCGTGACGCCTGTTTGAGAAACGAACCTGCTCCAATGGGGGAGAACACCATCGGCAACCGGCTCTTGATCTCCCAGCAAAGCACTCAGACGAAACCAGAAGTCCTTGTGCATCGAATCGTGCGCGCTTCCGGCTTCCGAAATATATGACAGTACTCTGCCGACTCGTTCTTGCTTTGCCACCTGCGCCAGTCTCTCGGGATTGCATCGGCCTGCCAATTGTGCAGCGCATCGGATTGCGACGGGCTCGAACTCATTTTCGCCTAGGATTAACAGCGTGACCAATTCCTCGTTGTTGATTGCCGTGTATCCAGGATCCAAATCGGCAGGCGGATATGCGGGTGCGTAATGGCGGCATCCCCTCGCAACGCCCAGTCGAATAAGGTCCCGTACCGAATTGATACCCAATCGGTTAGCTCTTCGGAGCAATACGGAGCAATTTCCGATTTCTCCAATCTCCTTAGCCAAGGTAGCCATTAAATAGTCGCAAGGTGCCAGACGCCAAGGTTACCAGACGTCCCCGATACTGCAAGCCGTTCTCCTTCGGCATCTTTGTCGAATATTGCAGGGACCCGCGACTAAGTCCAGCGCGGCTCCGTCCTCGCAAGAGGCGTGACGGACTTCGGCGTCCGGTCTGGTGATGTTGGACCGTCTCCTCTTGGTTGGCGCGGCTTCTGCCCCCCGGGGAGCCGTGCCGGAAGCAGGCTTCGGATCCGACTAGCGATTCGGTCCGATCGATTTCCGATCGAACCTGTAATTCACGAAGCGGGAAACCATCTTTCCCAGGAACCAGAACCATAGCGTTCCGACGATGATGTAGTAGGCACCGGCGAGATTATCCATGAGCACCCAGGCCGATCCAGGCGCCGCCGTCGCATCCGGAGCGAGCCAATTCGCCAATGGCGGTTCGATGACGAGGTCATACAAGAAACTCCACGGGAATATCAGCGGATAAAGGAAGATCGGCCACCACTCGTGACCTTGGCCCCCGCGACCTCCGAAAAAGACCAAGCAACTCCATGCCAGGTATATCCCCGCCAGCCACCATGAAAGCCTCTTGAGGCGGGGGAAGTTCATTTCGTGCCGAACGGCCTTTCGCTCCGCGGACGATGATGGCGCGCCTACTGCGCCGGGAGGAGGCGTGGCCGACTTTGACGTCGGATCCGGTGGTTGAATCGGATGTTTCATCACCACGGCTTCCACCATGCCTTGGGTCGTTTTTCCTTTTCCAAGGTAATCTTTGAGATCTTGGTGCGTGGCTTCATACGCCGCACTTTGTCGTGAATCTGCCCGCGCAAGTGCAGCCGCCCGGGCGTGGCACCTGCCTGGCATGACAATCGGAAGCCTCCGGCATGTGCTACGGCTTTGGTGCGGGCGTCGTTCGCCTGTTGGACAATAACCATCCGACCATTCCGGCTGCCCCAAGCGGAAGTCCGCCCAGGAGCAGCCAAGAGCCCTTTCTCGCGAGCTGCAGCGACCAATAGGAGAGGCCGGACATCTCCACCGGGGCGCTGAATGCGAACCATGTTGAGGGCGAATCGGCATGGGCAACAAGGCGCGCGGGTTCCCTTGGTGCCCGCGCATACGCCGCCCGCCAGGAATTCCCAGCAATCCTGGTCGGGAATGCCCCGGACAAGACCTTGCCTGATTCCTCGGATACCACGTCGAGTGACGTGCCTGGCGATCCGAGCGAGCCCGAGACCTCGATTTTCCAATACGCGAAAGGCGAAGCTGGAATGATCGAGCTTTTCCATTCCGCAGCCGCGCCACCTGCGGCGGAAGCAAAGGAGCCCCAGACACGCCGAAGGGCAAGGGGCGGGGTTTCCGGGCTTGTGCCGCCAAGATGGAAGCCAGCCGATTTGCCGCCGGGCTCAAGCGGGATGGGAGGCCTCACGCTGGCCGGCATGATCCCTCGGATTTCCGGCGGCGCCATGACCCGGGCCAGGGGCTCCCCGGCAAATAGCGGGATCTCCGTAACCGGCGTCTTGTTCAGGTAGCTGAATTCGTTGGTGATGAGGTACCCCTGGATATTCCGCTCGCACGCCGCGTAGGAAGCCTTCGATGCCGGCAGCGAGAACTCGAAAAAACGGCGGGACTGATAGGACGCGATGCCGGCGACAGCCAGTGACCACAGTATTCCGATGACAATCGGCGTGCGGCGCCAGGATGCGGGGAACACAAACGGGAGGCTCAGGAAGGAGAACAAGAGTCCGAGGGTGAGGATTTCCGCATAGCGGTTGGCAGGGTATTCCCCGCGGGCCCCCCGCGCGTAGGACACCGCAAGAAGCTGGAGAAGCACCCAGAAGCCGCCTGCGAAGACAAAGGTTCTTGCAGGCTCGTCGCGCCGGGAGGACGAGAACGTCCATCGTGCCGCCAGGACGCCCCATGGCAGCCAGAATGGCAATCCGAGCCAGGGCCAATCGGGCTTCGGCCATGCGAGACAGTGGGCAAGGTACAGGAAATAGTCGTGTGCGTTTTTCGCATGCAGAACACCCTGCCAGGGCGCCAGGGGCCGGATCCACCAACCGATTGCCGAGAACAGGATGGCTGCGGCCAGCGTCGTCCAGAGCCCGAGCCGGCGCCCGGCCCCGGCCAGCCGGAAAGCGGTGACGCATAGGACCGGAATGCTGAAGAAGAAGCCGGATCCCATGCTGACGAGCGCGAGACACCCCGCACAAGACGCCAGAAGCCACAGCGCGGATCCCGCCGGGCGGTTGATCAGCCCATAGATCGCCGCGAGCGAAAAGCCGGCGAGAAACAGGAACTGCGATTGAAAGCCGCCCAATATGTTGTCGGATGCAAGGGGAAGGCTGAGGAAGAGAACGCCCAGGATCGTCGCTGCGAGACTCCAAAAGGGGGCAAATCCACCCCGAACCCAACCCAGGAGAACTGCAGCCAACGCCGCGACGAGCATGGCATTGACCACACACTGGACCCGGGCATCCCATTGCCCGCCCATGACTTCCAGTGCAAGATTAAGCGCCTTTGTCGGGGCAATGCGGTGTTCGCTATAGGGGGTGAACAAGTTCCTCCACAACTCCCCGTGCTGAAGCCATGGGGTAAGAACCTGTTCCGCCTCCCCGCCCCATTGGTCCCACCACGGAAGGTCCGATCCATAGCGCTCGACGATCCTCAGCCTGGATCCGAACACGACCAGGATTATCCCGATCGAAATCAGAATGCCGGAAGCGCTTCTCAATGGCGCACGGGATCGTGGGGGCACGCGCGAAATGATCAGCCGGTCCGGTGAACATCAGTCAACATGAGACTTGGATCCCGCAGCCTGCGCGACAACGGCGAATCACCCTTTCTGGACATGGGCCGCAGACTGCTCATCCTCTGGCGTTTCCCCTCCCAATGAGAATCCCCTGTCCGCGCCGCTTAGTTTCCATGCCGTTCCTGTTCGCCGTTGCCCTGGCCGCGGCCCCCGCGCAGGCGCCCGCGCGCGACTTCGAGATCGAGGATCTCTTCCGATTCCACCGGATCACGGACCCCCAGCTTTCCCCCGATGGCCGCCGGCTCCTGTACGTCCAGACCGACGTGCTCAAGGCGGACAATGCGACGACGAGCAGCCTCTGGATCGTCCCGGCGGAGGGGGGCGAGCCCCACCCGCTGACCCACACGAACAAGAAGGACAGCCATCCGCGGTGGTCTCCCGACGGCCAATGGATCGTGTTCGAGTCCAACCGCGACGGCACGCAGCAGCTCTGGCTGATCTCGCCCGGGGGCGGCGAATCGCGCAAGGCCACGTCGGTTTCGACGGGGGCGTCGCAGCCTGTATGGTCCCGCGACGGCAGGCAGATCGCCTTCGTCTCGGCCGTCCTCGCCGAGTTTTCCGGCAAGCCTTTCCCGGCGTCCGACGCGCTCAACAAGGAGCGCCTGGATGCCCGCGAAAAGGGCAAGGTCAAGGCGCGCGTGATGACGGAGCTGCTCTACCGCCATTGGGACTCGTGGACCGAAGGGTTGAGGCAGCATCTCTTCGTCGTTCCCTTCAGGGACGGGTCCCTGGGAGAACCCCGCGACGTCACCCCAGGGGACCGCGACGCCGTCCCCACGTCGACCACGTTCGACGCGGGTGACGAGTATGCATTCACCCCGGATGGCCGCGCGCTGGTCCACACCGCCGAGCCGGTTCCCGCCCGGATCGACGCGTGGAGCACGAATTTCGACCTCCTTTCCGAGGACCTCGCGTCGGGGAAGACGACCCCGCTCACCACGAATCCGGCAGCCGACGGTCTTCCGCGCTTCTCCCCCGACGGCCGGACGCTTGCCTACCGGGCCCAGTCCACGCCCGGCTTCGAGTCGGACCGGTGGCAGCTGTGGGTGCTCGACCTGGCGAGCGGGGAGCGCCACAGCCTCACCCAGGCGCTCGACGCCTCGGTACTGTCGATCGCGTGGGCGCCAGACGGGAAGGCGATCTACACGGTGGTCGACGACCATGCCGCAAGCGCGGTCTGGTCCGTGCCGCTCGACGGGAGCGCGCCGTCCAAGGCCTGGTGGGGCGGCACGGTGGACGAGCTGAGCGTGTCGCCCGACGGCGGGTGGCTCTATTTCACGCGGTCCACCCTGGCTGCGCCGAAGGAGGTCGTGCGCCTCCGGAAGGGTTCCTCCGACCTCGCGCCGGTCACCCGGGCGAACGCGGCGCTCCTGGCCCAGATCACCATGGCGGCGCCCGAGTCCGTAACGGTGCCCGGCGAGGGCGGAACGCCGGTCCAGATGTGGATCGTGCGTCCGCCGCACTTCGAGCCGGCGAGGAAGTACCCCCTGGTGTTCCTGGTGCACGGGGGCCCGCAGGGAGCCTGGGAGGACGGCTGGTCGTTCCGGTGGAACCCGGAGCTCTGGGCGGCGCAGGGCTACGTGGTCGCGGCGCCAAACCCGCGCGGAAGCACGGGCTTCGGCCAGAGGTTCACCGACGAGATCTCGCGCGACTGGGGCGGCAGGATCTTCGTCGACCTGATGAACTGCGTGGGGTGGCTCGAGAAGCAGCCGTATGTCGACCCCGACCGCATGGCGGCGGCCGGCGCGTCCTTTGGCGGCTACATGATGAACTGGTTCGAGGGCCACACGGACAAGTTCAAGGCCATCGTGACCCACGACGGGACCTACAACTTCGAGTCGATGTACGGGTCGACCGACGAGACCTGGTTCGCGGAGTGGGAGACGGGCATCCCGTGGGAGACCCCGGACTTCGACAGGTTTTCCCCCCACAAGTACGCGGCGAACTTCAAGACACCCGACCTGATCATCCACAACGCCCTCGATTTCAGGGTGCCGATCGGGGAGGGGGAGCAGGTGTTCACGATGCTCCAGCGAAGGGGGATCCCCTCCAAGTACCTCAGCTTCCCCGACGAGGGCCACTGGGTGCTCAAGCCGCAGAACAGCGAGCTCTGGCACAGGACCGTGTTCGACTGGCTGGCGACCTACCTCAAGCCGTAGGGGCGGGCGCCAGCTTCTCGCGCAGGTGGGTCACCCGGAGCTTCGACTCCCGGTTCCGGACGGCCATCGCGTAGGCGGCGGGCTCACCCACGATGAACACCTTCCTGCGGCCGCGCGTGACCGCGGTATAGAGCAGGTTGCGCTGCAGCATCATGAAGTGGGCCTTCAGGAGCAGCACGATGACGACCGGGTACTCGCTCCCCTGCGACTTGTGGATGCTGATCGCGTAGGCGAGGGCGAGGTCGCCCATCTCGCCGCGCGTGAAAACGTGCCTGTCGCCATCGAACTCCGCTTCGATCTGGCCCGCGTCCGCGTCGGCGGAGGTGATGACCCCGATGTCCCCGTTGAAGAGGTTCTTGTCATAGTTGTTCCGGAGCTGGATCACTTTGTCGCCGGGCCGGAACTCCCCCGCCTGCGTCCGCAGGCCGCGCGAGCCCGCGTTGAGCGCACCCTGCAGCTCCATGTTGAGGTTGGCGACGCCGGCGAACCCCTTGTGCATCGGCGCCATGACCTGGACGTCCGCGATCGGGTCGATCCGCCCGTAGTTCCGGGGGATGAACTCGGTGCACAGCCGGACCACCTTGCGGACGCAGTCCTCCGCCGAGTCCGCGACGATGAAGGTGAGGTCGCTCGCCGGCTGGACCGCGGAGACGTCCGACGCGACCTGCGGCATCGAGGTGTCCCCGGAATTGATCGCATGCGCCGACGTCACGATGCCGCTCTGGCCCTCCTGCCGGAAGATGACGGAGAGCCGCATGACCGGCGCTCCGGAGGCCGTGATCAGGTCCTGGAGCACGTTTCCGGCGCCGACGCTCGGGAGCTGGTCGGTGTCCCCGACCAGGAGGAGGTGGGCCCTCGCGGGCACCGCCTGGAAGAGCGCGGACGCCAGGCGCGTGTCGAGCATCGACACCTCGTCGACGATGAGGAAGTCGGTGGCGAGCGGGTGGGCCTCGTTGGCCGTGAAGCCGGCCGAGCGGTCGTACTTGAGGAGCCGGTGGATCGTCGAGGCGTAGCCGCCGGTCGTCTCCGCCAGGCGCTGAGCCGCGCGCCCCGTTGGGGCGGCGAGGTGCACCCGGACGCCCTTTGCCTTCAGGATCTCGACAAGCGCGCGCAGGATCGACGTCTTGCCGGTGCCGGGTCCGCCGGTCAGGACCGAGAGCTTGTGCCCGAGGGCGTTGCGCAGGGCCCCGCGCTGCAGCTCGTGGAATTCGAACCCCGCCCTCTTCTGGGCCCACTCGATCGCGGCCTCGACCTTGACGGGGGGCAGCCCGCTCGCGACCCGGGAAAGCCTCAGCACCACGTCGGCGATCCTGCGCTCGGCGCGGTCGTTGATCGGCAGCTGGACCAGCCCGGCGCCCGGCAGCGGCGTTCCCGCGGCGGCGGGGGCGTGGCGCACGAGCTGCCTTGCGGCGACGAGCGCCTCGATCCGCGCCGCGACAAGGTCCGCCGACGAGTCGAGCATCCCGGCGGCGAGGTCCCTGAGCATGGCCTCGTTGTAGGCCGTGTGCCCCTCCTCCTGGAGCGACTCCATCGCGAAGAGGATGCCCGCCTCCAGCCGCGGGGGTGCGTCGTTCGCGAACCCGAGGTTGATCGCGATCCGGTCGGCCGTCTTGAAACCGATCCCCTCGATCTCCCGCGCCACCCGGTAGGGCTCGGTGGTGAGGACCGCCTTGGCCTGCGCCCCGTACTGCTTGACGAGCTTGACGCACTGCCCGGGGCTCACCCCGTAGGTCTGCAGGAAGATGTACAGCTCGCGCTCGGTGCGCTTGCCGTCCCAGGCCAGCTTGATCGCGGCGGCGCGCTTGCGCCCGATCCCCGGGACGCTCCGGAGCTTTGCGGATTCCTCGCTCAGGACGCGGAAGGTGTCGGTGCCGAACGCGTCGACGATCTTGTTCGCATAGACGCGACCGATCCCCGGCACGAGGCCGCTCCCGAGGTACTTGCGGATGCCGTAGACGCTGGCGGGCAGCTCGCTCCTGAACGCGGCTATCTTGAACTGGGCCCCGTGCTGGGAATGGCGCGTCCACTCGCCCGACAGGTGGAGCGTCTCGCCGCACTCGACGCCCGGGAGCACCCCCACGATCGTGACCGGCTCGGGCTTGGCGGAGCCCTCCGCGCCATCGGGCCGGAACTCGGCGATGGTGTAGTGGTTCTCCTCGTTGAGGAAGATGATGCGCTCCACGACTCCGGTGAGCGCGGCGGGTGCGGGGGATGCGGGCACGTGTGCGCGCATATCTTCCGGTCGATCCCGCGAAAATCAATGGCGCATGTTCTGCGGCGTTGATCCGGGACGGCGCCGGGTCCATCCTGGGACCATGCTTCGGGCCATGCGCGCACCCTTCGCCGCGCTCCTCCTCGCCGCCGGCGCGGCGGGGGCGGCGGAGCCCGCGGGGGGCGAGGAGCCGGCCATCCGGCAGCTCAATGACGACTACGTCCGCGCATTCCTCGCGTGCGACGTGGCCCGGTTCCGCGAGCTCCTTGCGGATGACTTCGTCGGGATGCTCGCCGACGGCCGCGTCATCGACAAGGCGGCGTTCCTGGCCCTCGCCGCGGCGCGGCCCGACGCCCAGGGCCTGCGGCTCCACGACGTGGTGATCCGCCTCTACGGGGACTCGGCGGTCGTCGGCGCCGCCGTGACGTACCGCAGGGCGGACGGGTCGCCCGTGCGGACCCGCTACACGAGCGTCTATGTGCGCCGCGACGGGCGCTGGGCGATCGTCTGGGTCCAGTGGGTTCACGTCACGGCGCCCTAGATTGATCTGGCGCGTGGCGCGCCGCTGGCCGAGATTTCATGCGATGCCCGCGAGCCAAGAGCCCATAGGCGCCCGCGCCTCGACCCGGACCGACGGCGCCGTGCTCGAGGTCGCGCTCGAGGGCGCCTGGAGGCTCGAGGGCGGCACGCCGCGATGGGAAGCCGTGGTCGGCGCAGGGAAGCCGGCCGCGGTCAGGCTGCGCGCCGACGGGGTCTCCCAGTGGGACACCTCGCTCGTCGCCTTCATAGGCGAGGCGGAGCGGTGGTGCGCCGACGCGGGGGTCGCCTGCGACGCGGCGCCCCTCCCGGAGAAGATGCGGCTGCTCGGCGGGCAGTTTGCGGAGTCGCTGCGCGCGGGGCCGCGCGTCGAGCACATGCAGAGCCTGCTCGTCGAGGTGGGGCTGTCCACCCGCGACGCGATGAGCGGGGGGCGGAACATCCTCCAGTTCATCGGGGAGTGCTGGATCGCGCTCAAGAGGCTCGTCCTGGGGCAGGCCGGCATCCGCTGGGACGACTGCATCGCCGAGATGCAGAAATGCGGCGCGATGGCGCTCCCCATCGTCAGCCTGATCAGCTTTCTCGTGGGCGTCACCCTGGCGTACTCCGGGGCCATCGTGCTCAGGCGCTTCGGCGGGGACATCTGGGTTGCCGACCTCATCGGCGTCGCCATGACCCGGGAGATGGGCGCCATGATGGCGGGCATCGTCCTGGCGGGCCGCACCGGGGCGGCCTATGCCGCCGAGATCGGCAGCATGAAGGCGAACGAGGAGATCGACGCACTCACGGTCCTGGGGATATCGCCGGTGAGGTTCCTCGTCCTTCCGAGGGTGATCGCGCTCGGGCTCATGATGCCCCTCCTGGCGCTGTACGCCAACTGCCTGGGCATCCTTGGCGGGATGGCGGTGGCCTACACGACGCTCGACATCCCGCCGGCCGCCTACTGGGTCGAGATGCTCACGATCGTCGACCTGCCGGACGTCACGGTCGGCGTCATCAAGTCCATCGCGTTCGGCCTCATCGTCGGGCTGGCGGGCTGCCGCCGCGGCCTCCAGGCCGACAACAACGCGGCCGGCGTGGGTCGGGCGGCGACCTCGGCGGTCGTGACGGCGATCCTGTTCATCATCGTTGCGGACGCAGTCTTCGCCGTCCTGTTCCACGCCATCGGCCTGTGACCATGGA
>PLKS01000166.1 GCA_003140665.1 Opitutaceae bacterium
CCTTGATCTCGTCCTTGAACTCTTCCTCAAAAGCCATGATCAGCTCCACCGTGTCGAGCGAGTCGGCGCCGAGATCATCAAGGAAGGAGGCGTTCGGTGTGATCTGCTCCTCGTTGACGTTGAGCTGGTTCACAATGATCTCTTTAACGCGCTGGTCTATGGTTTTTTGGTCAGCCATTTGGGGATAATTCGGTCAACGCAGGCTTCACATTGCCATGCCGCCGTCAACGGTAAAAACTTGGCCCGTTATATACCCGGCTTCCTCGGAGCAGAGGTACGCGCACATGCTCGAAATGTCCGCCGCCTCGCCGAAGCGCCTCAAGGGCACGGCCTCAAGAATTCTCGCCGCCAATTCGGGTTTTCCGACGAACTCCGTCGTCATGTCGGTCTTGATGAAGCCGGGGGCCACCGCGTTGACGGTTACGCCGCGCGAGGCGAATTCGCGGGCAAGTGTCTTGGTGAGCCCTATCATGCCCGCCTTGGCCGCCGAATAGTTGGCCTGGCCGGCGTTCCCCACGATCCCGCTGACGGACGTGATGTTGACGATGCGCCCCCAGCGGGCCCGGGTCATCGGCCGCGCGAGGTGCTTCGTCCAGTGGAAGCAGCTGGTCAGGTTGGTCGCGATGACGTCGTTCCAATCGGCGTCGCTCATCCGGAAGAGCAATCCGTCGCGCGTGATCCCGGCGTTGTTGACCAGGATGTCGATCAGGGGGATCTCCTGGAGAAGGGCCTCGGCCGCCTTGGCGATCGCGGCCCCGTCCGACACGTCGACGGCAAGCGCCCTCGCCTTGCCTCCCGCCTGCGTGATCACCGCGGCGGCCGCGCCGCACGAGTCGGCGGATTTCGAGACACAGACGACGGTCACTCCCTCGCGGGCCAGGGTTTCTGCAATCGCCTTGCCTATTCCGCGGCCAGCGCCCGTTACGAGCGCCGTGCGGTTCTTGAATGTGAGCATGGTTGTGACAGGCCTTCAGTAGACGTCGCGCTGGTAGCGCTTGTCCTTCTTCATAAGCTTAACGTAGTCAATGGCCTCAGCGGGGGTCATGCCGCTTTGTTCGGCGATCACGTCATGCAGGGCGATATCGACGTCCTTTGCCATCCGTTTTGCGTCGCCGCACACGTAGAAGAAGGCCCCGCCCTTTATCCAGGTCCAGAGATCCGCGGCGTTCTCGCGCATCCGGTCCTGGACGTAAATCTTGTTCAGCTGGTCGCGGGAGAACGCGGTGTGAAGCTGCGTGAGGCTTCCGGCGGCGCTCCATCGGTTCCAATCCTCCTCATAGAGGAAATCGGTCGCCCGCTTCTGGTCGCCGAAGAACAGCCAGTTCCGGCCCTTTGCGCCGGTGGCGACGCGGTCCTGGAGGAAGGCGCGGAACGGCGCGATGCCGGTGCCTGGCCCGACCATGATCGCGTCCTTCGACCCGTCCTCGGGCGGCCCAAAATGGGAGTGGGACACGAAGACCGGGACCGGGCTTGATCCGACCGTGACGCGATCGGCGAGGTACGTCGTGCAGACGCCCACCCGTTCGCGGCGGTTTGTCGTGAAGCGCACGACGGCGACCGTCAGGTGGATCTCGAGCGGATGCATGCGCGGGGAGGATGCGATCGAATACAGGCGGGGCATCAGCTTGCGCATGTGCTCCACGAGCTCCTGGGGCTTGAGGCTCGCGCTCGGGAACTCGGAGAGGACGTCTATGAACTCGCGATCGTCAAGCCACGCGGCCAGGACTTCCTTTGACTCAGGGGCAAGAAGCCCCGCCAATTTCGCCCTTTCAGCGGGATCGGAGGCCCTGGCCGACATCGTCTCCAGAATGCGCTTGGTGGGCCCGGCGAGAGCCAGCTTCGAGAACAGCGCCTCGCGCAGGGAGATGGGCTCCGCGGCCTTTGGAAGCATCACCGGCTCGTCCCCAGACGCCCCAAGCGTCGCCACGATGGCGTCCGCTTCCTCGGGGCGGTTCGAAGGGAAAACGCCCAGCGAGTCCCCCGCCTTGTAGTGAAGGCCGCTGCCGGCGATGCTGACAACGATGTGGCGGGTCTCCTTCGCCGAGCCCGGTCCGTTCAGGACGCGGTTTTCGACGACCCTTGCCGGGAACGGAGTGTCCTTCGAATAGGCTGAGGGGGAATCGGGATCGGACATGGAAATGGGGCTGCAGTAAAATGGCTGCCCTGCGAACCTTGCAAGCCGCTTCAAGGGAGATCGCCCCGGAAATCACCGAAGTTCCGGTGCCTGCGGGGGTAGATCGGAGGATCCGAAAGGGCGCCGGTTTGCCATTTCGCACCCCATGGAGACGATGAGGCCTGCCTCGGCAGTATCACCATGGAACCCACCTTGAAGCTCACCGGCATCCATCATCTCACGGCAGTGACGGCCACCGCCTCCCAAAACCATGCCTTTTACACCCAAGTCCTCGGGATGCGCATGGTGAAGAAGACGGTCAACCAGGACGACGTCTCGGCATACCACCTGTTTTACGCCGACGGGAACGCGACGCCCGGCACCGACATCACCTTCTTTGACTGGCCCGCGCCCCCCGAGCGCCGGGGCACGCGCAGCCTCGTGCAGACCGGGCTCAGGGTCGGGAGCCAGGCCAGCCTCGAATGGTGGCAGACGCATTTCGTGCAGAAGGGAGTCCGCCACTCCGGCATCGTGAGGCGCGACGGCCGCGGCACGCTTGATTTTGAGGACCCGGAGGGGCAGCGCCTCAGCCTTGTGGAGGACGGCGGGATCGGAGAAGCCCATCCCTGGGACAAGAGCCGCGTGCCTGGCATGCACCAGATACGCGGCCTGGGGCCGATCCGCATGAGCGTGCCGGAACTCAAGGACACCGACCGCGTCCTGACCGGCGTCCTCGGGATGGAGCCGGTGCGAAGCTATCCGTCCGCTGGCGACCGCGGACCCACCGTTCACGTCTACCGCATGGGGGCCGGGGGCCCCGCCGCGGAGCTGCATGTCGCCGTCGAGCCGAATCTGCCTCCCGCGCGCACGGGCGCCGGCGGCGTGCATCACGTGGCTTTCCGCACCCCGGACGACGACGAATACTTCAAATGGGCGGAGCGGCTCGAGCGGATGGGAATGCCCACGAGCGGGCCGGTCGACCGCTATTATTTCCGCAGCCTCTATTTTCGCGAGCCGAACGGGATCCTGTTCGAGATTGCGACCGACGGGCCGGGCTTCGCCACCGACGAGCCCCTTGACAGCCTCGGCGAGCGCCTCGCGCTGCCGCCCTTCCTGGAACCGCGGCGAAGGGAGATCGAGGCGGGGCTGAAGCCGCTGTAGCCCCGGACAAGGGCGCGGCGCCGCCTCCGCGCGGCCTTTGCGTTTGCCATGCCTTGCGTCCCGGGCGAGCATGATCCCTCAAATTGAAGGACAACTCCTTCCACCAGGGGCCGGGCGATGATGCTGTTCGCCTGCAGAAATTCATAGCCGACGCGGGCATCTGCTCCAGGCGGGCGGCGGAGGCGCTGATCGCCGGCGGGGAGGTCTGGGTAAACGGGGCGCGGGCGGTAGCCGGGCTCAAGGTGATACCCGGGGCCGACAAGGTCACGGTGAGCGGGAGGATTGTCCGCACGCAGGCGCAGCCAAGGATCACGCTGGCCGTCAACAAGCCCAGGGGCCTGGTCTGCTCGAACGACGACCCGCACAATCCCGACACCGTGTTCATGCTCCTTCCCCGGGAATACTCCCGCTTCCGGTTCTTTTGCGCCGGACGCCTGGACAAGGACAGCGAGGGCCTCGTCATCCTGACAACCGACGGCGACCTGGCGCACCGGCTGATGCACCCGTCGAGCGAGGTCGTGAAGCGCTATTTCGTGTCGCTCAAGAAGCCTTTCCCGTCCTCGCGGCTCCCGAGGCTCGTGAGGGGCCTCACGTTCGAGGGGGAACGCCTCAAGGTGGAGCGCGCGGCGCTCGTGAACCCCAGGCCCGATGGCAGCAGCTGCGACCTCGACATCCACATGCACCATGGAAAGAAGCGCGAGATCCGGCTTCTTTTCTCGGCGCTCGGATGGATCGTCCAGCGCCTGCGCCGCTACCAGATAGGCGAGGTGCGGCTCAAGGGAATCCCGTTGCGCGGGGCGAAACATCTTGCTTCAAATGAGATCGAGAAGCTTTTCCGGTCACCCCGGACTCCGAACGCCGAGCTGCAGGCGACCGCTCCAATTGACACCTCCCATGAAGATTAAAACCATCCTTACCGCCGCGGGCCTGGCCTGGTGCGCGTCCCTCGAGGCCGCGACGCTCAGCGTCTCCACGGCGGTCCAGACCCAGCCGGACCCTGCCTCGCCCGTCATCACGGTGCTCAAGGCGGGCTCGGATCAGCCCGCGCCCTCGGACAAGGCCGGGCCGCCGCCGGCCGGATGGATGGCGGTCGAGGTCTCCGGCCCTTTCGAGTGCTACGTCCGGAACAAGGACCTTTCGAAGCAGCTTGATGTGATCCCGGGCGCCTCCATCTATCTTGTCCCGAAGGACGGCTCCGGGGTCCTCGCGGTGTTCGCAAAGGGCGACAAGGCCGAGATAACCGGCCTGCATGGCGGCTGGACCCAGCTGCGCCTCGAGAAAACCCTGGTCGGCTACATCCGGACGGGCCCTCCGGAGCCCGTGGCCGCCGCGATGACCCCGGCGATTCCCGCCGCCTCCGCCCCCTCCTCGGCCCCGCTGGCCGCGCCCGCGGCGGCGGTTGCCGCCGGGGCCCCCGCCCCCTCCGCGCTGGATGAGGGCGTTTCGCTCTCGCGCCTGTTCGAGGGCACGCTGGGCTCCACCAAGAGCCTGCTCTCTGCGCGGCGTCCCTATGACTGGCAGCTCGTCGATTCCTCGGGGAATCGGATCGCGTACGTCGATCTCTCGAAGCTCCTCCTCACGGACCAGATCGGGAATTACGCCGGCCACGCCGTCGTGGTCCTGGGCTCGATGAAGCCCGTCAAGGAGAGCAACGACCTCGTGATCGAAGTCGAGGGATTCCGGCTCAAGTAGATGGAGGTCATCGACGGAAACCGGATCGCCGCCGCCCTGATTGCCGAGCTGAAGGCCGAGGTCGCCGCGATCACGGGCCGGAAGCCCTGCATCGCGCTTGTCCGGGTCGGGGATGATCCCGCGTCCGTATCCTATGTGAAGAAGAAGGGCCAGACGGCCGCCGAGATCGGGATAGAGAGCCGCATCCTCCTGCCGCCGGCCGCCATCGGCCAGGCCGCCCTGGAGAGGCTCGTCGAGAGCCTGAACGGCGATGCCGGCGTCGACGGGATCCTCGTCCAGTCGCCCCTGCCGGGCGGCCTCGACGAGCGGGCCGTCTTCGGCCGGATCGCCCCGGAGAAGGACGTGGACGGCTTCCATCCCGTCAACCTGGGGAAGGTCGTCCAGGGCGACGAGTCGGGGTTTTCTCCGTGCACGCCCGCGGGGATCATGGAGCTCCTCGCCCGCAGCGCGGTGAACCTCGAGGGAAAGCACGTCGTCGTCCTCGGCCGGTCCCTGATCGTCGGGAGGCCCGCCGCGCTCCTCGCCCTCCAGAACAGGGCGGGCGCGAACGCGACCGTGACGGTCTGCCACTCCCGGACTTTGGACCTGCCGTCCCTCGCGAGGCAGGCCGACGTGCTGATAGCGGCGATCGGGCGGCCCGGGTTCGTGACGGCCGACTTGGTGAAGCCCGGCGCCGTGGTGATCGACGTCGGAATCAACCGCGTCGCCGACCCCGCGAGGAAGTCCGGCCACCGGCTCGTCGGCGACGTCGACTTCCCGTCCGTCTCCCCGATCGCCTCCATGATCACGCCGGTGCCGGGAGGCGTCGGGCCCATGACGGTCGCCATGCTCATGAGGAACACCGTCAAGGCATTCCGTCTCCGCAGGGGAGGCTGACCCGGTCGCGCGTTGGCTTGCGCCCACGGGTCCCCCGACCCCATTCTCGGCTCCCACAAGAGCCACCATGCCCATCGCTAAAATATTGGTTGTCGATGACCAGCCGATCAACGTCCAGTTGCTCAAGCGCAAGCTGGAACGGGAGAAGCTGGACGTCCTGACCGCCAACAACGGGCTGGAGGCGCTCGAGCAGGTGAGGGTCCACAAGCCCGACCTGATCCTCCTGGACCTGATGATGCCCGACATGGACGGCATCGAGGTGACGACGAAGCTGCGCGAGTGGACGCCCGTCCCGATCCTGATCCTGTCGGTCCGAGGCGAGGAGGCCGCCAAGATCGCGGCGCTCGACGCCGGGGCGAACGGGCCGACGGGCGACGCGAAGCCAGACCTCTACACCCGCCTACCGGCAAGTGGTGCCCACGAGGTGATCGTCAACTCGAGCCGCGCCGTGGCTTCGCTGGCCGAGCTAACGGCCGAGGAACTGGGCGCCGCCGTCGATGCCTGGCGGCTGCGGATGCGTGCACACGCGAACGCCGCCTGCGTACATCTGAGCGTCAACGAGGGCCGCGGCGGCGGCGCGTCGATCACTCACACGCACGCCCAGCTCTATGCGTTCGACTTCGTGCCGGCGCTGATCGCGCGCGAGCGGGAGCGCTTCGGCGCCTATGCGACGCGGACGATGGGCGGCAGCCTGCTCGGGGACCTGGTGGCCGAGGAGGTACGTCGCCGCGAGCGCGTCGTCGCGATCGACGATGAGGCGGTGCTGCTCGCGCCCTTTGCGTCCTTGCTTCCCTATCAGATGCTGCTCGCGCCGCGGCGGCCACGACCGCGCTTTGAGGACGACGGACCAAGCGGCGNNCCGCTGAACCTCTGGGTCCGCACCGCCCCGCGTGGCGCCGAGCACTTCTGCTGGCGGATCGACATCGTGCCGCGCATCGGCAGCCTTGCCGGGCTCGAGCTGGGAAGCGGCGTGCATCTCAACAGCGTCACGCCGGAGCGCGCCGCGAGCGAGCTGCGCACGGCATGAGGGCGCTCGTGCAGCGCGTCGCGCGGGCGCGGGTGAGCGTCGCCGGCGCGAGCGTTGCCGAGATCGGGCCGGGATTGCTGGTGCTGCTCGGCGTCACCCACAACGACGACATCGCCTGCGCGGAGCGACTCGCGGCAAGGGTCCGAGCGCTGCGGATCTTCGCCGACGCCCAGGGGAAGATGAACGAGCCGCTGGGAGACCGCGAAGTCTGCTGCGTCAGCCAGTTCACGCTCTACGGCGATGCCCAGCGGGGAACGCGGCCGAGCTTCACGGCCGCGGCCGAGCCGGTGCTGGCCCGGACCCTGTTCGAGCACTTCTGCGACGAGCTCGGGGCGCTGCGCGGGCAGTTCGGCGCGACGATGCAGGTGGAGCTCGTGAACGACGGACCGGTAACGCTGATGCTCGAAGTACACGGGCCCGGCGGGGGGTAACCTGCTCGGACAATGGCGAACAGCGCTCAAGGCGAGCTTCGTGGTGGCATCGATCTCGGCGGGACGAAGATCGAGGCCATCATCGTCGACGACGCCAACACGGTCCTCGGCATTGCTCGCATACCCACACCGACGACGGGCGGCCCGTCCGACGTCGCGACCGCGATGGCAGGCGTCATCCAGCAGGCAGCCCTCGCGGCCTCGGTCGAGGTAGCGCGGCTCGCCGGCATCGGCGTCGGCTCGCCCGGGACGGTCGACCGGCAGGCCGGCAGCGTGAGCGGCGCACGCAACCTACCCGGCTGGACCGGGAGCTTTCCTCTCGCGGCAAAGCTCGAGGCGCTGCTCGGACGGCCCGTAGCGGTCGGNNGGGATCGGCGGCGGAATCGTCCTCGAGCGCAAGCTCTGGCTCGGTCGCGGCGGCGCCGGCGAGATCGGGCACACCGTGATTCGCCAGAACGGACGTCGCTGCACCTGCGGCCGGCGCGGGTGTCTGGAGGCTTACGCGGGCCGCGCCGCGATGGAGATCCGCGCGCGAAAGCTGCACGAGGGCGGCATGCACACCGATCTGTTCGAGATCATGAGCCAGCACGGCCACGACCGCCTGACGAGTGGCATCTGGCAGCGCGCGATCGAATCGGGCGACAAGCTCGCGCACAAGCTCGTGGACCGAGCCGTCAGCGCGCTCGGTGCCGGCATCGCCTCGGCGGTCAACCTCCTCGAGGTCGAGGCCGTGATCATCGGCGGCGGGCTCGGGGTGCGCTTCGGCCACCCCTACGTCGAGCGCATCGCTGCAGAGATGCGACCGCACCTCTTCGTTGACGACCGCCCCCCTCCGGTCCACCTTGCGGGCCTCGGCGACCTCGGCGGAGCGCTTGGCGCGGCGCTCGAGGCACCGAGGCGCAGTCCTGCGCTCACGCCTATCAGCGGCGGGCTTGATGGCTGAGGCCCCCAACACGCAGCAGCTGGACAAGGGCGATGACGTGAGCCGTCCTGCGTCGGCTCCGCACCCGCCGCTCGGACGCGACAAGCGCGGCTGGCACGTGTCGCCGGCGCCAGATGGCCGCGGCGCGCCACCCGGAGAAAAACCGCGGCCGGCGCATCGCAACCGCTGGTTTCTCTGGTTCGTCGTTGCCCTACTCGCGCTGAACTGGCTGTCGCTTCTGCTCGTCCAGCCGAACAGCCAGCCGCGCGAGACGGTTCCCTTCAGCGTCTTTCTCAGCGACCTGCGGGGCGGTGAGATCAAGTCGGTCAGCGCCAAGGCCGACGCAGTGCAGGGAACGCTCCGCAAGAAGGTCCGCTACCCGGCACATTCGAAGACTGCGACGCCGACGGCGCTGTTCGCGACCCAAGTGCCGACCTTCTGGAACAACACACAGCTGAGTGCCGAGCTCGAGGCCGAGCACGTCACGATCACCGCGACCTCCCCGACCACGAGCGAGTCGATCCTGGAAGAGCTGCTACTCGGCTTCGGACCGACACTGCTGATCGTCGGCATCTTCGTCCTGATCTTCCGCCGAGCCGCCAAGGCCGGAGGCGGCATGGGCGCGCTCGGCACGTTTGGGCGCTCGAAGGCGCGGCGCGTCGAACCCGAGAACATTCGCGTCACATTCGCCGATGTCGCTGGGATCGACGAGGCAAAGGCCGAGCTCACCGAGATCGTCGACTTCCTCCGCGACCCGACGCGGTACGCCCGCCTTGGCGGGCGAATGCCGCACGGCGTGCTGCTGTCAGGCGCCCCGGGCACGGGCAAGACCCTGCTCGCCCGTGCTGTGGCCGGGGAGGCGCACGCCGCGTTCTTCTCGATCTCGGCGTCCGAGTTCATCGAGGCGATCGTCGGCGTCGGCGCCTCGCGCGTGCGTGACCTCTTCACCCAGGCCCGCGCCGCGGAGCCGTCGATCGTGTTCATCGATGAGCTCGACGCGATCGGCCGCTCGCGGCAGGGATCCGTTTCCGTGACCGGTGCCAACGACGAGCGCGAGCAGACGCTCGACCAGATCCTGACCGAGATGGACGGCTTCGAGAGCACCGACGCGGTCGTCGTGCTCGCCGCGACCAACCGCGCCGATGTGCTCGACTCCGCGCTGCTGCGGGCCGGACGCTTCGACCGGCGCGTAGCAGTGCAGGCGCCGGACCGCGCCGGACGGGCCGCGATCCTCAAAGTGCACACGAAGAGCATCCCGCTAGCCCGCTCGGTCGATCTCGAGGCGATCGCGTCGAGCACGCCCGGGATGGTCGGAGCCGACCTCGCCAACCTCGCGAACGAAGCGGCGCTGCTTGCAGCCCGTCGCAATCACGAGAAAGTCGAGATGTCAGATTTCACCGACGCGCTCGAGAAGATCATGCTCGGAGCGCCGCGCGGGATCATCCTCGGACCGGCTGACCGCGAACGGACCGCCTACCACGAGTCGGGGCACGCGCTCGTCGGCATGCTCACGACTGGTGCCGACCCGGTGCGCAAGGTCTCGATCATCCCGCGCGGGATGGCGCTCGGCGTCACGCTCTCGACCCCGGACACCGACCGCGTCAACTACTCGCGCGAGGAGCTGACGGCGAAGATCCTCGTCGCGCTCGGCGGCCGCGTCGCCGAGGAGATCGTCTACGGACAGGTCACCACCGGCGCGGAGTCCGACATCCAGCAGCTGACGATGATCGCGCGCCAGATGGTCGGGCGCTGGGGAATGAGCGATTTGATCGGCCCGGTGGCGGTGCTGCCGAGCGAGAATTCCGGGCCCTGGCTGCCGGGCGCCAGCGAGACCTCGGAGGATACGCAGCGCCAGGTTGACGAGGAGGTCCACCAGCTCGTCACCGACGCGCACATCGAGGTCACCGCGCTGCTCACCGCTCACCGCGAGCAGCTCGACTCGCTCGCGCACGCGCTGCTCGAGGCCGAGACGCTCGACGCTATCGACGCCTACGCGGCTGCCGGCCTGCCGGCGCATGTCGCGGCGCCGGACGTCGTCCGCTGACGCAACGTATCCTCCGCGACTGCAATGCCACCAACGAGCCCGATCGTCCCGCGCTACGTCGCCGAGCCGCCGCAAGGACCAACCCCGCACGGCCGCTTTGCCGACCGGCTGCGGGCTGAGTTCCTCGCCGCGGTACAGACCCTCGAAGAGGTCGACGAGCCCGGCGTCCTGTCGTTCTTCCCGGATCGCAGCTGGCACGGCTACACCTACGTCCCGGTGACAGCGGCCGCACCCAACGGCCTCGAGATCTACGGCTACGTCATGTATTCCGTGCCGCTGGGCGGCGCCGAGCCGACCGACTTCGCCGCCTACGCCGACTTCACCGACGAGACGGCTGATCGCAACCCGGACTGGCAGCTCGACCTCTGCGACGAGGTCATCGGCGGCTGGCGTGGCACTGACGGCATCGTCGCCTCGATGACGCTGATCTGGGGCCGCGCGATCGCCAGCGGGGGAGTCGTCGCAACCGCCGAACTGGGGGAGCTGACAGTCGATGAGTGCGCCCTGAGCGGCGATCGCTTCACGCTGCTGGCTCCCGATGACCTGGATGGCCGGCTGCTCGAGGTACGCCTCTACTCGCGCGCCGGCGAAGAGCTCGCGCGCGAGTCGCTCTACACCGATGAGTGAGATCCTGCGGGGCGCGCCCTCGTAGTCCAATGGATAAGACGGCCGCCTCCTAAGCGGCAAATCCAGGTTCGACTCCTGGCGGGGGCACTCGGCGGGGCAGCGGGCGCGAGCGAGGCCGGTCGGCCAAA
>PLKS01000222.1 GCA_003140665.1 Opitutaceae bacterium
CTTTTTGACGATGGTCGCCGATTCACCCTGTTTCGTCTGGTTGTCCTCGGTGATGAGTTCGAGCTGTCGCCCGAGGACCCCTCCCGCCGCGTTCATCTCCTCGATGGCGAGTAGGGTGCCCTTATGGGACGATTGGCCGAAGGCTGCCTCTTTTCCCGTCAGGGATGCATATTCGCCGATCTTGATCGTTTCCTGGGAATAGGCTGGAGCGGACAGGGCCATTGCGGCCGAGACCGCCGCCAGCAGGGGGCGGAGAAGGCGAAACATGATTGGTGTGCGTTGCGGCACACAAGGGGAGGCCAGTGCGGTTTTCAACCGAATTGCCTTACTTATTTGATTATGGGGGGCGGCCCTGCTTTCCTGTTCCCGTTGAACACGTTTGACCGGCACCTTCTGCGCGAATGGCTCACGTTTCTCGCCCTCGTGCTCGTGCTCATGTGCGGCCTCCTCCTCGTGCAGGTCATGTACAGCGACTTCCGGGACCTGCGGGACGCGGGCGCGGGCGCGGGCGACCTCGGGGTCTATATCCTCGTCGCGATCCCCAGCTTCCTCGCGCTGACGCTGCCGATCGTGCTGCTCGTCTCGACCCTTTTTGTCCTCGGCAAGCTCCACAAGGCGAACGAGCTCACGGCGATGCGCGCGGCCGGCGTGGGATTCGGCAGGCTCATGGCGCGGATTTGGATCGTCGGGCTGCTGTGCTGCGCGCTGTCGTGGTGGCTCAACGCGTCGGTGGTCCCCTGGTCCGTCGAGGAGACCCGGCTCATCAAGGAGGGTTTCCAGTTCCGCAAGCAGGCCCAGACCGTTCCGCAGGACCGCATCGGGGCCATCTTCAGCGTTGGGTTCGACAATCCGGACTCGCGCCGGATGTGGTTTTTCGACCGGTACAGCAAGTTCACGAACAGGGCGTACGGCGTCTCCGTGACCGAGATGGACGTGCGCCGGCGCGAGACGAACCGGGTGGTCGCCGCCCAGGCCTGGTACGACGGCAGCGCCCACGGATGGGTGTTCAGGGACGGGCGGGAGATGAGGTTCAACCCCGAGACCGGCGAGAACCTGTCGGCGGACCCGTTTTCCGAGAAGGCCTTCCCGCGCTTCCAGGAGGACCCTCAGCTCATGCTGCTCATCGACCGTAGGCCGATCGACCTCTCGTTCACCGAGCTTAGGCAGCTGGTCGACTACTACTCGCGCGAGAACAACCCGAAGAGCGTGCCGTATGCCGTGAGGTTCTACGGGCTTGTCGCGGACATCCTCGGCCCCCTGATCGTGATAGCGATCGCGATTCCCTTCGCCGTCTCCGGGGTGCGCGTGAACCCGGCGGTCGGCGTCTCAAAGTCGATCGGCCTGTTTTTCCTCTACTTTGTGCTGAAGAACCTGGCGGAATCGCTTGCGACGAAGGAGATCATCGATCCCGGGCTGGCTGCGTGGCTGCCGGACATAGGCATGTCGTGCCTCGCGGTCGTCCTGTTTATCCGGCTGCGCTGACCGGCGCGCCCCGGGCTAGGTGCGCAGGTAGGAGGCGCCGTTCACGTCGATGACCGCGCCGGTCATGGCGGCCGGCGCGTCCAGGGCGCAGAACACCGCGGCGCGCGCGACCTCGTCGGCCCGCGTCACCCGGCCGAGGGGATGCTGTGCCCGGATCTCGGCTCCCCCGGGACCCGCGAGCAAATCCGCGGCCATCTCGGTTTCGACCCAGCCCGGCGCCAGGCAGTAGACCAGCACGCCCTTCGGCGCCAGGGCCTTCGCGAGCGACTGGCTGAGCGAATTGAGCGCGGCCTTGCTTGCCCCGTAGGCCGGGGCGTCGGGTTCTCCCCGGAAGGCCCCGCGCGAGGAGATGTTGACTATTCTTCCGCCGCTGGAGCGCGCCATGGACTGCGCCGCGAGGAGCGACAGGTTGGCGGGCCCGTGCAGGTTGACGGCGATGATGCGCTCCCATGCCTTGCGCCAGGCCTCATAGTCGGTGGAGAGGGGAGGGTGCTCCCCATGCTCGGCCGCATTGTTGACCACGATCCCGATCGCGCCGAGGCGTTCGGTGGCCTCGCTCCAGAGCCGCGCCACGGCGACCCCGTCGGCGATGTCCGCCGAGAAGGCCGCGTGGCCCTCGCCGGGCAGTTCCGCGAGGACGGCCTCGGCAGCGGCCCTGCCGCTGCGGAAATGGACGCCGACCCGCACGCCGCGCGCGGCAAGCTGGCGCGCGATTTCGCGGCCGATTCCGCGGGAGGAGCCGGTCACGAGCGCGCTGGGAGGCTTCCTGTCCGTGGTCATCGTGCCGGGGGATGGGATGCCGTCCCGTGCTGTCCGGCTAGCTCCAATTGTAGTTGAAGCTGACGCTGATGCGCTCGGCTTCGACCCGGTTCTGCGCGACCTCGTGCCTGAGCCAGCTCTCGAAGAGAATCAGCTGACCCGCATGCGCGGGGTAGGTGACATGGGCCCGGTTGGCACGGCGCGCTCCCGGGAGCCGCGGGGGCGCGGCCATGAACCGGTCCAGCCGGGGATCCTCGAACTTCAGGCCGGGGCAGCCACGGGGGGCCGCGACATAGTAGGTGCCGCTCACGAAGGCCAAGGGATGCAGGTGCAGGGAATGGGACGCGGAGGCCGGCATGATGTTGACCCAGCAGTCGGTCATCCGGATTGAGCGGCCGCGCAGGTCCATGTCCAGCGCGGCCGCATACAGTCGGACATGGCGGGCAATCCTGCGCTCCATCCGCGTGAACGTGCTGGAGAAATGATGGAGCTCATTGAGGGAGGCGTAGCTCGTGTAGCCGCCCGGGTAGTTCCTGCGGGACCACTCGCGGCCCGCCTTGTCGAAGTCCCGAAGCGAGCGGCATTCCGCCGCCAGGTCGGCATTCAGCCGGTCGAGGCCTGCCTCCATCAGGGGCCCGGAATAGATGAAGGTGGGGAACCAGGAGCGGATCATCTCATGCCTCCCGTCCCCCAGAAGCTTGCCGCCCGCGGGCCATCGGGACTGTGTCGCCTTCCATTGGGTCCGATCGTGGTGTGGGTTTTTCCCGGCGCAAAGCCCAAAAGTCAGCGCGCCATCGCGGTCCGGGCGGCCCGCGCCAGCTGGGGCCTGCCGGCTGCCTCGGAAACTTGGGCAAGGAGGCCGAGGAACGCCTTCCTTTGGGCCGGCGTCAGCCCCGAGGGGGCCCATCGTTCGGAGAGGAGGAAGCTGCGCAGGGCGTCGTCGCACCTACCCAGCCGGAGCAGCAGCAGGGACCTGTCGTAGGCCGCCTGGTAGAAGCGCCCGTCCATGCGGAGCGCGTCCCCGAAGTGATCGTCGGCCTCCCGGGTCTCTCCCGCCCTCGCGAATTCCAGGCCGAGGCGCTCCTGAAGGATCGCCAGGTACGAGACGGGTCCGTAGTAGGCGCTGATCCGCCGCTTGTCCGCCATGATCGCCGCGGCCTTCCGGTACCCCTGGACGTTGGGATCGGCCCTCAGGCGAGCGGCGACGGCCTCCGAGGCTGCCTTCTCGTCGCCGCGGAGGAACTCGAGGATCAGCTGCCGGCTGGTGAAGTCGTCCAGCAGCTCTGCATTCCTGATGCCGCCCACGACGTAGGCGTGCTGCGCGCGGTCGTCCGCCCAGACATCGAGCTGGCGGCAGCTCAGGTAGCCGAGGAAGCCGATGGCCAGGAGCGAGGCGCCGGCGGCCCGCGCGCGTGCCCGGAATGTGGAGATGCGGGCGAGGCCGGCGGCGAGGACCGCGGCGGTGATGACGGCCAGGAAATAGCCGTAGCGGTCGCTCGCCATGTGGGGCTTCTCGGTGAGCCCGAAGAAGGGCGCCGCCACCGCGAGGTAGCCGAACCAGACCGCGGCGAACGCGGGACGCGTCCTGAAGGACAGCAGGGCGAGCGCGCAGGCCGCCGCAACCGCCGCCATGCTGAGCAGGAACACGGGATCGGCGGGCCTGAAGTCCACGAGGGTGTCGTAGAGCGGGGAGAGGTGGAAGGGCCACCAGGGTTTCCAGATATAGTACGCCGCGATGTACGCCGACTGGGCGATGCGGCTGGCGAGGGGCGATTCGCGCATGCCGGGCACCGGCCCGAAGACCACGGTGTTGCCGAAGCGCGCGGCGAGCGTGATCGCCAGGGCCGCCGCAAGGGGAACGAAGAACGCCGCCTTCTCGAGCAGAAGGCGGCGGCCCGG
>PLKS01000040.1 GCA_003140665.1 Opitutaceae bacterium
GTCTCGCGCTCGCCCTTCCTGAGAAGCCCGTTGTCGACGAACACGCATGTGAGCTGGCGGCCGACGGCCTTGTGGATGAGCGCGGCCGCCACCGACGAGTCGACGCCGCCCGACAGGCCCAGGATGATCCGGGAGCCGCCCACGGCCGAGCGGATCTCCCCCACCGCGTGCTCGATGAAGTCCCTGGTCGTCCAGTCCTGCCTCGCGCGGCACACCCCCGAGAGGAAGTTCCGGATCACGTCGATGCCGCGCTCGGTGTGGAAGACCTCGGGGTGGAACTGGATCCCGTAGAAATTCCGCCGGTAGTCCTCGATGGCCGCAAAGGGCGAGTTCTCCGTCCTGCCGATCGCCGTGAAGCCGGGGGGAAGCCTCATCAGCTTGTCGCCGTGCGAGTTCCACACGCGGAGCGTCCTCGGCAGGCCCGCGAAGAGCCGGCCCCGCCGGTGCACCTTGAGGATCCCGTGGCCGTACTCGCGGCGCTCTCCCCGGGCCACCTTCCCGCCGAGCAGGTGGCCCATGAGCTGGATGCCGTAGCAGATCCCGAGGACCGGGACGCCGATCTCGAAGATCCGCCGGTCGGGGATGGGAGCGTCGGCGGAGAAGACCGAGCTCGGGCCGCCCGACAGGACGATACCGATCACCCCGTCCGACTGCAGCTTGTCCGCGGGCGTCGAGAAATGGTAGATCTTGGAGAAGACCTGGCACTCCCGGATCCGCCGCGCGATGACCTGCGTGTATTGCGAGCCGAAATCAAGTACGGCGATGGTTTGCGGCATGGGCGGATAGGAAAAGGGGAAAGAAGAACGCCGCTCCGAGGCCGACCGCAAGTGCGATTGTTGGCGGCCGGCGGATTCCGGGCCTCTAGAACCTCAGCCTCGCGTTCTCGTGCCCGCACTTCGGGCACTTGCAGAGCTCCGTGCCCTCGGGCGCGGTGTAGAGCGCGTCGCACCGGATGCAGTGGAAGGTCGTTCTTCGGCGCTCGCGGTCGAAGCGCCGGTGATCGCGCCGGTCATAGAACAGCCAGAGCGAGAGGAACGTCGCGGCGACGAGGACGCAATAGACTGCGGCGGCGGTCGAGAACTCGAACATCAGGCGAGGATCCGAACAAAAAACGCGCCGAAGGTAAACCTCGACGCGCCCGCGCCCCGGATCGCCGGGAACGCAGCGCTCAGGCCTTCGCGTCGCCCTCGGGCGCCTTGGGCGCCTCGGCGGCGGGGGCGGGGGCTCCCCCCTCGGGAGCGGCGGCCTTCGCCCTGCGGCCCTTGGAGGAGCGCCTCTTGCCCTTCGACTTCTTGTAGCCCGGGTCGTCCGCCTTCACGAACTCGATCAGGGCCATCTCGGCCGCGTCGCCCAGGCGCTGGGGCCCGAGCTTGTAGATCCGCGTGTAGCCGCCCGACCGGTTCTCGAATTCCTTGTACTTGTCGTTGAAGAGGAGCGTGACGGCGTCCTCGTCGCGGACGTCGCGCAGCGCCAGCCGGCGCAGGTGGATCGCGTCCCTCTTCTCCGACTTGCCCGCGGCATGCTTCGCCTTCGTGATCACCTTCTCGATGAACGGGCGCAGGGCCCTGGCCTTCGTGAGCGTCGTCTGGATCCTGCCGTGCGTGATGAGCGCGACGGCGAGATTGGACATCATCGACTCGCGGTGCGAGCGGGTGACGCCCAGGGTCGCGTGGTGCTTTTGATGGCGCATGGATCAGGCTTCCTTCTTCGCGTCGAGCAGCCGCTCGTCGAACTTCATGCCGAGCGAGAGCCCCAGGGCCTCCAGCTTCTCCTTGATCTCGTTCAGCGACTTCTTGCCGAAGTTGCGGTACTTGAGCATCTCCTGCTCGGTCTTCATGGCGAGCTCGCCGACCGTGGTGATGTTCGCGTTGTTCAGGCAGTTGGCGGCGCGGACCGACAGCTCGATCTCGTTCACCGACATGTTGAGGAGCTTGCGGAGCTTGTTCTGCTCCTCGCTGACCTCGCTCTGCTGGCTCTCGAACTCGTAGGCCTCCTCGCTGACGCGGTCGAACACGTCGAGGTGGTGGTTGAGGATCGACGCCGCCTGCTTGAGGCCGTCGTCCGGCGTGATGCGTCCGTCCGTCCAGATCTCGAGGATGAGCTTGTCGTAGTCGGTGATCTGGCCGACACGGGTGTTCTCGACGGCGTACTTCACGAGCCTGATGGGGGAGAAGAGCGAATCGATCGGGATCACCCCGATCGCCTGCTCCTCCTTCTTGTTCTGCTCGCCCGGGCAATAGCCGCGGCCGGTCTTGATCTCGATCTCGGCCTCGAACGTCCGCTTGCTGTCGAGCGTGCAGATGACCTGGTCGGGATTGACGATCTGGATGTTCGCGTCGGCCTGGATGTCGGCGGCCGTGACGGCGCCGGCCTTCGTGGCCTTGAGCGCCAGGGAGATGGTCTCGCGCTTGTGGGAGACGATCAGCACCTTCTTCAGGTTGAGCACGATCTCGGTCACGTCCTCCACGACGCCGTCGATGCTCTGGAACTCGTGGTTGACGCCGTCGATCTTGATGGACGAGATCGCGGCCCCCTCGATCGAGCTCAGGAGCACCCGGCGCAGCGAGTTGCCCACGGTGTGCCCGTAGCCCGCTTCGAAGGGCTCGGCGATGAATTTGGCATAGGTCGGCGTGGCGCCGTCCTCAACCTTGGTGAGTTTGGAGGGGAGTTCGAATTTTCCGAGACGTTTAGGCATGGCGTGAACTCTTTTTTTTGAGTTGTGAGCGGGTTGAGAAATCGGGCTTAGAAGCGCGAGTAGAACTCGACGATCAGCTGTTCATTAATGTTCTGGTCCATCTCGTCGCGCTTGGGCAGGCGGACGACGCCGGCCTTGAACTGCTCGGCGTTGAGGGAGAGCCAGCCGGGAACGGTCCGGATGCGGTTCTCCTCGAGGTTGCGGGTGGCCATCTGGCGGGAGGCGGGCGCGTTGCGCACGTCGATCTCGTCGCCGGCCCGCACATTGTAGCTGGCGATGTCGACCTTGCGCCCGTTCACNNAGGTAGATGACGCTGTCCAGGCGCGTGTCGAGGAGCTGCAGGAAGCGCTCGCCGGTGACGCCGCGCTCGCGCTTGGCGATCTCGAACATGCGGCGGAACTGCCTCTCGAGGAGGCCGTACATGTAGCGCAGCTTCTGCTTCTCGTTGAGGCCGACCGAGTACTCGGACGACTTCCGGCGGGACTTCGGCCCGTGCTGGCCCGGCGGGTAGTTGCGGCGCTCGAGCGCCTTGCCGGAGCCGATCAGGAGCTGGCCGAAGCGCCGGCTGATGCGGGTGGAGGGTCCTGTGTAGCGAGCCATTGTCTTAAGGTGAGGAGGGTTGTGCCAAGAGGGTGGATCAGACGCGACGGCGCTTGCGCGGCCGGCAGCCGTTGTGGGGGATGGGCGTGACATCGACGATGGACGTGATCTCGAGGCCGATGGCCTGGAGGGCCCGGATGGCGCTGTCGCGGCCGAGGCCGGGNNGCGGCGTCCTGGGCGACGATCTGGGCGGCGTAGGCCGTCGACTTGCGCGACCCGCGGAAGTTGCACTTGCCCGCGCTCGACCATGCGATCACCTGCCCCTTGGGGTCGGTGATCGAGACGATCGTGTTGTTGAA
>PLKS01000157.1 GCA_003140665.1 Opitutaceae bacterium
CGGCCGGCGGTTTCGCCGCGGGAGCGCCGCGCGCGATCGCCGACCCGGGCGGCTACCTGGCCGGCCTTAGGTACTTGAGAAACGAATACGCGCACCCGATCGACTACTACTCGCATGATTCGGGAGCCATGGTGTATGATTTCCTCGCTCGCTACCTGGCCGAGACCGCGGGGCTGGGCGTCGCGTGCCTCTTTGCGGTCGGGCTGGCGGCGTCGCTGGCGGCGCGGCGGTGGCGGATCCTCATGATGATCTACGCGCCCGTGCTGACGCTGGCCCTGTTCATCGGTGCGCAGCGCACGTTTTTCGAGCGCAACTTCAGCCACGCCATGCCGCTGTACCTGCTGGGCGCCGGCATTGGCCTGGTCGCGCTGGCGGAGGCGGGGCGCGTCCGCCGGTGGTCCGGCCCCCTGGCCGCCGTCTTCTGCGCGGCCGCGGCGCTCGTGCCCGCGGGGCTGACGGGGCGGATGGTGTTCTCGGGCTTTTCCGGCCGCTTCGAGGCGCGGCGCGAGCGCGAGCTGGCGGGGTTTCTCGCCTCGCTGAATCCCCCCGTCCAGGCCGATCACCTGCTGCAGGCGGCCTCCGACAACGACCCCTGGTTCCACCGGACCTGGGAGGATCATCCAGCGCCGTACGTCGTGCTCTGGGCGGACGTCAACCCGGACCTCACGCGCGCATGCCTTCTGCGGCTGCATGCGCGCTTCGATTTCGAGGAGCGCGTCGTGCTGCCCGGCCTCTTTGACGACCTGTCCGGCCCCAACTCTCTGCGGGACTACCCGGGAAGGACCCTGAGGGGCCTGGTATTCCATGGGCCGCTCGAGCCGGGGCGACGCGCCAGGGACGGCGTGCATGCGCTTCCGTGACGGGGCATTCCCCGGTTCCCCCGGGCGCCCTTTGACGCGGGCATGGGGAACCCCCGGCCTGGCAGGGTCCGCCGGTTGCCCAAGCTCGCGTTCTTCCGCAGGCCGATCACATTGGCGCACTTATGATTTGCGGTGGCTGTTTCGGGGCGGCACAATGGCCGATGATTCCGTCGAACCCATGAACCCGCGCATCGTCGCCGTCCTGTTCTCCGCGGTCGCGCTTCTTGCCGGCTGCACCGAGTCCGACGCGACGCGGTCCAAGGCCGAGATTCTCGCCGCCGACAAGGCGTTCTGCGCGAGCTCCACGAAGAACGGGCCGAGGGTGGCATTCCTCGCCGCCATTGCGCGGGACTGCAAGCTGCTCGGCGACAGCCGGGTGGGCGACGATGCGGTCAACAGCACCTTCATGCAGCTTCCAGCCGCCGCAACCCTCACCTGGGAGCCCGCGTTCGTCGACGTGAGCTCCTCCGGCGACCTCGGCTACACATGGGGCCGTTACGTGCTGAGATTTCCGACGGCCCGGCCGGGGGTGGCGCCCTTGATCAAGATGGGAACCTACGTCACGATCTGGAAGCGGCAGCGCGGCGGAGCCTGGAAGGTGGAGCTGGACGGGGTCAATCCCGACGGCTCCCACTGACGGACGGCCTCCAGCCGCCTGAGGTGGCCCCTGGCGGGAGGGCGCCCCGGCCTAAGGGACAAGCATCCCCATGAACTGCGCGACCGGCATGGCGTCGAGCTTTGCGGAATCCGAGAAGAGCCCCATGATGGAATCGGCGCGCGAGGCCGGGAAGTGCCCGCGGACGGCGCCCTCGAACTTCGTGTGGAGAAGGGGGATTCCCTCGCCGCGCCGCAGGCGGTGGCCGACCGGATAGGCCACGCAGACGCGCCGCGTCGAGGCGCCCCCGCGGAAGAACACCTGGATCGCATTCGCGATCGAACGTTTCCCCGGGTCCAGATAATCGCGCGTGAACGCGGGGTTCTCCGCGACCTCCATCCTTAGCCGCAGGGAATCGATCCTGGGATCGGCCGCCGCGACGTCCTCGTAGTCGCTCGCCGAAAGAGAGCCCTTGATCAGTCCCACGGCCACCATGTACTGCAGGCAGTGGTCGCGGTCCGCCGGGTTGGCGAGCGGCCCCGTCTTGTCGATGATCCTGCGTCCGCTCTCCTGCGTCTCGATCGCGATACGCTCGACGTCGCCGAGCCGCGCGGCGACCTCGGGGTGGAGCGCGAGGGCGGCCTCCACCGCCGTCTGCGCATGGAACTCCGCGGGGAACGAGATCTTGAAGAGCACGTTCTCCATCACGTAGCTCCCGAATCCCTGGGCCGGCACGGCGAGGGGCTTGCCCCGCAGGACCACGTCCTGGAAACCCCAGGCCGCGGTGGTGAGGGCCCCGGGATATCCCATCTCCCCCCTCAGCGCCAGGATCGCATGGAAAACGCCCCGGCTCGTGGCATCTCCAGCGGCCCAGCTCTTGCGCGAACCGGTGTTGGGGGCGTGGCGGTAGGTCCTCAGGGCGCCTCCGTCCAGAAACGCGTTGGAGAGGGCGTTGACAACCTGCTCGCGGCTTCCCCCGAGCAGCCGCGTCGCGACCGCCGCGGAGGCGATCCGGACCAGCAGCACGTGGTCCAGCCCCACGCGGTTGAACGCGTTCCCGAGCGCGAGCACGCCCTGGATCTCGTGCGCCTGGACCATCGCGACGAGCAGGTCGCGCACGCGTAGGGCGCCCCGGCTGCCGGCCGCGCCCGAGCGCTCCCCGTAATCCGCGGCGGCGAGGATCGCGCCCAGGTTGTCCGAAGGGTGCCCCCACTCGGCGGCGAGCCAGGTGTCGTTGAAGTCGAGCCAGCGCACCATGGCGCCGGTGTTGAACGCCGCGTGCACGGGTTCGAGCTCGTGCGCGGTGCCGGGAACGCGCGCCCCCCGGCCCGGGAGGGCCGCCCCCGGCACGATGGGGCCGAGGAGTTTCGTGCAGGCCGGGTACCGCAGCGCAAGGAAGCCGCAGCCCAGCGTGTCCATCAGGCAGAGGCGGGCGGTATCCAGGGCGAGCGCGCCGGACGCGCGCCCGGGGTCGAGCGCATAGTCGGCGACCTGCAGCAGGAGCGGATCCGGCGGGGGCCGGTCGGCGCGGGCTAGGTCGGCATGGGACATCTCAGCGCTCCGACATGGGCACGAACGGCCTCGGGGCCGGGCCGGTGTAGTTCGCGCCGGGCCGGATGATCTTGCCGTCCCGCCGCTGCTCGATCACATGCGCGGCCCAGCCCGCGGTCCGCGCGACCGCGAACACCGGGGTGAACATGGGGGTCGGTATCCCGAGCATCCGGAACGCGGGCGCGCTGTACCAGTCCAGGTTCGGGAACATCCGCTTCAGCTCGCGCATCACGTTCTCGATGCGCTCGCAGACCTCGAAGAGCACGTTCTCCCCGCCCTCGGCGCACAGGACGCGGGCGGTCTCCTTGATGGTGGGGCTTCGCGGGTCCGCGATCGTGTAGACGGGGTGCCCAAATCCGATGATGATCTCGCCGGAGGCCACCCGGGCGCGGATGTCGGCCTCGGCGTCGTCCGCGCTCCGGTATCGCAGGGCGATCTCGATCGCGACCTCGTTGGCGCCGCCATGCTTCGGGCCGCGCAGGGCGCCGATGGCGCCGCAGATCGCCGAGTGGATGTCCGAGCCCGTCCCGGCGATGACGCGGGCGGCGAACGTCGAGGCGTTGAACTCGTGCTCCGCGTAGAGGATGAGGGCCCGGTCAAGCGCGCGCACGTGGGAGGCGGGCGCCGTCTGGCCATGGAGCAGCCTGAGGAAATGCCCCGCCAGCGAGGGCTCCTCCGTCACCGTCTCGATTCGGCGTCCGCCGCCGGCGTAGTGGTGCCAGTAGAGGAGCATCGAGCTGAACGAGACGATCATGCGGTCCCCGATCGCCCGCGCCTCCGCGTCCCCGTGCGCGGGCTTCTCCGGGTCGACGGCCCCGAGGACCGAGCAGCCCGTCCGAAGGACGTCCATCGGATGGGAGGCCGCCGGGATCAGCTCGAGCGCGGCGCGCACCTCGTCGGGCAGGCGCCGGTAGGCGAAGAGGCGCTCCCGGTAGGCGTCCAGCTCCCGCAGGGTCGGCAGGTCGCCGTGGACAAGCAGGTGCGCGATCTCCTCGTAGGTTCCCCTCTCCGCCAGCTCGACGATGTCATAGCCGCGGTAGTGCAGGTCATTGCCCGTGTGGCCGACCGTGCAGATCGCCGTGTTGCCCGCGATGACCCCTGAAAGCGCCACGGACTTCTTGCTCATCCGGCGTCCTTCCCCCCTCTTGCGCCCGAAAGCCGGTCGAGCCTGCGCTCGTATTCCTCGTAGCCCAGGACCTCGTACAGCTCGGCGCGGGTCTGCATCGCCCCGACCGCGGACTTCTGGGTGCCCTCTCTGCGGATCGCCGCGTACACCCCCTCGGCGGCGCGGCTCATCGCCCGGAACGCGCCCAGGGGATAGAGCGCGATCGCCACGCCGGCGGACCTTAGCTCGTCGAGGGTGAAGAGCGGCGTCTTCCCGAACTCCGTGAGGTTGGCGAGCACCGGGACCTTGCCCATGGCCTTCGTGAACGCCCGGTATTCGCCCAGGGTGGTCAGCGCCTCGGCGAAGATCATGTCGGCCCCGGCCGCGGCATAGGCCCGGGCCCTCTTGATCGCCGTCCCGATGCCCTCCACCGCGTGCGAATCGGTCCGGGCCATCACCACAAACTGCGGGTCGGAACGGGCGTCGACCGCCGACCGTATGCGGTCGCACATCTCGTCGACGCTCACGAGCTGCTTGCCGGGCCGGTGCCCGCAGCGCTTGGCCTGGACCTGGTCCTCGATGTGGCAGCCCGCCGCGCCCGCCCGCGCCAGCTCCCTGACCGTGCGCCCGATCATGAAGGCCCCGCCCCACCCGGTGTCGGCGTCGACGAGGAGCGGCAGGTCCGTCGCCTGCGTGATCCGCCGGACGTCCTCGCACACGTCGTTCAGGCTCGTGATCCCGAGGTCCGGCACCCCAAGGGAGGCGTTGGCGACCCCGGCCCCCGAGAGGTAGATCGCCCGGTACCCCGCCCTCTGCGCGAGCCGGGCGCAGTAGGCGTTGATCGTGCCGACCACCTGGAGCGGACGCTCGGTCCTGAGTGCGGAGCGCAGGCGCGCGCCTGGGGAACGGGGTTGGGTCGGCATGGGAATCGGGAATCCTGACACCGGCTCTTAGAGCATGTTCGGGCCGCGGCCGCGATCACTTCGTGATCACTTCCGAGTCAAACGGCTTCCCGTCGGTGTCAAATATGGCGATGCTCATCCGCGCCTCGCTCGCCTCGAGCGTGAGGAATCCAAACGTTGATTCCGCAAAGATGGCGTCGGCCGCCTTCTTGGCGACCTTGCTGAGGGGGGCACCCCCGCCCCCGCTCATGAAGAAGTGGACGCCGTCGCGGGGGTCCATGTGGGCCATCGCGTGCTGGTGGCCGCACAGGTAGGCGTCGACCCTGCCGCGGATGACCGGCCAGAGGCGCGCCTGCATGTACTTCATGTACATCCCGGACTTGGCGTTCCTCTCCGGCGCGAAGATCGGATGATGGCCATACACGACCTTCCAGCGGGCGGCGCTGGCTCCCACCGCGGCGTCGAGCCAGAGGACCTCGGCCTCGGAGATCTCCGTCGTGTCGACCACGAAGAACTGCACCGGGCCGGCCGTGTACGAGTAGTAAGGCGACGGGAAGCGCCACGTCGGGCTTCGGTAGGCGATCTCGGCCGCGGCGCCGTCATCCGAATACCACTCGTGGTTCCCCAGCGAGGGGTAGAAGACGATCCCCAGGGCGCCGTAGAGGGACTCCCACCAGTCGCGCCAGCGCGGGTCGTCGGTGCCCGTCATCCCCGAGGGGTAGAAGTTGTCCCCGAAGGTCATCCCGAAGTCGAACGGGCTGTCCTTGCCCATCCGGACGATCGCGGCCGCGACATCCCTCTGCGCCTGGGTGCCCGAGCCAAAGTCGCCCATTCCGACGACCCGGATGGACTGGCCGGCCGGCTTCACGGCGAACACCGCCGGCGGCCGGCGCATGAACCCGGGAATTGCCGCGCCACGCTCCGTCATGATCCAGCGCTCGTCGGCGGATGCCAGGGTCCCGAGGGTCTTTGTGTCGCCATCGCGGCGCGCGTCGGCGATCCGCGCCGTAAGGATGGTGCGCAGGCGCTTCGCCTCGATGCGGCGCTCCGCCTCCAGGTAGTCCAGCATCAGGTCCGCGTCGCCCGTGGACTCCGCAAGCTTCTGGAGTCCTCCGGTCACGCCGGGCTGCTCCACCCAGAAGGGGTCGAACACGATCACCTTGAGGACCAGCCGGTCCGTCTCGGGGGTCTCCCTCGCCATCCGGCCGAGCACGAAATCCGCCGCGGCCGGCTCGCTCGCGAGGTCGATCATGACCTCCTGCTCCAGCGCTCCCGGCGTGAAGCCCGTCAGCGCCTTCAGGTCCTTCGGGTCCTCGTGAAGCCACTTCCGGGCGGCCTCGCCGAGGTCGGGGGGAAGCTTTGCCGCAACCTGCTCGATCGGGGCGGCCTCGACGGCGGGCGCCGGGGCATCGGCTCCGCGGCAGACGCGGGCACATGCGAGGAATCCGGCCGCCAGCGCGGCGATCACGCCTTTGGGATTTGGCATGCCGGCATGCTTGCACGACGGTCCGCAGATTCCAGCAGGAATTCCGGGTCGGGGGCGCCCCCGATGTTAATTTCCCGCAGGGGGGAGCCCCCGGCCCTGCCTCGGCTTCGTCGCACAGGGCATCCGCGACGTGCCAAACAGCCCGTCGATCGCGCGCACGACGAGCGGAATCCGCATCGCCATCCGCGCGAGCCGCTGGCGGCCCGGGGTCCTCAGCGTCTTCACCACCTTGAAGCGCACCGCCCCGTCGTAGCGGAAGCGGACGGGCACGAGGCCGTGGCGGGCATAGATGATGCACAGGGCGCGCGGCGTGAAATAGCTGACGTGGACCTCCGGCATGATGTACCCGTAGTCGAGGCCCTTCCAGGCCGCCACAAGGCTGGTGATGTTGCCCGTGGTGACAAGGAGGAGCCCCCCCGGCTTGAGCAGCCTGGCGACCAGGGCAAAGACCGGGTCGGGGAACTCGATGTGCTCGACGACCTCGATCATGCTGATGACGTCGTAGCGCGCGTCCGGCTCGGCCGCCAGGTCGTCCAGGCCCAGGATGCGGAACCCATCGTTCCCCAGCATGTCCGCGTACGACCCGACATCATGCCCGGTGAGGCGAATCGGCCACGTCCTTTCGCCCGAGCGGAATTCCCCCTTGTTGGAGAGGTACTTGAGGAGCCCCCCGGCCCCGCACCCGAAGTCGAGCCACTCGACCGGCCCCTCGGGAATGTTGTCCGTGATGAACCCCGTCGCGAGGCGCCACAGGTCGTCGAACTCCAGCATCCGGTCCGTCGCGCGGTGATTTCGGTACTCGGACTCGTAGTCGACGTAGGGATCGGGACCCAGGCCCTTGTAGTAGGCATCGTCGTAGATGGCGTAGCCGGAAAACGGCTCCACGAACATGAAATCGCAGTCCGGGCAGTGCCAGAAATCAAAATCCCGCCCGAGGAACCGGCTGTGCCTTCTTCCCCGGAGGGTCACGCGCTTCGAGCCGCAGCAGCGGCATACAACGGATCCGCCACCCGGATCGGGGTGCTCAGTAGTCATCCATCACTCCAAACATGATCCAGCCGAGCATCGCGGCGACGAAGGCGAGGCCGACGAGCCCCATGGTCAGGGTGCCGATGGTCCTCGGGAGCATCAGCATGAAGATCAGGTCCACGCCGGACGCAGCGGCCATGAGCATGATGAAGTCGCGCGTCCGGCGGGACCTCCTCCTGGCCGGCATCGCGACGATCTCGGGGCCACGCTTTTCGTCGGCGATCCTGTTCTGCTCGTGAATCAGGTCGACGCTGATGGCCGTTCCATCGCCCGGGCGCGATGGAGCCTCGGTGGGCGTGATCTCCCTGGCCATCAGCAAGGGCGACACCGGGGGTTCACCCGTCCCGAGGTCGGGCGGCGAAAGGGATGAATCATCCGATTTCCCCAGCGACCCTCTCTGTGCCGCGATCTCGTTCTGCCGGTGCATAAGCTGCACGCTGATCGCCGTGCCGTCGCCCGGGCGCGCCGGTGGGTCGGTGTGCGCGACCTCCTTCGGCTTGAGCACGAACCGCCGAAGCGGGGGATTTTCGTCGTCGGGCATGGGCAGACGGAAATTACGTGAACCGGCCCCCTTTGAAAGCGAAATTGGGGTCCCGATCCGGGCCCCCGAGGCGATTGCTCGGCGATCCCGATCTCCGCCGGCCCGCTGCGCCGGGGGGCTGCGCGGATTTCAACCTCCTTCGCGACAGCCCGGTCTCTCACACGGCAGGGTCAATCCGCCCGGAGGGCCATAACGGGGTTCACGCGCGCGGCCCGGCGGGCGGGCAACCAGCACGCAAGCAGGGTTACACCGAAGAGCAGAAATGAACATCCTGCTATGACCAAGGGATCCTGGCCAATGACGCCGGGCATGAACGCACCGAGAATGCGGGCCAGCGCCCATGCTCCGGCTAGGCCCGCGGCCAATCCCAACACGGCCAGTTGAACGCCCTGGCCCAGCACGAGCCAGACGACATCTCGCAGCTGCGCCCCAAGCGCGATGCGAATGCCAATCTCCGAAGTCCGCTCGGCGACGGCATTGGCGATGACGCCATAAAGCCCGAGGGCGGACAACAGGAGTCCCGACACGGCCATGAAAACAAGGCTGCTGGTGAGAATGGCATCACTGTCGCCGCTGCGGGCCGCAACCTGCTCGGCCGAAGATACCTGATAGATCGCCAGATCCGGATCAACTCGGCTCACGGCCTGGCGCATCGGCTCGGCCAGGGTCTCAGGCGCGACGGATGTTCGCACGGCCAGATAAAGGTAGTTTCCGCCGGTCTGCGCCAAGGGCAGATAGAGCTGCATGTGTGTCCGGGGATACGGATCCACGCTGAAGTTCACTTCGTTGACCACACCGATGACTTCGAGCCAGTAGCGATTGTCGGGGTGGGCGCCACCAATGCGTTTGCCCAATGGACTTTCGTTCGGCCAAAGCAACTGGGCCAGGGTTTGGCTGATGACCGCGACTCCCGGAGCACCATAGCGGTCCGTCGCGGCGAAAATCCGGCCCTGCCTTATCTTCATGCCAAGGGCTTCAAAATAATCCTGTGTCACGGGATTGACATAGGCGCCCGGGGCCTCGCCACCAACCGGCGGCGCGGCTCCCTCAGCGGCAATCTCGCTGACGTTGTAGAAGCCATAAACCGGCAGCGAGTCGCATAATGCGGACCCTTCGACTCCGGGCACCGCCGCCAACTCCTCATTCAGCCGCTTGTAGAAAGCCCGGCACTTATCTCCGTCCCCATACCGGTTATAGGGCAGCACAATGCGAGCGGTCAGCAGATGGTCCGCCCGCCAGCCCAGTTCACGAAGGGCCAGCTTGCGAAAGCCGTTGGCAAAATAACCCGCCCCGGCGAGCAGGATAAGCGTGAGGGTGAGTTCGGCCACGATGAGCGTCTGGCGCAGCCGATGCCGCGATTGGCTGCCGGTCGCGCGGTTCCCCGAGTCCTTGAGGCTGGCGTTGACATCGACGTGTGAGGCGACCCAGCCCGGGAGAATGCCAAAGATGACGCCTGTCGCCACCGCGGAAACAAAGGCAAATAGGAGCACGCGGGCATCTATCGACAGACGGAACAACGACTGCTGCGAATCGGCTGCCATCAGAAAAGGCAGCTGCTCGAGTGCCTCCGCTAGCCGCTTGGACAACACCTTGTCGGCGCACCAGGTGCCCATCACTCCCAGGACGCCGCCTATCAGCGAAAGCATCAGGCTTTCCGTTAGCATCTGGCGCAGAAGCCGAAACCTCGGCGCGCCAAGCGCGGTGCGCACCGCGTATTCCCGCGAGCGGCGCAAGCTTCGCGCCAGCTGCAAATTGGCGAGGTTGGCGCAGGCTATGAGCAGGACCGAGGCCGACAGTGCGGTGATCATCAGGTAGAACAGGCGTTCCTGCCCGGGTGTAGCCGCTCCCAGGCGGCCCAGGAAGAACCTGCGATGCGCATTGGTGAGCGGGTGATCGCGCCCCAAACGCTCCGCGATGGCGTCCACATTTGCCTGGGCCTGGGACAGGGACACGCTTGGCCTGAGCCGCGCCACCGCGCGCAGCCAGCCGGCTTCGCGGACTCCCTTGATGTCCGTGACCATTGCCAGGGGTCTCCAGATATCCCGCGAACCCCAGATCGTGGGAATGGTGAATCTCTCCGGCATTACGCCGATCACTTGGACCGGGTCGCCGTCAAGGCGCACAGATTGTCCCACAATCGCCGGATCACCGGAGAACCGCCGCATCCAGTACTGATAGCTCAGCACGACAACCTGGTTGTGGCCGAGCTGGTCTTCCTCCGCGTCGAAAACACGTCCCAGCAAGGGGGGAACCCCCATCATTGAAAAGAAGTCGCCTCCGACTGCAAAGGCGCTCACCCGTTCGGCAGGGCGGCCGGCCTCGCTGATGCTGTATGAGGGAAAGTCCATTATCGCAAACTTAGCGAAGACCTCGTTCTGCGCCTTGAGATCAAGCAGGTCAGCCGGCGCCTGAGCACCCACGAAACTCACGAGGCCCGCGGGCCGGGCAAAGGGCAGTGGCCGAAGCACGGTCGCCCTCAGATAGCTGAACGTCGTGCTGGTGATTCCGACGCCCAAGGCGAGGGTGAGGACTGCGACGGCCGTAAACCCGGGGCTCTTCCTCAGCATTCGCGCCGCGAAGGGAACATCCTGCGCAAGCTCGTCCAGCCAGCGCAAGCCCCACTGGTCTCGGCATCGCTCCTTGATCTGCTCCACTCCCCCAAAACTGCGCCTCGCGGCGAAATAGGCCTCCCTTGGCGACATTCCCGCGGCCATGTTCTTCTCGATGCGAAGCTCGAGATGCATCCGCATCTCGTCATCCATCTCCGCATCAAGCTTTCTTTTGCCGATCAGGGCGCCTATCCGGAAACAGAGCCTCCGCAGGGGCCTCATGGCGCCCTAGGCGTTTCGGAGCACGTCGCCGATGGCGAGGGCAACGCGGTCCCACGTCTGTCGCTCGTTCGTCAATTGCCTCCGGCCCTCTTTCGTCAGCGAATAGAACTTCGCCCGACGACCCTTTTCCGACTGACCCCATTCGGGCTCGATCCATCCCTTTTCCTGCATCCGATAGAGCGCCGGGTAGAGGGAACCCTCCTCGACGGTCAACACGTCGCGCGACAGGGCATGAATCCGTTCGGCAATCGCGAAGCCGTGCAAGGGACCGCCATGGAGCACGCGCAACACCAAGAGGTCGAGGGTTCCTGAAAGTAGCTCGGTTTTTTCCATCGGCGACAATTAGCCTAGACAATCTAGGTGAAACGCCGTCTTGCGCAGGTAGTCAATGTGGAAACCAAGGGCTGTCATAAGGGCGACGGCTCTCAAGCGGCACCATTTACCTTGACGATCTAGGCTTCATGAATGTAACCTAGATTATCTAGGCTAAAGAATGCCGTGAGTACTCCCAGAATATTCAAGGTGGCGGCTTGGCTCCTCATGGGCTGCGGGCCGGCCCTTGGCGCCCAAACGGCCACCGCGCCCGTGGTGGATGGCGCCGAAGGCGTCACCGCGGTTTCCGGGAGGGCGAGCAGGGACTACGTCCGGACGAAGCTTCCCGACGGCTCGTTCCAACCCGAGGAATACGCCTTCGGCAACGGGGGTCGTTATGACGGGCCCTTTCGCGACTCCTCAATCGAAAAACTGAGCTTCCTGGATGTGGCGCGGGTCATCGCAGTGCCGCTGAAGGCGCAGAACTACATTCCGGCCAAGGATCTGAAAACGGAAAAGCTCCTGATAATGGTCCACTGGGGGACGACGATCGTTCCCGATCCCGCGTCCCTGTCCGTGGGCGTCCTGGCGCTTGAGGACGCCCAGAGCACCGCCACCATTAGTTCGGCGGGCGGACCCGGCGCAGCCAGAAACGCCGGTGCGGCGATGCAGGCCGCATATGCCTACGCAAACATGCAGCTCTCGATGGAGATTCAGGAACGCGAGCAGGTCGATTTGATGAATGCCAGGATGTTGGGTTACGACTCAGAGGGCTTGATCGGAACAGACTACGGAAACTGGGTCGGGCACAATGGGATGACCGCGTCGCGCAGGGACGATCTCATCGCCGAGATCGAGGACAACCGGTATTTCGTGGTGTTGGTCGCCTACGACTTTCAGGTGTACTGGAAGCAGAAGAAACTCAAGGCGCTTTGGGAGACGCGTTTCAGCATCAATGAACCCCGCAACAACTTCACCAAGGCTTTGCCGGTGATGGCGCAGTATGCCTCAATCTACTTCGGCCAGGACAGTCATGGGCTGATAAGGACCCGTATCCCCGAGGGAAATGTGAAGCTGGGCGAACCCAAGTCCCTTGGCGAGGCCGACACGCCCCAGAAATGAGGGGCGGTCATTCCGCGACGAACCGTCCGAAAATGCCCTCTCAGCGGCACACCGCCGCGAGGAACCACGCCACCGAGTAGGTCGTCAGCTGGCCTGACGGCGAGCTCAGGTTGTATTCGAGCGCATGGGTGGCCCACGGCATGGAGACAAACAGGTTGGGGACCCCGGCCTCGGTGAGGCGCGCGGCAAGCCGCACGCTGTGCCGGTTCCAGACGAGCGTGTCGATTGTGCCATGGAGCATCAGGGTCGGAGGGGAACCCGGGCCGACCATGAGGATCCCGCTCGCGCTGTCATAGGCCGCGCCCGCCGTCTCGGGCGTGCCGCCGAGGAAGCGCCGGAGCAGCCGCGGCGAGTTGAGCGCGTCGTCGGGGCGCCCCCACTTCCACGCAAAGCGCATGTCCGAGGGCGCGTAGAGCGCCACGACGCCGCGCAGCGCGGGATCGTGGAAGGCATACGCGCACGCCTCCGCGATCTGCCCGCCGGCGGAGCGCCCGAGGATAACGAGCCTCGATGCGTCCACGCCCCATGCGGCGGCGTGCGCCTTGACGAACGCGAGCGCCGCCGCAACGTCGTCCCTCTGGGCGGGCCAGACGGCATCTGGCGCGAGCCTGTAGGAGACATCGGCCACCGCATATCCGCCGCGAGCCAGCCATGCGTTGAACTGCGGAATCTGGCCGCGGTCGCCACTGTCCCACCCGCCCCCGTGGATCACCATGACGCAAGGCGCCGGGGACCGGCCCATGGCCGGATAGAAGTCGAGCCGCTGCGAGCCCGAGTAGGTCCAGGTGCTCATGGGAGCCGGCGTGGGCCACGGCCGAAAAAGGCCCGCGAGCGTGAAGGGCCGCCCCGCGACCGCCGCCGCCCCGAACCGCCGCTCCAGCCTCCCCGGGAGGGCGCGCCCGATCAGCCACGCCTGCGCGCAGGGCTGCACCAGGAGGGCGAAGCCGAGCGCCCCCATGATGCCCGCGGCGACCCCCGCGCCGCCGCGGCCGCCCGGCAGGAACCAGGCCAGCAGTCCCGCCGCAAGGGGAATGACGGCGATCGCGTAGCCAAACCCGCAGGCGACGAGCGTCAGCCTCCAATCCAGCCAGTCGGGCGCCCGGAACACCGTCAGGAGCCCCACGCCCGTGAAAATCGCGGCCGTGGCGAGGAGGATCCAGCGAGTCATCGGGAACATGAAGCGGGAAGGCGGCCCGCTTGCCAGTTCCTTCCCGCAGATTGCCCGAAGGCGCCGCCACATTGCGCTTGCGCCGGGTGCCGATCCATTTCGATTTGTCGAATCGAAGCCAGGCCTCGATTGACGCCCAAGGCCATCCTTCATCGTCCTTAATCCCAACTGCCCCCTGGCTTGCCAGGCCCAACGACAGCCGAGACGCCCCCACCCCATGGCCATTGAAAGCCCAGCCCGAACCGATCGTCCCCAGAACAGGGAGTCGCGGCTGACCCGGATCTTCGCGGGAGCGGCCGGCGACCTGCGGCTCGCCGCGCGCATGCTCCGGAAGAACCGCGGCTTCGCCGCGATCACGCTGCTCACGCTTGCGCTCTGCATCGGAGCCAACACGGCGATCTTCTCGATGGTCTATGCGCTGCTGCTCAAGCCGCTGCCCTTCCCGCACCCGGCGAGGATCGTGGAGATATACAACACGTTCCCCAAGGCCGGCCTCAACAAGATGCCGAGCAACGCCGTCCAGTACACCGACTACAAGGCCAACACGGTGTCCTACGAGGGCGTGGGCCTCTGGGGAATAACGACCGCGATGGTCGGCGACGAGGGGTCGGCTGACAGGATTGAATGCGCGTACTGCACGGCGGACATGTTCGACATACTCGGCGTGAAGCCCGTCATCGGCCAGTTCTTCACGGTGAAGAACAGCCGCTGGGGCGAGGACAAGGTGATCGTGCTGACGCAGTCGTTCTGGGAGTCCCATTTCCACGAGGACCCCGGGGTCCTAGGCAAGCCGATCCGGATCGACGGCGACACGTACCATATCGTCGGCGTCGCGCCGCGGTCGGTCGAGGCATTCGACGCGCGCGTGCGATTCATAAAGCCGATGGCGTGGAAGCCGGAGTGGGTGCTCCCGCAGGCCCGCTTCTCGCTGAACACGCCCCTCTATGCGCGGCTGAAGCCGGATGTCACCGCCAGCCAGGCCCTCGCCGAGGCGACGGCGGTGGAGCGGCGTTACTACGATGCAGCGTCCCCCCAGTTCAAGGAGTTCCTCGACCGCGCGGGCCACAAGATCGCGGTCGGCCTCGTCCAGGCCGAACGCGTGCAGCCGGTCAAGTCGTCGCTCTACCTCCTGCAGGGCGGGGTGATCTTCGTCCTCCTGATCGGCTGCGTGAACGTCGCCAACCTGCTCCTCACCCGGGCGAATGGCCGGCAGGGCGAGCTCGCGGTCCGTTTCGCGCTGGGAGCCGGCCGGGGCGCAATCGCCCGGCAGCTCCTGATCGAGAGCCTCCTCCTGACGCTTGCGGGCGCCTTCCTCGGCACCGGCCTGGCCTGGTGCGTCGTTCGCGCCATCAACCATTTCAGCTCGAAGATGCTGCCCGACATGCTGCCGTTCGCGATCGACGGCCGCGTGCTTGGGTTCACGGTCGTCCTCTCGGTCACGGTCGGGATCCTGATCGGGATGCTGCCGGTCGTCCACATCCTGAGGACAAACCTGATGGAGCTGATCCACCGGAGCACGCGCAGCTCGTCGGGCGGCCGCGGGGTGCGCGCGCTCAGCAGCATCCTGGTCACGGGCCAGGTGGCCGTGGCGCTCGTGCTGCTGACCGGGGCCGGCCTCCTGATCCACAGCTTTGCAAACGCCCTCGCCGTCAACCCGGGCTTCGACCCCCGGAACATGGTCACGGGCCGCGTGGCCATCCCCGGCTCCTACCAGCAGGGGGACCAGGGGGCGGCATTCCAGCGGCGCCTCCTCCAGGCCATCGAGGAGATCCCGGGCGTCACCGACGCCGCGCTCTCCAACGGCGTCCCGTTCCGGGGAGGGTTGAACATCAACGCGCTCACGCTGAAGGAGAATGAGCTGCCCCGTGATTCGCCGCAGCCGGGGGCGTTCCAGGTCGGCGTCTCCGTCGGCTATTTCCAGGCGATGCACATCCAGCTCCTGGAGGGTAGGTTCTTCGAGCAGCAGGATGCCGAGAAGGGCGCGCAGCGGAGGTACGTCGTCGACGAGAAGTTCGCCCAGCGCTATTTCCCGGGGCGATCCGCGGTCGGGGCCCACTTCACCTTCCAGGGCCCCCCGGACAAGGATGCCGACTGGCCCGTGATCATCGGCGTGGTCCGCAACGTTCCCCACAACGGCGTGGAGGACAGGAGCAACATCCCCTTCTCGTATTTTTCCCTGCTTCAGGCCGACCCAGGCGGCATCAGCCTTTTCCTGCGCTCGGACCGGCCGCTGGCCGACCTCGTGTCGACGCTCCGCGCGAAGCTGCGCGCCATCGATCCCGCCATAGCGCTCTTCGAGACCCAGAAGCTGCAGACGGCCATCGACGAGTCCTTCGACAACCGGCGCGCGGTCATGCTGCTCCTCGGCAGCTTTGCCGCGCTGGCCCTTTTCCTTTCGGCGCTCGGCATCTACGGCGTGCTCGCCTACGACGTCTCCCAGCGCACGCGCGAGATTGGCATCCGGGGCGCCGTCGGCGCCACCCGGCCGCAGATTGTCGCCATGGTGATGCGCCAGGGCCTCTGGAAGACCGCTATCGGGCTGGTTGTCGGGCTGGTCAGCGCGATCCTTCTCAGCCGTTACATGGTGAGCATGCTGTTCGAGCTCAAGCCCACCGACCCGTGGGCCTACGTCGCCGTCTCCGTCCTCCTGGCCGCCGTCGCCGCGCTCGCGAGCTACCTTCCCGCGCGCCACGCGGCGAGGATCAACCCGAACGAGGCCCTGCGGGTCGAATAGCGGCAGCGCGCCCTACGGGATCCCGCGGACCCGGCGATAGAGCTGCTCATATCGACCCACGATCGCATCGGCTGAAAAGAGCTCGCGCGCGCGCAGCCTCGCGGCGGCGCCCAGGGCGGCCCGGCGCCCGGGATCCCGGATCAGCGACCCGACGGCTTCCGCAAGGGCGCCGGCGTCCCCAGGCGGCACGAGCACGCCCGAGCTACCCGACACGACCACCTCGGGAATGCCGCCCACCGCCGTGGCGACGCTCGGGCAGCCAAAGCACATAGCCTCGAGTATGCTCAGGCAGAAGCTCTCCATGTCCGAGGTGAAGAGCCCGATGTCGGCCGCCTGCAGGTAATCCTCGATGTCGCTGACGTGCTCGCGGACGATGACGCGGTCCTCTAGCCCCAGCCGCCGCACGTCGCCCATGAAAGGCTCGAACGCGGCCCCCGCCAGGACCAGGAGCTTGAAGGAATCCCGGGGCCGGATGCGGGCGACGCTCTCGAGCAGGAGGTCGATCCTCTTGAAAGCGCGGAGGTTGGACGAGTGCAGCAGGAGCGCCTCGGACCCCACGCCCAGCTCCCGCCGCACCTCCTCGCGGGGCCGCCTCGGAGGATGCGGCTCAAAGAAGTTGTGGATGACGTCGATCGGCCGCGTCACCGCCAGCAGCTGCCGCGTCTCCTGCTCCAGGTATGCGGAGACGGTCGTCACGGCGTCCGAGCGGTCCAGCGCGTACGTGATCGCGGGGCCGTAGCCGGCGTCGCGGCCGAGGAGGGTCGTGTCGGTGCCATGGAGCGTCGTGACCACGCTGGGCCTTTGCCCGGCGGGAAGCATCGATCGCGCGAGGATCGCGGCCGTGGCATGCGGGACCGCATAGTGCACGTGGAGGACATCGAGGCCGTGTTCGCGGCTGACCTCCGCCATCTTGACCGAGAGGGGAAGCGTGTAGTCGGGATACTTGAACAGCTCGTAGCTGTTGATCACGACGGGGTGAAAGTACAGCCGCGGCGCGTCGGCCGGCAGGCGGAACGGGCGCTCGTAGCTGATGAAATGCGCCTCGTGCCCGCGGCGCGCGAGCTCCTCCCCGAGCGCGGAGGCGAGGATGCCGCTGCCGCCGACGGAGGGGTAGCAGGTGATGCCGATCTTCAGGCGCCCCCCGGGTTCCATGTCAGAAGCGGCGCGCCGCCCGGGTCAGCGGCGCAAGCGAGTCGAAGACGAGCGCGTCGTGGGGATAGAGCGGCTGCGCGTGGTCGACGCCGGCGCGCAGGCCCTGCGCCCGGGCCCGGGCAAGCTGGAGCTCGACGTAGTTTCGCGTGCGCAGCTGCGTGGCATGCGCCTCCATGGCGGCGATCCAGGCCGCGATGACCTTCGGCGAGGAGATGTCCAGCAGGACCGGCAGGACGCCCGCCGGCTCCGCCTCCGGCGTGACCGCGTAGAAGAACAGCGGGCCGATCGCATGGGCCGGCTTGGCACGGAGCTTCACCACGCCCCCATAGCGGGCGAGCCGCGCCGCGTCGCGCACCAGCTGGCCGAGCCTCGGGTGGTCGGGATGCTGGTTCTCCACCAGGCTCGGCGCGAGGACGACCCCCGGCCGCACCCTCCGGATGACGGCCGCAAGCTTGAGCGCATGGGCGGCCCGCACCTCGAGCTGCGCATCCCCGTCCAGCTCGACGAACTCCACGGTCGCGCCGAGGAGGGCGGCGGCCTTCCTGGCCTCCTCCGTGCGCTCGGCCGGCGTGCCGTGGGTGGCGGACTCCCCGCGCGAGCAGATGACGAAGTGCGCCGCCCGGCCGCCAAGCGTCTCCCGGGCGATGATGCCCCCGCAGCCGAACTCGATGTCGTCCGGATGGGCCCCGAACGCCAGCAGCGGCGCGGAGTCAAACCGGGATTTCGCAGTAGGCTTCATCCGGGCGGTCGATCGCGTCGCGGTCGACAAAGGTTATGCCGCCCGCCTCCTCCGGGCGCAGGTAGGCCTTTTCCCCGGCCCCCACGACATAGTGCGTGCAGCGCACGACGGACTGCATCCAGCGGAGGCGCGAGTCGCGGGCGGGGCTGACCTGGGATTTGTCGAAGGGAACGGGGGGCAGAGTCACGAATGAAGCCCCACCCTCGTGCAGTTGCAACGCGCCAGCGACGAATCGCGCGCGCACCGTTTCGCCATCATGCTGCACGTCCACGAAGAAGTCGGGCACGTCGAACGCGGAGCGGCGGAACGCGGGGTCGCCCGAGCGCGCGATGCGAATCCCCTCGAGGAGCCCCATCAGGCGGTACATCTCCAGGCAAAAGTCGGCCACGTTGGACGCCTCCACCCCCTTGAACCCGTCGACCCATCGGGGATCGACGAAGGCCGGGAGCTGTCGGGCCGTCTTGTCGCGCCAGCCCGCGGGAATCCGCTTTGCGTAGAGCGGGGAGAACTTGCGCTGGAGCTTGTTCTCAAACGCGAAGTTAAGCGTGTGCGGTTCCCCGGTCCTGCGGTCGCGGAGCGTGGTCTGCGTCTCGCGCGGGTCGTGGTCGCTGTCGTGGAAGAAGAAGACGATCTCGCCGCCGATCTCGGACCTGAGGCGGCGGGCGGCAGCGATCTTCGCGGCCAGGAACCGCCGCGGGAAGAACCCGCACGGCTGCTGGCCGAAGCAGATTACGGGCGCCGTCACGGGGTTGCCGTCCTTGCGCCGCCGGTGCCCGACATCCCGATCAGGCCCTGGAGGAGGAGGCTGAACAGGATGCAGGCCGCGCAGCCGATGAGGTTGTACCAAAGGTAGGAGATGCTTGTGAAGCAGAGGGCGAAGACAAGGGCCTGCGCCGCCAGGGCCGCCCAGAAGACCGCCGTCCCGCCGACGCGCTTCAGGAAGAAGGCGACGAGAAAAAGCCCCAGAGGGGCGCCGTAGAAGACCGATCCGAGAATGTTCACGGCCTGGATCAGGTTTTCAGCGAGGTGCGCGAAAAGGGCGAAGCCGATCGCCACGAGGCCCCAGAAGGCCGTGAACCACCTTGAAGCGGCCACGTAGTGCGCGTCGCCGGCGCCCCGCCTCACCACGTGGCGGTAGAAGTCGACGGTCGTCGTCGAGCCGAGGGCGTTGAGCTCGCCCGCCTTGGATGACAATGCCGCGGCAAAAAACGCCGTGACGAGCAGGCCGATCAGCCCGTGCGGCAGGTAGTCCAGGATGAAGGTGATGAACACGTAGTCCGAATCGTTCGCCGTGGCCCGCGATCCGGCGCGCCCAAGGACCGCCTTTGTCTCGGTGCGGGCGGCCNNCTCGGAGGCGGCCCGGGCGGCGGCCTCGGCCGCGCCGTTGCCGGAGTGCCGGGCGTCGAGCCACGCATGGAGCTGCCTGCGTTCCTCCGAGTGCGCCGCGGTGAAATCGGCGTCAAGCGCGCGCAGGCGGTCCCCCGAGCCGCGCTGGGCCTCGTGGCTCCACGCCGCCTGGTTGAAATAGACCGGGGGCCGCTCGAACTGGTAGAAGACGAATATGAGGACGCCCAGCAGCAGGATGAAGAACTGCATGGGAATCTTGAACACGGCGTTGAACATGAGGCCGAGCCGGCTCTCGCGCAGCGATCCGCCGCTCAGGTACCGCTGCACCTGCGACTGGTCGGTGCCGAAATACGACAGCGCCAGGAACATCCCGCCGAGGAGCCCGGACCAGACGGTGTAGCGCCGGTCGACGTTCAGGGAAAAATCGACCGCCCCCAGCTTGTGGAAGCCGCCGGCCAGCGCGAGCGTGTCCGCGAACCCGAGGCCGGGCGGCAGCTTCGCGAGCAGGACGATGAACGCAGCGATCATCCCGACGAAGATGATCCCGATCTGGTACTTCTGGGTGAGGCTCACGGCCTCGCAGCCGCCGGTGACGGTGTAGACGACCACGAGCAGGCCGCTGCAGATGATCGTCGCGTCCAGCCGCCAGCCCATGACGGTGGAAAGGACGATCGCGGGGGCGTAGATTGTGAGGCCGGCCCCGAGGCCGCGCTGGAGCAGGAACATCCCCGCGCCGAGCAGGCGCGTCTTGGAGTCAAAGCGGTGGCCGAGGTACTCGTAGGCCGTGTAGACCTTGAGCCGCCTGTAGATGGGAAGGAAGACCGCCGCGATGATGATCAGCGCGAACGGCGCCCCGAAGTAGTTCTGCACGAACCCGAGCCCGCTCCCATAGCCCTGGCCCGGGGTGGACAGGAAGGTGATCGCGCTGGCCTGCGTGGCCATGACCGAAAGGCCGATCGTCAGCCAGCGCGTCTCACGGGCGCCCTTCATGTAGGTGTTGAAGTCGCTCTTTCCCCGCGTGCGCCACATGCCGTAGGCGGCGATGGCCAGCATGGAGCCGACCAGGATGAGGTAATCGAGCGCGTTCACGAATACATCCGCGTCAGCACGGTCAGGAGCCCGACCCAGGCGACAAAGACGATGAGAACGAACAGGTAGACCCGGCGCCAGGTCCGAAGTCCCGGCAGCCCGGTGCTCTCGTCGTCCGGAGGCGACTTCATTTCCCCAGCGAGACCAGGTTGGCGAACAGCCGGTACGCGCCCGGCACGCCCGCGGGAAGCTGCCGGAAGAACGAGAGGCCGGTATAGACGAAATATCCGCGCCCGTAACGGGCCACGAGGAGCCCACCCTTTAGCGGGGCCTCACCCGCGTCGTTGCAGGCGATGAGCGGAGTGAAGTGTCCGGCGTCCCATTCGCTGGCGAAATCCAGGCCGCGCTCCTGCACCCAGCCGTCGAAGTCGGACGCCACAATCCTGTTGGGGACGTTGAACGCCGGGTGCTCCGGGACAAGGAGCGTGACCGGGGCCCTCTCGTCGGTCACCCGGTAGTGCGGCAGGTCGCGCGAAAGCTTGAGGTCGTAGGGCGCGAGCTGCGTCGTCTTGAGGGTGTTCGGCGTGTTGTACTGCTCGACGACGGTGCCCCCCGCCTCGACGTAGGCGAAGAGCGCCGGCAGCTGGGGCACGAGGTCGGTCCTCGTGTTGAACGCGCGCACGCCGATCACCACGGCGTCAAGGCCCTTGAGCCTTTCGGCGGTGAGATCGGCGCCCGTGAGGCGGGTGACCGCATAGCCCATCTGCTCCAGGCTTTCGGCGACGCTGTCGCCCGCGCCCGGGAGATAGCCGACGCCGTGGCCGCGGACCGCCAGTTCCAGGCTGACCGCCTTCAGGCGCGCGGGCGGCTGCAGGAGCTGCGGCGGGATGTGGCTGTAGTTGATCTCGATGCGCTCGTTGCCGTAGCTCACGCCGTCGACGTCCGCGCGTGCCCTGATCGGCCCGGCCGCCGGGGACGCGGGAGCCGTCACGGTGAAGCTGAACTGGGCGCGGTCCCCCGGTGCCGCGAGGCGGAACGCCTGCGCTGCCGGCGAGGAATGCCAGCCGGCGGGAGCCTCGAGCCGAAGCGTTCCGGCCGCGCCGACCCGCGCCGAGACGACCTCGACGGCCACCTTGCGGCTCGAGCCGGGCGCAAACAGGTCCACGGCCGCGGAAAAGCTCAGGGAAACGGGCGGGATCACGTCTAGGCGCCTCCTCACCTCGCCTTTCGCAGGGTCGGCCGTGGCCTGCACGGCCTCGTCCGCGACGACCAGGGTCTGGCCGCCCACCGTGAAGACGTCCTCTATCGGGACCGCCGGCGGGTTTTCCGGCAGGCCGATCAGCGCCGGATCATCCACCCGGAACATGCCGGGCGTGCCTTCCTCGCGCAGCCAGTAGGGTTGGCTCAGCGGCGTGGCCGCCGGGAGCGTCCGGGTGGCCTCGCGCACCGCGGTCTCGTTGGGCCGGAGCTCGATCGCGCGGTCCGCCTCGCGACCGATCCCGGGGTAGCGGACCGCCGCCCAGCGCACAGGGACCGCCGAGCGCACGATCGCGGTGTGCCGCATCTTGAGGGCCTCGCCCGGCACAACCTCGGATTGGGAGACCACGGTCTCGACGGAGAGGCCGAGGCACGCCTGGAGGATGCGGTCGAGCAGGCGGCGCTTCTCGTCGACCACCGGGTCCGCGGCCAGCGCGGAAAGCCGGGCTCGCAACGCCAGAACGGCCGGGACGCTCGCGGCGGGGTCGGCCGCGTCAAACTTCCCGATGATCTCGCCGGCCAGCCGCCCGACTTCCTCCCCGCCGCGCACGCGGCCCCAGGTGGTGTCGACGCCGTCCATGATGTCCTTTTCGGCGGGCGCGCCGCCGAGCACCTGGAAGGACTCGATCCGGGGCCCGCTCCCGCCCGATGCCACCGAGAAATTGGCGAAGCCCTGCGTCCTGTGCATGGAGCGGCTGCGCGCCGCGATGACGGCGAAGGACGCCCCCGTCACCGGATCGGTGCCGTCGATTCCGATCTGCAGCGCGCCAGGGGCGGGCTGGCCGCCGCCGAGACTGGGACCATAGCCGTTCCACAGGATCCGCAGGGGCCGCCATGGCGTGAGCGCGCCAAGCTGCTCCGGAAATGCCTTGGGGTCGCCGGCGAGGCTGAAGGCTTCCACCGCAAGGTCGGCCGACGCCGTGTGGTGACCGTGCGTGTTGCTGGGCTGCGGGGGGAAGCGCGTGATGATGATGTCGGGCCGGAACACGCGGATCACGCGCACGATGTCGGAGAGAACCTGCTGGTGGTCCCACTTCGTCAACGTGTCGCGATAGTCCTTCGAATACCCGAAATCCCGCGCGCGGCTGAAGAACTGCCTGCCGCCGTCGACGCGCCGGGCGGCCAGCAGTTCCTGGGTGCGGATCACCCCCAGCAGGTCGCCGAACTCGGGCCCGAGCACATTCTGGCCGCCGTCGCCGCGCGTGAGCGACAGGTAGGCGGTCCGGTAGTCGCGGCCCCGGGCGAGGTAGGTGATGAGCTGGGTGTTCTCGTCGTCCGGATGGGCGGCGACGTAGAGAACGCTGCCAAATTCCCGAAAGCTGCGCAGCTCCTGCAGGATGACCTGGCCCGGCGCCGGGGCGGATGCCGGCGCAGGCTCGGCGGCGGGGACCGAGCAGCCGAGCAGGGCGGCGCCGGCCGCCGCGAACAGCAGGACGGGCGCCGTCCTCGGACTGCGTCGGGAGGTTGGAGGGACGGTCCCGATCACTTAAGGCCTGCGATGACCGCCTCGTTCAAGCGGATGTATTCATCCTTCGCCTGCCCGGTGGCCTTGGCTGCGAGGTCCATCGACTGCTTGGCGGTCGCAATCGCCCCTTCCTTGTCTCCCATCTTGGCTTGAATCAGGGCTTTCCGGTAAATTATCGGGTAGAAGTCGGGCTGTTCGGCAATCGCGGCGTCCATCCAGCCCAGGGCCTTTTTGAGGTCGAGGTTGTGATCCAGGTAGAACATGGCGGCCGGCACGTACGGCTTCTTGCCGCCCGGACTAGCCATCACGGCCTCGATCTGCGGGACAAGCGTGCTCACGACGTCCGTCTCGAGCTTGACCGGAACGCGTGTCCGGTCCCAGACGAGGTTGAGCGTGGCCGAGTCGTCGCGAAGATCGGCGAAGTTGATCGCGAACGTCTCGACCGCCTCGGGGTGGTCGACGGGCTTGACGGTTCCGCGCGCAACGTCGTTTTTCTGGTCGTACACATAGGCGCCCCACTGCTTGGCGGCCTTCTGCAGGATGACCGTCCACTCGTCCTTTCCGGGAATGGTGAAGAGCTCATAGCTCCCTGCTTCGACGCGGGTGCCCTGGAAGGTGACCGGCGTGCTGAAGGAGATCAGCGTGGCGTTGTTTGCGCCGGTCCGCCAGACCTCGCCATAGGGCACGAGGCCGCCGAACACCTCGCGTCCCTTCATGCCGGGGCGCGAATAGACCACCTCGATGTCGGTGACGCCCACGCGCTGCTTGATCGTGGAGGCCGGGCTGGCCGCGGGGATGTCCAGGCGCGGCCCCGGCGCCCTGAACGGGACGGTGAACTGGGTGTTTTCCCACATGATCCTGAGCGCGCCGCCGCCCTCCGGCGCCTTCTCTATCGCCAGCGTGAGCTGGTCGACCGGCTTTTCGAGGGCCTCCTTCTTCAGGTCCACCCTCGCAAGATCGTGGGTCTCGTCCACGGGTTCGCCCCATCCCCCGACGTTGGTGCTGATCGCGAGCTTCGAGGTCCCGCTTTCCGAGGGAACCATGTATAGCATGTGCGTGCCGGCCGGAACGGTGACCCCCTGGATCACGATGGGCTGCTGGGTGACGAGGAGCGTGGCCTCGTCCGCGCCCAGGCGGTAGGCCTCGCCCCAGGGCACCAGGCCCCCCCATATCTTGCGGGGCGCTCCCGAGTTCGGATCCTTTGTGTAGGGGCGCCCATAGATGAGGGTGACGCGGTTTCCGGTGTTTCGATCGCCGATGACGGTGCTCACGGTCTCGTGCGGGCTTTTCCGGGTTTGCTGGGCGTTCAGCGGCAACGCCATGGCGGCGGCGATCAATGCTAGGGTAAGTCTGGGATGTATCATGGGGGGGTCCTGGCTGCGGGTTATCGGGCTGTCCCGTGTAATCGATGTCCGGCCAGACGCTAGGCACAATCGATGGCAGCGGCAAGTAGGACGAGGGGGTTCCTCGTCCAGGATACTTGCGGGCGATCCTCCCATTCGCCATGCGAATGGCCGGTCCCGGCAAGGTTTGCCTTGCATTCCCCGCGGTTTTTAGGCTCCCGCGATGGAACACGACCTCGCGAGCGGCGCCATGTGGTACGGGGCGTTCCTGTTCTCGACGGTCTGTCATGAGGCATCGCACGCCTGGGTGGCCCACCGCCTGGGCGATTCGACCGCCGAGAAGGGCGGACAGGTCACCCTGAACCCCGTGCCCCACATCAGGCGCGAACCCTTCGGCATGGTCGTCGTTCCGATCCTGTCGTGGTACCTCGGCGGATGGATCGTCGGCTGGGCCAGCGCGCCGTACAACCTGGCATGGGCCCGGGAGCATCCCCGCCGGGCCGCGCTCATGGCGCTCGCCGGACCCAGCACCAACCTGGCGCTGGCCCTGATCGCGGGCCTGCTCATCCGGCTGGGTTATGAATGGGGGGTGTTCGGAGCCCCTTACGTGCTCTCGATGTCCCGCCTAGCCGTAAGCTCCGGTGACGGGATCATGGGATTGGCCGCCCAGCTGCTGAGCATTTTCCTTTCGCTCAACCTGCTGCTTTGCCTCTTCAACCTGATTCCGCTGCCCCCGCTCGACGGGAGCAACGCGCCCCTCCTGCTGCTCCCGGCAGGGGCGGCGAAAAAATACTCCGAGGTGCTCCGCCACCCCATCCTGCGATACGCGGGCATTTTGGTCGCATCGCAGCTGATTCCGCCAATCCTGCCGAAACTGCTGCCGGCGGTCACGGGCATCCTGTTTGCCTCTGTCCGCTGACCAGGAGCCATGAAACTCTCCCGCTTCATTCTTGTGCTGGCGGCCTCCCTGGCGGGCGGCCCGCTGTTTTCATCCGACCCGCCGACGCCTGATCGCGCCGCCCGCATCGCCGAGGCTCGCAGGCTCGCCAGTTCGATTCACCTCCAGACCGGGTCTGTCTCTCTCAAGGGCGGCTTGGCAACGGTGACTCTCCCCGAAGGCTTCAGGTACATAGACCCCGCGGACGCCGAGACGGTCCTTGAGAAAATCTGGGGTAACCCGAAGCAGAAGGAAACGCTCGGGATGATCGTGCCCGCGAACTTCGACCCGCTGCACGCCGCAAGCTGGGCGGTCGTCCTGACCTTCATCGAGGACGGGTACGTAAAGGATGATGACGCGAGCAAGATCAACTATGACGAGCTGCTCCAGAAAATGAAGGAGGGCACGAAGGTTGCCAGCAAGGCCCGTGAGAAAGCGGGTTATCCTTCGGTCGAATTCGTCGGCTGGGCGGCCCCGCCGCGCTATGACCCAGCCGCGCACAAGCTGTACTGGGCGCAGGAGATCAAGTTCGGCGCGGAACCCCAGAACACCCTCAACTACAACATCCGCATCCTGGGCCGCCGCGGCGTGCTCGTGCTGAACACGATCGCCGTCATGTCCCAGCTGAAGCAGGTTGAGGAGGCCACCCCCACCCTGCTCTCAATGGTCGATTTCAGGGAAGGAAACCGGTATGCCGATTTCAGACAGGGCACGGACAAGGTGGCGACCTACGGCATCGCCGCCCTCGTCGCCGGCGGCATTGCCGTGAAGGCCGGCCTGCTCAAGGGACTCTGGGTGGGCATCCTGGCGCTGAAGAAATTCATCATCATCGGCGCGCTGGCCCTTGCGAGGTACTTCAAGAGGATCTGGAACTGGATACGCGGCAATCCGCCAGCGGAGGTGGCTGTGCTGCCCGCTCCGCCACCCGATCTCCCGGGCTAGCTAGCCAAGCTCGCGCCGCCGGGGGCTGAACCGCTCCGCGTTACCTCGACGGATCGCCGCCAAGGTCGATGCGTTTGCCCGTGCGCGCCGACTCCTTCGCCGCGTCGAGGATCTCGGTGACGACCATGTTCACGTCGAGCGATGAAAGCCCCGAGGGCTGGATCCTGCCTCGCACGACGGCCACGAGGTACGAGAGCGAATCCGCGTTGGGATCAGCAAGCGCCGGCGCGGCCTGGCGGGCCTCGGGCCTGTCGCCAATCCGCATGAACAGGGAATCCCGGTTCGGGAGCCACAACGAGCCCTTTTGGCCATAGATGTCCATGTCCTTCCGGCCGGAGGCCCAGTTCCAGGAGGCCTGGATGATGGCCTGGGCCCGCGGATAGGTGAGCACGATCGTCGCCTCGTCGTCCACCTTCGGATAGGATTCGGGCTGGAAGTTCTGGGTCACGGCGAAGACGGCCGTCGGGCGCCTGCCTTCCATGAGCCACGTGACGAGGTCGGCCCCGTAACATCCAAAGTCCATGAGGGCGCCCCCGCCGTTCAGCTTGGGATCCAGCAGCCACTTGAGGAAAAAGGGGGAACATCCGATCGCCTTCGGGCCGATATGCCCGTCGCAGACCACGATCTTGCGCAGGTCGCCGATGGCGTTGTCCTGGCCGTGGACGATGTCGTAGGCACGGTGGGCGCTCGGATACCACGTGGTCTCGTAGTTCACGATGACCTGGATCTTTCCCTTGCTGGCGGCGGCGGAGATCGCCCGCGCGTGCTCCATGTTCACCGCGAGCGGCTTTTCCATCATGACATCGATGCCGAGGGGAGCGCACGCTTCGACGACCCGCCGGTGGTCAAACGTCGACGTGAACGTGGCGACGGCGTCCACCTTGTTCTTCGCGACGAGGGCCTCGATGCTCGGGAAGAACAGCGACGGGTCGAGGTGGAAATGGTCGGCGTAGTAGGCCACCACCTCCTGGTCCGGCTCGACGATTCCCACCAGCCGGACATCGCGGCGCTTGGCCAGTTCGGGGAGCATCCCCCCGACATGGTCGTGGACCAGGCCGACGATGGCCAGGCGCACCGGCGGGGCGTCCTCCTCCGACCGGGCGCACGTGATTCCCATCCAAAGGAGCGGAAGGATCAGGATTTTTTTCATGGATTTGCGGCGCGGCGGCGTTTCATGGGTCGATCCGGGTCATGCCAACGACGGGAGGGCTCACCTCCGCTCGAGAAGCCCGCGGCTCCGCATCCAGTCGGCGGCGCGCTGCGGCCAGGTGGTCACGAAATCCTTCGTCGGCCGCAACCCGAAGCCATGGCCGCCGGTGGGATACACGTGCAGCTCCATCGGCACCTTCGCCTGCTGGAGCGCCACCGCGTAGACGAGCGCGTTCTCAACGCGAATCGGGTCGTCCTGCGCCATCACGATGAACGTCGGCGGGGGGTCGTGGTTCACGCCGACCTCGGGGGCGATCCCATAACTCGCGCCTTCCCTCTCTAGCCCGGCAGGATAGATAAGGAGCTGAAAGTCGGGATAGCAGTTCGCCTCGTCGGCGTCGTCCAGGCGCGGATAGGATCGGCCGCCCGAGGCGGCGCTGAGCGTCGCGACGAGGTGGCCGCCCGCGGAAAAGCCAAGCGCGCCGATGCGCGCGGGATCGATCCCCAGGTCCTTCGCGTGAAACCGCACAAGGCCGAGGGCCCGCTGCGCGTCCTGCAGCGGCGCGACGTAGGGAGCCTGCCCGTCGCGCTTCGGGACGCGGTATTTCAGCAGCACGGCAGTCACGCCGATCGAGTTCAGCCAGTCGCAGACCTCCGTGCCCTCGAGGTCCAGCGCGAGGATGTTGTAGCCGCCGCCGGGGCACACCAGGATCGCGGTGCCCGTCTCCTTGTCCGCGGGCGGCCGGTACACGGTGATCGTCGGCGTCGAGACATTGCCGATCCGGATGACCCGTTTGCCCGCGACCAGGTCGTTGGACGGCTTGGTCATGTCGTACTCCTCGCCGAGGGTGCCCGTGTCGCCGGGCGCCGCGCCGGGCCACAGCCTTAGGTTGGCTGGTTCAGCCCCGAGGGAAAGGGCCATGCTTGTCATCGCGAGGGCGTACCTGAAAACGGCAGGGGTCACTCCCACGAAAATTGCCCGTGCCGGGCGGGGAGTCGATCCATTTTGGCCGGCGGCCGGGTCTTCGGGCTTGGCGTCCGCGCGGGCCGCTGAAAGAATGGACAATGGTTTCCGCCAGTCCGGCCGCCCCTGGATCGCCCATGAAACCCTGGAAACTCACGCTGACCCGGCAGATCCTGCTGGGGCTTGTCCTGGGCTGCCTGCTTGGCTGGTGGCTGAACCGCATGCCCGAGGCCGGCCAGGCGGCCTGGAACAGGTGGCTCGAGCTCGTCCGCGACGTCTTCCTGCACCTCGTAAAGCTTATGATCGGGCCGCTCGTGTTCGGAAGCATCGTGCAGGGCATCGCAGGCACCGGGGACATAAGGAAGGTGGGAAGGATCGGCGCGAAGACGCTTCTCTATTTCGAGGTCGTCACCACCGCAGCCCTCGCGGTGGGCCTGGCCGCCGTCAACTTCATAGGGCCGGGCGTGGGCGTGAGGCTCGCGGGGAGCTCCGCGGCCCTTGGGGCCGCGGCGCAGGCCAGGCCGCTCACGCTCGTGGAAACCCTCCTGCATGTTTTTCCAACGAGCATCATGGACGCGATGGCGCGAAACGACGTCCTGCAGGTCGTCGCGTTCTCCGTCATCTTCGCGATGGCCGTCATCGCCGCGGGAGACTCCGGGAAGCCCATGCTGGCGTTCTGCGGGAGTCTCACGCAGGTGATGTTCAAGTTCGCGGGCATCGTCATGAGGCTCGCGCCCTTCGGCGTCGGAGCCGCCATCGCCGTCACCGTCGGCCACCAGGGTCTCGGCGCCCTGCTGGCCCTGGGGAAGCTCGTGCTGACCCTCTACCTCGCCCTCGCGGTGTTCGTGGTCCTCGTCTTCGGCACGGTCATCCGGGTCGCGAGGGTGCCGCTCAAGCCGTTCTGCCGCGCGGCGAGAGAGCCGTTCGCAATCGCGTTCGCCACCGCAAACAGCGAGGCGGCGCTGCCGAAGGCGTTCGACCTGATGGAGCATTTCGGGGTGCCTCGGGGCATCGTCGGGTTCGTGCTGCCGGCGGGCTACACGTTCAACCTCGACGGCTCGACGCTCTACCTCGCGGTGGCGTCGGTCTTTGTCGCCCAGGCGGCGGAGACGACGACGGGCATCCACTTTGGCCTCGCCCAGCAGGCAACCATGATGGTCACGCTCATGCTCACGTCAAAGGGGGTCGCGGCGGTGCCCCGCGCGTCGCTGGTCGTGCTGATAGCGGCGCTGCAGTCGTTCAGCCTCCCGCTCGAGGGCGCCGCGATGATCCTCGGGGTCGACGCGCTGCTCGACATGGCGCGCACCTCCGTGAACGTGGTCGGCAACTGCCTGGCGAGCGTGGTCGTGGCCCGCTGGGAGGGCGAGTTCGACGAGGCGAAGGCGCGCGCGAACTTCGGCAGCTACGACTGAGCGGCCCTTGTCCCGGCGTGGGCGTCCTCCAGGCCGAGGATCCCACGAAGCAGGGAATCCTCGCCGAAAGCGCCCGATTTCGACACGACCCGCACGCGGTCCCAGCGGCCGCCGCCGATCACGGAGACCGGCACACCGGGGATCACCTGGCCAACCACGTCGAGACGGTCCACCCCCAGGGAATGGCACAGCGCGCGCAGCGTCTCCCCGCCGGAAACCAGCAGGCTGCGCGGCGGCGGGATGCGTTCCGAAAGCCGGGCGATCTCGCGCGCGATGAGCCCGGATGCCGCGGCTCGCGCCGTGCCCGCCGGAAGGTCGAATGCGACCAGGCAGATGCCGGCGGTCGCCAGGCGCGCCGACACGAGGGCTGCGCCTTCGGCGCCGCCATCCTTCAGCCTGACGACATTCCCGGCGCACGCGGCCAGCTGGGCCGCCGTCGCCGGGTGGTCCGAGCCGAAAAGTCCGAGAAGCGGCCGCCCAAGGACGGCCACGGCGGGAGGCTCGCCGCGTGCGAGCGCCGCCGCCAGGCCGCCGCTGCCGCACCAAAGCACCGGCTCGGGCAGCTCCCGGCCGGCGTCCGCGATGATGCGGAGGTCCTCGTGCGATTCCGCGTCCCACAGGCTGGTGCCCGCGGGCACCGGGTCTCCCGCTCTCGCCAGGCGCACTTCAATTCCCCGCGATTCCAGCGTCGCCCTCAGGTCCTCCCCGACCCGGTGCCACGAGCCCCCGCGCGACTCGAACTGCAGCCCTCCGCGGGTCGCGCGCCCGTGGAACGGAAATGCAGGCGCAACCACGCAGTGGGCGACCTTCACGGCCCCAAGGGTGGCCACAAGCTCGAGGCCGCAATGTCCGCGAAGGAGGCTGTCCATCTTCTTGAAGGCGATTGCGCCTGCCCTCGGGGCTAAGTGAGGCGCGTGGCGCGCGGCGGTGGCCGCGGCGGAAGCGGCGCCCTTCTCCCTCGTGCCGGCGTCAATCGCGAAGTCCGCTGGCAACGCCGCCGGCAGGCATCCGTCGAGGAAGACCGGAATCGGCCGCCCCCGGCCCACAAACTGCGCGGTCGCATCGAGCGCCCCGGTGAGGTCATCGGCGACGAGTCGCATCCTATCGAGGCGAGAAGTCGACGGACTTGAGCCGCCGCGAGAGCATGGCCCGAAATGTGTCCATGTCGGGCACCTCCCCGAGTGCGATAAGCTGGGCCGCGATGTTGCCCACGGCGGATCCCTCGAGCGAAAACGACGCGACCGGCAGGCCGGCTGCGTCCGCCGTGGCCTGGCAAAGGAGCCGGTTCTGGGATCCGCCGCCGACGATCAGGACGCGCCTGAAGGCGCGGCCGGCGAGGCGCTCGAAGGCCCGCACCGCATTGCCGTGGCCCCGGCCCAGCGAGTCGCAGATGAGCCTGACGTAGCCGGTGAGGTGCCGCGGCGCCCGGGCGCCCCGCCTCCCAAGCTGGGCGTCGATGGCCGCGCGCATGGAGGGCGGATTGAAAAGCGCCGAATCGGCGACGTCGAGGAGCGTGTCTGGCGCGGGCCCCCTGGCCGCGTCCGAGATCAGGCGGCGCCATGCGGAGGCCGTCCTCGGCCGCGAGCTGAATGCGGGCAGCGTCCGTTCCAGGAGCCAGAGGCCCAGGCAGCTCTTGAGGGGCCGGTACCGTCCGTCGCCCATCCGCTCATTTGAGATCCGGTTGGCGAGGGCATCGGCGCCCAGCAGGGGTCTTTCGCTCTCGAGACCAAGGAGCGACCAGGTGCCGGAGCTCAGGTACAGGTCCGAGCCGTCCTCCGCCGCCGGCATCGCCGCGAACGCGCAGGCGGTGTCATGGCCGGGAACCAGCAGCGAGACGACGCCCTTCAACTCGGGGATGCCGGCAACCGGCCCGAGCCGTTGCGGCGAGAGCGCGGGTCTGCCGAACAGCCGCGGCGGAATGCCGAAAAACTCCAGCGCTCCTTGCGACCAACCCCGTCCCCTGACGTCGATGAGCTGGGAATGGCTGCAGATCGACAATTCGTTCACCATCCGCCCGGAGAGAAGGAAGTTAAGGTAGTCCGAGATGAAGAGGCAGCGCGCGGCCACGTCCGCCATCCGTGGGCACGCGCGCAGCGTCTCCTGGAGCTGCAGGCTTGTGTTGTAGGGATAATTCGGGATCCCGGTGAGCGCGTACACCCGGTCGATTCCGCTCCGGCCGAGCCTTTCCGAGGGTGAGGTGGTGCGGGTGTCGCGATAGGCGTGGACCGGAAACACGGGCCGGCCGTTCCGTCCGACCAGCACGTGGTCGACGGCCCAGGAATCGACGCCGATCGATGCGAGCCCGGGAAATTCCCTCCTCGCCTTGGCCAGGCCGGCCCGCACCTCGCTCCAGATATACGGGAGGTCCCAGTACTCGTGCCCGGCAAGCGGGCGAAACTGGTTCGGAAACCGGTGCACCTCCGTGAGCGCCAGCCCACGACCGGCCCACTTTCCGACGATGACGCGCCCGCTGGATGCCCCCAGGTCGACGGCGGCGCAGTGCACCGGCTTCATCTCAGCGGAGGAACGCCTCGGTCAGCCCGCCATCCACCGCGATGACCTGGCCGGTCGTCTTGGAGAGCCGCTGGCCCACGAGCAGAAAATACGCCTCGGCCTGGTCGGCGGGCATGATCGGCGCCTTGATGAGCGTCCGGTCCGCGTAGAACCGGGCGAGCTTGGCCACGAGCGACTCGGTCGACTCTCCGTCGGCAAAGGGGATGCCGTATTTCGCCAGCGAGCCCACGACGCGCTCCCGCGGGAACATCGCGCTGCCCTGCACGACCGTGGCCGGCGCGACACCGTTCACCCGCACCAGGGGAGCGAGTTCAACGGCCAGCTCGCGCACCAGGTGGCTCACCGCGGCCTTAGACGCGTCGTAGGCAAGCGAGCCCTTCTTCGCGACTACCGCATTGGCCGAGGTCGTCAGGACGAGGTTTCCGCGGAGTCCCTGCTCCCTCCACGTCCTCGCGGCCTCATCGGCGACCAGGTAGCTGCCGGTGACGTTTATTTCAAACGTATGGGCCCATTTGTCGTCGGGGATGCGCCCGGTCGCGTCGCTCGGCGAAAAGACGCCGGCGGTGATGCAGATCGAGTCAAAGCCGCCGTAGGCGATCGCGACCTGGTCAAGCATCCTGCGGATGCTGGCTCGGTCGGTGATGTTTGAGGCGAGCCCGATCGCGGGGCCGCAGGCCGAGAGGCCCGTCCCGGCGACGCCGATCCCGACCCCGTTCTTCCCGGTGATCTCCCCCGCGGTCGCCTGGGCCGCGCCTTCGTTGACATCGACGCACACGATCTGCGCGCCCTCCCTCGCAAGGCGGAGGGCCGTCTCGCGGCCGATTCCGGATCCGGCGCCAACCACGATGATCACCTGCCTCGCAAGCTCCTTCTCCGGCGGCATGCGCCTCAGCTTTGCCTCCTCGAGAAGCCAGTACTCGATGTCAAAGGCCTCCTGCTGCGGAAGCGCGACGTAGCGGTCGATCGCCTCCGCCCCGCGCATGACCTCGATGGCGCAGGTGTAGAACTCGGCGGTCACGCGCGATTCGGACTTGTCCTTTCCCCAGGCGACGAGCCCCACGCCCGGAATGAGAACGACCGTCGGGATCGGGTCGCGCATCGCGGGCGAATTGGGATGCCGGCACTTCTTGTAATAGGCCTCGTAGTCCCTCCGGTATCCCTCGAGGCCCGACTCCAGCTTCGACTTCAGGGCAGCGATGTCCCCTTCCTGCGGGTCCCAGTCGACGAGGAGCGGCTTGATCTTCGTCCTCAGGAAGTGGTCGGGGCAGGACGTTCCGAGCGCGGAAAGGCGCGCCGCGTCCCGGGAGTTCACAAATCTAAGGACGCTGGCGTCGTCGTGAACCGTCCCGATGAAGCGCCTCTCCCCGGAAATCCGGCCCCGCAGCCAGGGGAGGATCGCCGAAAGGACGGCGCGCCGCCCGTCCCCGTCCAGCGACGCGTGCTTCGCACCGCCAAAGGCGGCGGCGTCGCCGCCCTTTGCCTCGTAGCGCGAATCGATGCAGGCGGCGGCCCTCTCGATGAAGTCCAGCGTCGCCTCGTAGCATTCCAGGTCGTTGTCGGCCCAGGAGATGAAGCCGTGCTGGCCCATCATGATGGCCCTGACGTTCGGGCTCTTTGTCACGATTTCCTGCATCGCCAGGCCGAGCTCGAAGCCCGGCCGCATCCAGGGCACGTAGGCCATCTCGCCCCCGAAGATCTCCTGGGTCAGGCGTTCGCAGTGGGCGGATGCGGCGATCGCTATGATCGCGTTCGGATGCATGTGGTCGACATGGCGGCCCGGCAGGAAGGAATGCAGCGGCGTGTCGATCGAGGGCGCCCTCGGGTTGAGGTTGAAGGTCGCATGGGCGTACATCCCCACCATGTCGTCCTCGGCCGGCGACTTGAGGCCCCTCTCGGGGTGTGCCGCGTAGGTGCGCTTCAGCCCGACAAGCTTCTCCTGGTAGAGGGACGAGAAGCCCTCCCTCGTGCTGGTGCGGAGGTCGCCGCCCGAGCCCTTCACCCAAAGCACCTCCAGCCTCCGATCGCTCAGCGGATCGTTTTCCTGGAGCTTGGAGGACGTGTTCCCGCCGCCCGTGTTCGTGATCCTCTGGTCGCTCCCGAGGAGATTGGAGCGGTAGACAAGGCGGCCCACGGGATCGAGGGACGCAGCCTTGGCGTCGTCCCAGGCGTAATTCACATGCCGGTAGGATTTTTTCATGCGTGCCTCAGCGGCGGGAGCTTAGCACGTCGCGCTCGTGGATTTGAACCTCGGAAATCCAGGCACGGTCGGCCGGCGCGTTCTGCCGCCGGCAGTGCTCGTCCCAGACCGCCCCGAACGGAAGCGTCTTGTTCTCCTCAATCTGCGCGAGGCGCGCCGTGTAGTCCCCGGAATCCTCGGATTGCCTCAGCCGGGCGGAGGGCTCGAGCAGCGCCGCCAGCAGGCATTTCAGGGCATTGCGCGCCCCGATGACCCATGACGCCACGCGGTTGATGCTGCCGTCAAAATAATCGAGACCGATGTGCGTGCGGGGAAGGAAGCCGCCGCGCACCACCTCCTCGAATATGGCGCGGGTCGGATCGTCGAACAGCACGACGTGGTCGCTGTCCCACCGGACGCCGCGGCTCAGGTGGAGCAGGAGGCCGGGAACGAACTGAAGGACGGAGCTGATCTTGTCGGCCACGGACTCGGAGGGATGGAAATGCCCCATGTCGAGGCAGATCATCTTCTGCCGGCTGACGGCATAGCCCAGGTAGAACTCGTGCGAGCCGACGACATAGCTCTCGGACCCGATCCCGAACAGCTTGCTCTCGATGGCATCAAGCTGAAGGAGCGGGTCGATCGGCTCCTTGAACACTGTGTCGAGGGCCTCCATCAGGCGCTCGCGCGGCGCCTTGCGGTCGGCCGGGAGGTCCTTGAGGCCGTCGGGAATCCAAAGGTTGGTCACCGCGGGCTTGCCGATCGCGCGGCCCATCGCGGCGCCGATGTGCCGGCAGGCGATGGCGTGCTCGATCCAGAACTTTCGCACCGAGGGGTCGCGGTGCGACAGCGTGAACCCATCCGCGGCGAGCGGGTGGGAAAAGAAGGTCGGGTTGAAATCCAGCGCGACGCGTCTTGATTTCGCCCATTCGATCCAGCTCGAGAAATGCTCGGGGCCGATCGCGTTCCGCTCGATCGTCCTGCCTCCGAAGTCCCCATAGATCGCGTGCAGGTTGACGCGCTGGCGGCCGGGGATGAGCCCGAATGCGAAATCGAGGTCGCTTCGGAGCTCGCCGATCGTGCGGGCCTTGCCGGGATAGCTGCCGGTCACCTGGATTCCGCCGCCCTCAAGCGTCGCTCCCGGCCGCTCGAAGCCGCCGACGTCGTCGCCCTGCCAGCACTGGATGGAAATCGGCGTCACGGCCAGGGTGGCCAGCGCGGCTTCGGCATCGGAGCCCGCTGCTGCGTAGGCCTCGCGGGCGGCAGGGTATAGGGAGGGGGTCATGGAGGTGGTTTGGGGGCCCGGAAAAAAGCGCTTGATGCAGTTTCTGACACTCCCGGGAAAGTGCCTTGGGGATGGCGGAGGGTCACGGTAGCCCATTGAAACTTGACTTGGAATGCCCGGATTGACCTTTATCATTCATAAATTGACCCTGCATGCGAGCGCGCCCCGATTATCGCCGCTACCTCCTGAACACGCCCGAATCCGAGGCCTGGGGACTCGCCGTCACGGCCGGCGGTCGCCAGGGCTGTCCGGCCGGTTCGCCCTACCCGCCCGCGGGCCATCCGCCCGATCACCATTTCAACTGGGAAACCGGACGCGTGCTCGGGGCCTGCCAGATCGTGTTCATCGCGGAGGGACGGGGCCTGTTTGAGTCACGGGCGACGGGGCTTGTCCGTGTCGGCGCAGGGACGGCGCTTGTCGTGCTGCCGGGGGTCTGGCACCGGTATGCGCCGGATCCCGAGGCCGGCTGGACCGAGCAATGGGTCGAGCTTCAGGGAAGGACCGTCGAGATCCTCTGCAAGAAGGGGGCTCTCAGCCCGGCGCGCGCCGTGGTTCCGATGGAGCGGGCCCTCGAGCTGGAGGCGCTCATGGACAGGATCCAGGCGCGACTCTGCGGCGCGACCACGGGCTTTGACCCGGAGGCGGCGGCCCTGGGCCTGCACGTCCTGGCATTGGTCGTCGAGGCGCCGCGCCTGCGCGCCGCCCCGCGCCCCATCGCGGCCTTTGTGGCGAGGGCCGAGCGCCTGCTCGCGGAGGCGGTGGACCAGCCGCCGGCGATTCCCGGCCTGGCTCGTGAGCTCGGGGTCGCCTACTCCTATTTCCGGCGGGAATTCAAGCGCCACACCGGGCTGGCGCCGTACCAGTACGTGCGGCAGATGCGCCTCGAGAAGGCACGCCGGCTGATCGGAAACTCATCCGACAGCCTCCAGACGATCGCCGACAGGCTCGGCTTTGCGTCGCCCTATCACCTCTCGGCCGCATTCAAGAAGCACTACGGCCAGGCGCCGAACCATTGGCGCCGTCACCGAGACTGACCCCGTCCACGGCTCGGCAGCCCCGCTTTCCGGCAGCCGCACCTTTTCCAACCCCGAAAAATGATCCCCAATCCCTTCCTCGGAGTCTGCTTCCACTGGCTCGGCGGCCTGGCCGCCGGCAGTTTCTACGTGCCCTACCGCCGCGTCAGGAACTGGGCGTGGGAGACCTACTGGCTGGTCGGCGGATTCTTCAGCTGGATCATCGCGCCGTGGGTGCTCGGCCTGGCGCTGACGAACGACCTGATGGGTGTGCTCGGACGGACTTCCGGGCGCACGCTCTTTTACGCCTGGTTCTTCGGCGCGATGTGGGGCTTCGGCGGACTCACCTTCGGATTGACGATGCGCTACCTCGGCATGTCGCTCGGGATGGGGGTCGCGCTGGGCTTCTGCGCCGCGTTCGGCACGCTGGTCCCGCCGATATTCAACCACCAGCTGGCTGCGATCGCGGCCAGCGGATCCGGGAAGGTCACCCTTCTTGGCGTCGGCGTCTGCCTGGTCGGCATCGCGATTGCAGCCCTGGCGGGGCTCTCAAAGGAGCGGGAGATGTCGGATGAGAGCAAGAAGTTGGCGGTGAAGGAGTTCAACTTCTCCAAGGGAATGCTCGTGGCCACGTTTTCCGGGATCATGAGCGCTTCCTTCGCGTACGGCCTGGAGGCGGGATCTCCGATCGGCCTCTTGTCCGCTGCGGCGGGAACAGGACCGATGTGGACCGGCTTGCCGAAGCTGATTGTCGTGCTCCTGGGGGGGTTCACGACGAACCTCGTCTGGTGCGTCGCGCTCAACATCCGCAACCGGACGGGCTACCAGTACAAGAGCCGCACGCTGCGCCCGGCGTCAAAGCCCCAAACCGAGGCAACGCCCGACCTGCGGATTCCCGTGGCGCTCAATCTGTTCTTCTGCGTCCTGGCCGGCACGACCTGGTACATGCAGTTCTTCTTTTATACCATGGGGGAGACGCAGATGGGCAACTACCGCTTCTCCTCGTGGACGCTTCACATGGCGAGCATCATCATCTTCAGCACGATGTGGGGATGGATCCTGCACGAGTGGAAGGGCGCGAGCCGCCGCACGCATCTTCTGATCGGAACCGGAATCGCCATCCTCATCCTGTCGACCCTGACCGTGGGCTACGGAAATTATCTCGGCGTCAACGCCAAGTGATGTGAGCCCAGGGCTCACTGCGCCAGCAGTGCGTGGCTCACATCCAGCCGGGAGATTCCCATGATTTGGCCCGTGAAGCGGGCGCCAACGATCGAATCCTTGAGCGGATTGACGCCGATCGACAAAGGCGCATTGCGGTCAATGGGCCCGTCAACCGCCGAATTGCCCTCCAGAGCCATCGCCCCGTTGACGGTGATGGCGTAGAGGCCCAGGTCGGACAGCTGCTTCAGGTAGGGAACTCCCTTCCATTCCGGATCGCCCAGATCCGGGAGCAAGTTGGGTTCAAATATGGCGACATCAACCGTATCTTGCTGTTTCACGCTGATCGGCCTGCATTCGTACAGGCTGGGGCCGGGAAGCTCGAAGCCGACTGCGATCTGGTCCCTGCTCACGGTCCTAATGAAGGCGACGACCGAGCCCCCGGGGCCGCTTCCAATGGCCAGGAGCGGCTCCCTGAGTCCGACGATCCCAGGCGGCAGTCTTATCCTCACCAGGAGGGGTCCGCGTTCATGGGAAGATGAAGCGTCGGTTGGCGCCTCAGTCGGTCTCGGACTGGCGCGCACCGAAGCCAGGAAGCGGTTGTACGTGTATATTGGGTAGTTGAAGAACCGGGAGAGTGCCTGGAACTCGCCGGGGGCGTCCCTCTTGAGAACGCCATGATGCTGGCAGCTGGCGAAAAAATTGAAGGCGATTGAAACAGCCAGGGCACCCGCCCAGCCAAGCCGCGCAAGGCCGCGCCCATTCGGGCGGGTCGAGAAAAAGTCCTCGATCCCAAAAACATCCAGGACGGCCAGAATCGCGAGATAGGGGATAAAATCCACTTCGTAGCGGATTCCGGTCCCGACGGCAAATACCAGAAGCACACCCACACTGCCTAGAAAAACCCAGGCAACGGCGCAGGCGAAAAGCCGGAGTCGCCGTGCGCTCCCTGACATAAGGGGCAGCCACGCAAGGGGGGCTGCGCATGCCAGCAATAGAAATGGCATATTGGTTAGAACCCCGAAAGGATTTTCCGCAAAGGTGCCATGGCTGGCGACGGCGGATACGTCGACGCCACGAACAAAGGGGAAATACTCCATCAGCCTGGTCGGCAGGAGAAAATAGAGGCGCACAATGAGCCAGATGATCTGCCAGTCGAAGGCAAAGAACCTTGTGAATTTCTCGCCCATCAAAGTGTACTTTATGCCAAACTCCAGCGGGTTCCCGAATCGCAGGTAGTTATAAATGGCGAGGCCGATCCCGACTGACAGGAGTGGAGCGAAGGCGGCCATGCCCAGCTTCCGCCTGTAATTTTTCCGATCATGGACGCCTTCCGGGGCCTTGAGAAGAAAGGCCACGGGGATCAACAGGGAAGCCGTGCCGAAGAGAAAGGTGGGCCGCGCCCCCACCGCCAGGCCGAAGAAAAGACTTGATAGGGCTGTCCAAACCACGGGGCGCCGCCCGTCGAGGGCGCACCACAGCGACGCCAATGCCGCCATGACCATCGCATAAGCGCACGAGATTGAGACCTCGTACATCTCGGGACGGCGGACGAGGAAGGCGGCGCCGTTGACGGTGCCGACAGCCACCACCATGGCCAGAACGACACCCGTGCCGGGCTTCTGGAAGCACCGTCGCCTAATCTGCCAGACCAGGAGGGCCCCGATCAAGAAACCAACCGAGCAAAAGGTCGTCACGGCATATTTCTGGGGGAGATACGTCCCGGTCACGGCGACATAGGGCCAAAAGAGGATTAGGGCGGGCGTGATGCCATAGTAGAGGTAATATTTCCCGCCGTAATAGCTCGCGTCATGAAGGCGGTACGGGGCGTTTTGGTTTGGGTCATAGGGGTCGGCCAGTTTCGTCAACTCGACGGGCGGCGCCTGCTTGAGCGAAAGCTGGCCGGACCTGAAGCCGGCCACGAGCTGGTTGAAATGCTGCTGGCTTGGCTCCAGGAGCCCGTACTGCGGAATCGCCGGATAGCTGATCCAAAAATAGCCCGCGACTATCCCGGCACATGCCAACGCAAGAACAACCGGTTCAAATCTCGGTGCCATATTTGGTCCAAGTTGAAGGCGCAGGGACTTCCCCGGGCCCGTCAGGCTGGTGACAGCCCATTCGAGGTTGGCGCGCGTTCGGCAGCATCCGCGAGTCCGCGAGACTATATCCTGTATATCCTCTCGGCGTTGACATGAAATAATTTCTCCAGCTTGGATTCGCCGGCGCCCCGCGTGAGCTCGCGGGTCGCCTCGGTCCACCGCGCAAGCGTCGATGCAAGCGTGCACACCGGCCAGTCGCCGCCCCAAACGACGCGCTCCCATCCGAATTGCGCGAGCACATGCTCGATCCAGGGCCGCAGGTCGCCGGCCGACCAGTTCACGGGATCCGCGTAGGCAACGAGTCCGCTTATCTTGCACGTGACATTGGGCAGCGCTGCCAGGTCGGAGATATGGGCGCGCCACGGGTCGAGGGCGCGCCCCCTCACGTCGGGGACTCCGCAGTGGTCGAGAATGAAGCTCACCTCCGGGCACCGCCGGACAAGGTCGATGGCCTGCGGGAGCTGCCGGGCAAGGACGCACAAGTCAAAGCTGAGCCCGAATTGGGGCAGGAGCCGGAGATTCTCGGCGAACAGCGGCTCCTGCGACAGCCGGTCGGGCTGCGTATGGAGGACACGTCGAACCCCCCTCACGCTTGCAAGCTCGGCCAGCTTCTCCAGATGGCCGCGGAATCCCCCATGCTCAGGGCGCCCGCTCGCGACAATTCCCGAGATCGACGGATGCCTCTGCGCGAGGTTCTGGATCATCCGGGCCTCCGCCAGGGCGTTCGGCTCGTCGACATCGCATTCCATGAAGACGGTCTTCGCTATCTGCAGGCCGGCCGATGCCGCAGAGTAGTCCGCGAGGCTGAAGCTTCGATTAAGAGCCGGGATCCCGGCACACCACGAATAGGGAAAACGATCCAGATCCCAGAGGTGCTGGTGTGTGTCGACCAGGTACATGCGTCAACCGGCGGATGGCGCCGCGAGGTAGTCAACGAAGTTGATAGGCCCGAATGCGTCCACCAGCAGGACCTTCGCTGCGGATGCGCGCGACCCGCATGTCGCCACTCCGAACCTGAGCCGGATCAGTGCAATCACTCGGTTCGACGAGTTCGGGAACCTGAATTCGCCCGTGCGCACGCGACCGGGACCATGGAAGAAGAACTTCAGATACCACATGAGCCTGTGATTGGTGAGCACGATCAAGCCAGAAATGCGGCGGGGTCGTACGTGTTCGAGAGCCTGTGGCGGTCGGATGACATCCCGCTCGCTCCGGCGTCCTGAGCGGCCGGTGTCGTGTGCTTATCGGGTGCCTCAGGCGTTGGAAAGTTAAACGGGATATTTACCGTCAACGTTTCATGGCACGCAGGCGATATTTCTTTGGTACATAGCCACTAGGGCGTGATCGGCCATCGCGGAGTCCCGGGAGCGCAAAATGCGGATTTGGGTTTCGCGGGCCGGAAAAGGCGCTATAGTGTCGATCAGGACGGCAATGAAGCTTGTGGCACTCATCCTTCTGTTCGCCTCGACTGCGGCATTTGCGGCTGGTCAGGACGGCAATCCAGACGCCGTCGTCCAGGAGACGAATGTCCGAAAGGAGATACTCTCGGCCTACAAGTTCGATCCACAGCCTGGGGTCCAATCCCGGCCGGCGCCGTTCCTCGCGCATGACGCGTCCCGGACTGAGAGCCCGGATCTCGTCAACGCCGCCCCATCCTCCCTCGCCGATTCGAAAGCGATGAACCACCTTCACGAGGCCGTCCTTCGGGAACAGGCCGATGCCCGCGCCGCCATGGTGGCGTCGAGACTCGGCATCGGCGTAAGCTCGGTGCACCTGGGGAGGTACCTGGTGGCGGGAGCGGCCACCGCCTTCTACATTCCGGTCGCGATCGGCGTCGGCGTCACGTGGTGAGCCGGGTTCGTCGCCGGGCGCATCGCGTCGATTGCGGGAGGTGGCGCGCGGCCCCGGGGATGGGGAGCCGCTGGATACAAAGGTCCGAATGACGGCCGGATCCCCGTTTCACCCGGACGGCTTTGGAAGCAGCTTTGCCACGACCACGAGGAGCGCGACCACCACCAGAGCGAGCGCCCCCCAGAATACATAGCCGCCGCTGATGCCGGCAAAGGGATTCCTCGGGCCGGTTCCCTCCCCGTCCGCGCTCATGTGCGCGATGCTGCGGCTGGAAGTCAGGAGCCTCACGGCCACCAGGCTCAGGTCGTAGCGCGGGGCGCCCGCCGACGGGTTGCCGTAGGCAAGCGTGAAGCCGTCGGGTTCCGCGACCTTGAAGACGAGGCGCAGCACCGGATACACGGCCTGCACGGTACCGAGCGCGATGGCCGGGTTGTCGCCGTTGTCCGTCTCGATCCACAGGGTGTCCGTGCGCATCCGGTCCTGGAGCCCAAAGGCGCGGTTCTCGGGCATCCCCGGATCCGGCGTCCTGCTCCATTGGCCCGACGCGAGCGCGTATTCGTAGGAATTCCCCTCCTGATTGGTCAGTTTCTCGAAAATGCGGAACTGGCGCTGAAAAAGGGAGCTGGTCGAGGCAAGGACGATGCTTCGGATCGGCAGGCCCGCCTTCGGGAGGCGAATGCTCCACACGCTCACGCTCGGGCGCTTCGGGTCGGGCGAGGCTTCCGGCAAGAGGCTCAGCGAACGGGCAAGCCCGGGCTGCTCGAGCACATACGGAATCTGGTTTCCGGCGCGCAGCAGCCGCACGTCGGCAAAATCCGGCCGTGACTTCGCAATCGCGTCGAGATCGAGTTCCAGCTCCTGGACGCCCGGATCGGAAATCTGGACGGCCCTGCGGAACGACCATTCCCTGGCATCGAGCGGAGCGCCCGTGAGCGGCACCTCGGGCATGGGCGCCACCCCAAGCGACTCGCGCTCATGGTAGCCGGGCACATCCTCGATGTTCCCCGGGACCACGACGGCGGCGACCGCCCCGCGCAAGTCCCCGGCGAAGGCCGCCAGGTCATACTGCGGCGCCACCGCCTGCGGATTGCCCGAAAGCAGCGAGTAGCGGCCCGCGGCAGGCGCCATGAACAGCAGGTTCACCGGCCACCGCCTAAGGCGGACGGCGTCCACGGCCAGCGGCGGCGAATCTCCGTTGTAGATATGGACAAGCAGCTCGCTCGTGGACGGGGTGAAGGCCAGCGGCAGCTCCAGCTGCGCGCGCACGGGAGCCCCGTCAATCGCGACGCGGAACAGCGTGCCCGAACCGATCACCCTCTCGCCCGGGACCGCGTCGCGCACCTCCCGGACGGATACGGCGAAGCGACGCATGAACAGCGGCTCCTTCGTGGCAAGCTCAAGGGCCGCGAGCGGCATGTGGCGGCCGTCGAGCGCGAGAGTCAGCACCGTCTCGCCGGCAAACTCGTCGCGGCCGGAGATGCGGGCGCCCACGGCGAGCGGTTCCGGCGCGGGCGCAGGTTCCGGGAGGAGCCTCGCGCCCGTGAACGGCAGCGGGGCGGCGCGGTTGTCGGCGACCGTGATGCGCACATAGGGGGCGCCCTTGCCGCCAAGCGGCAGCTCGAGCTGCTCGGCTCCCCATTCCCGGAAAATCGGGACCCCCTCGTCGAGCGTGACCCAGTCCTCATTGTCGCCTGAGATCTCGACGCGCGCAGCCCGCAGGAAAAACGGGCTTGGTGTTTCCAGGAACACCTTCGAGAGCTTGTCCGCGGTGCCGGTCGTGATCGTGATCTGCGTCGAGCCGTCCGCAATCTTCACGTCGAACGCGGAGGGACGGAACATGCGCGCCACGGGGATGGGCGGACGGTCCACCAGGAGCGCGATCTCGCGTCCCGCCGCGTCGATGATGCGAAAATCCTCCTGCATCGGGCCTGCCGAGTCGAAGGACGCGGCGGTCAGGTCCACCCGCACGAGCCGGGGCGCCGCAACGTCCAGGGCCTGCCGGTGCCGCCACTCGGTCGGGGTGATGGCCAGGCAGCTGGCCGCGGAGAAAAGCGCCAGCACGAGCGCCGCGCCGCTAAAGCTTGGGTGGGGAGGTCTTTTCATTGCTCGGCAGGAAGCGCTGGTAGGCGAACGACGCCAGGATGGCGATGACGGCGACCGCGAAGAGCGCGCCGATGCGGTAGAGGGCCTCGAGGCGCGCGAGGTCGTGGAAAAAGAGCTTCAGCAGCGCGACGCTGAGGAGCGCTATGGCGGCATAGCGCACGCTTCGCTGCGCCTTCCAGATGCCGGCGGACAGCAGCCCGAGCGCGAAGAGAGCCCACCCGATGGTGTAGGACATGTCCCGCGCGAAATTGCCGGAGAACTGGAGGGTGAGCGTGCGTGCCCCGGGCTGGGTGAAGTAGTCGGCGATCTCGATGTTCAGGAGGAGGAACGAGAGGATGATCCCCAGCCCATAGACCAGCGGCTGGGCGTCGATGCCGAGCACGTGCTGGCGCGGGGGGGCCAGCAGCCGGGCGCCCGAGAAGAGCGAGGCGATCGCCAGGCCGTAGGCGTAGAGGTACCAGTTGAAGAGCGGCGTGTCGCTGCGGACGTGGTATTCGAAGACAGCGGGGTTGAGCGCCAGCCGGGAGAAGGCAACGACCAGCAGGATCGTTCCGGTTGCGCGAAGGCCCGGATGCGGCACGCGGTGGAAGAGCCAGAGCAGGGCGGCGCCCTCGAGCGCCCAGGCGACCGTGAGCCACTGCCGGTCGAACTGGATCGGGAACACAAGCGTGATGAAGAACAGGGCCACGCCGCCGAACCACGCCAGCTGGTTGAGGCGCCTCGGGTTATCCTCCGGGACCGTGCGCAGGATGACGACGAGGCTGCAAAGCGGAGCCAGCGCAAAAACCGCCGGCACCACGCCCAGAAAACCGTTGGGCCACCCAACCTTGATCGCCTGGTAGGCCATCCAGAAGTGCGCGGGCCCGCTCAACGCGGCCACGGCCCATGGACCGGTGAGCCGGGAGAATTGGCGCCGGAAGACGAACGGGTAGGCGGCGAAAATCACGTAGAAGCCGGCAT
>PLKS01000273.1 GCA_003140665.1 Opitutaceae bacterium
GGCGGCGCCGCCGCCGAGCGCGCGTTCGCGAAACCCGCCGAGAGGGAGGCGCCCTCCCTGGCGGCGGACGAACTGGAACACGTGCAACGGGCCCGCATCCTCCTTGCGGAGGACAACATCGTGAACCAGAAGGTGGCCCTCGCGCAGTTGCGCGGACTGGGCCTGAAGGCCGACGCGGTCGCAAACGGACATGAGGTGCTGACGGCGCTCAAGCAGATTCCCTACGACATCATCCTGATGGATTGCCAGATGCCCGAGATGGACGGCTACGAGGCGTCGCGCAGGATCCGCCAGGCCGAGCACGCCTCCAAGGCCAACTGGAAGGCTCCCGTGCGAATCGTGGCGATGACGGCCAACGCGATGACCGGCGACCGGGAGAAGTGCCTCGCCGCCGGCATGGATGACTTCCTCTCCAAGCCGGTGCGCAAGGTCGATCTCCTGTCCGCCCTCCGGAAATGGAATCCGCCCGTTGAGGCGGACTAGGCTGCGGCGGGGCCGTTGACAGCGCCGGTGCCGGCCATAGGCTGGGGTGCATTCCCAACCGGACTCGATGAGCAAATTTACCCTCCAGGTGAACGGGCGGTCCCACGAGGTGGATGTCGCCCCCGAAACCCCCCTCCTCTGGGTTCTTCGGGACCAGCTCGACCTTGTCGGAACAAAATTCGGATGCGGGATCGGCCAGTGCGCCGCCTGCACCGTGCACCTGGACGGCGCCCCTGCGCGGGCGTGCCTCACGCCGGTGTCCGCGGCGGCGTCCGCCAGGGTGACGACCATCGAGGGCCTTTCGGCCGACGGGTCGCATCCCCTGCAGAAGGCCTGGTGCGAGCTCGACGTCGCCCAATGCGGCTACTGCCAGGCGGGACAGATCATGTCGGCGGCGGCGCTTCTCGCCCGCAACCCGAACCCGAGCGACGGCGACATCGACGACGCGATGGCGGCCAATCTCTGCCGCTGCGCGACCTATTTCCGGATCCGCGCGGGAATCCACAGGGCGGCGGAGATGGCGGCTGCGGACAGGGAGGCCAAGGCGTGAGCTCCATCCTCCGGGCGCCGCTGGACCGGCGGTCATTCCTGAAGTTGGCCACCATGGCCGGGGGAGGCCTCGTCCTCGGATACTATATCCGGCCGGCGGGCGCGGCCGAGGTGGCAAAGCCGGACATCGAGAAGGTGGACGGAGTCTTCATTCCCAACGCGTTCATCCGGATCGCCCCGGACGGAACCGTCACCGTTTTTTCGGCGCGACCCGAGGTCGGCCAGGGGATCAAGACGTCGCTTCCGATGATCGTCGCCGAGGAGCTCGGGGCCGACTGGAAGAACGTCCGCGTGGTGTCGGCCGTGCTCGACCCGGCGTTCGGACCCCAGTTCGCCGGCGGAAGCATGTCGACCCCCATGTCGTACACGGCGATGCGAAGGGTCGGCGCGACGGCGCGCGCAATGCTCGTCGAGGCGGCTGCCCAGACATGGGGCGTGCCTGCGAACGAGTGCATTGCGGAGGCGGGCGTGGTCCGCCATGCCGCCTCGGGCCGGTCCATGAAGTTCGGGGACTTGGTGGCAAAGGCATCGACGCTTCCGGTGCCCGCGGCGGAGTCCGTGGCGCTCAAGGATCCCAGGGACTTCACGCTGCTGGGATCGAGGATCGGGGGCGTCGACAATCTGAAGGTGGTGACGGGCCAGCCGCTTTTCGGCATCGACCAAAAGCGCCCCGGCATGGTGTTCGCGGTGTACGAGAAGGGCCCCGTGTGGGGAGCCCGGCCGCTGAGCGCCAACCTGGATCACGTCAAGTCGCTGCCCGGCGTGCGCGATGCATTCATCGTTGACCGGACGGTTCCCGAGGGCCAGCTCACCGGCCTGGTCCCCGGGGTTGCGATCGTGGCCGACTCCACCTGGGCCGCATTCAGCGCGAGGACGCAGCTGGAGGTCAAGTGGCAGGAGGGCGGCTTCCAGAACAGCAGCTGGGAGGACTTCTCCCGGCAGGCGCAGGAGCTGGCGAAGGCCGCCCCCGGCTCCCCCAATGTCGCCGTGGCCAGGACGGACGGCGACGTCGACAAGGCCATTTCCGGCGCCGCCCGCGTGGTCGAGGCCGCCTATTCCTATCCTTTCATTTCCCACACGAACCTGGAGCCGCAGAATTGCCTCGTCCACGTGCAGGGGGACCGGGCGGAGATCTGGGCCCCCACCCAGAACCCCGACGGCGCCCGCAAGCTGGCCTCGCAAGTCCTCGGGATCGCTGCGGAAAAGATCCAGGTGACCATCACGCGGATCGGGGGCGGCTTCGGCCGCAGGCTCGACTCGGACCCCGTGGCCGAGGCGGCCGTGATCTCCCAGCGTCTCGGCGCCCCGGTCAAGCTGACGTGGAACCGGACGGACGACCTGCAGCACGACCACTACAGGCCGGGCGGCTTCCATTTCCTGAAGGGCGCGGTGGACGCCGACGGCAGCCTGAGCGCGTGGCGCAGCCACCACGTCTCGTTCGGCTCAAACCTCGGGGCCGACGACTATCCCGCCCGCTTCGTTCCGAATTACCTCCTGCTGAACAGCAAGCTCGAGAACGGCGTTCCGCAGGGTCCCTGGAGGGCGCCGGGCAGCTGCACCTACGCCTGGATGATCTGCTGCTTCCTCGACGAGCTCGCGCATGCCGCGGGCAGGGATCCCGTCGAATTCAACCTCGCGCTGCTCGGCGACCGGGACCTCGTGCCCGGCACCGGCGAGCGGGGCCGACCGTACAACGCCGCACGCATGCGCAATGTCGTGCGCCAGGTCGCCGAGAGGTCCGGCTGGGGAAAACCGCTGGCGCGGGGAAAAGGGATGGGACTCGGCTATTACTTCAGCCACCAGGGATACATAGCGGAGGTCGCCGAGGTGACGGTGTCGCCGAAGGGGGACCTCAAGGTCGACCGCGTCGTCGCCGCGGTGGACGTCGGCTCGCAGATCGTCAACATGAGCGGAGCCGAGAACCAGGTGCAGGGTTCCATCACGGACGGCCTGAACGCCGCGTGGCGGCAGGAGCTCGACATCCGGCAGGGCCGCGTCGTGCAGGCCAACTTCAACGAGTACCCGATGCTGCGCATTCCGGACGCGCCCCGCGCGATCGAGATCCACTTCGTCAAGACGGACAATCCGCCGACGGGGCTTGGCGAGCCTGCCCTGCCGCCGCTCGCGCCGGCCGTCTGCAACGCGATCTTCGCCGCCACCGGCAAACGCGTGCGGCAGCTCCCCATTTCCCGCACCGACCTATCATGGTCCTGACCGGGCGCGATACCGCCCGGCCCCGTCCGCAATGAAAGAGCTGCAGGCGATCGTCGGCCACCTCAACCGCACCGAGACCGCCAGCGTGCTCGCCACCCTGGTGACGGTCGAGGGGTCCTCCTACCGGAGGCCGGGCGCCAGGATGCTCATGGCCGACGGCCCGGGCCGGATCGGCTCCATCAGCGGGGGCTGCCTCGAGGAGGACCTGGTCGAGCGGTCCCGCCGGGTGTCCGCGACAGGCCGCGCGGAGGTCGTGACCTACGACACCCTCGCTGAAAACGACCTCATCTGGGGCGTTGGGCTCGGCTGCCACGGGGTCGTTCGAATCCTGCTCGAGCGCGTGCCCGCGCGCCCCGACTGGGCCGCCGCCCTGGCCGAGAATTTTTGCGCGGGCCGGCCCACGGTCCTCGCGGTGGTCTGGGAGAGCCCGGGCGGCCCGATCGGCACCACGCTCCTAGGTGCGCCCACGAACCGCTCGAACGCCGCGCAGGGAGTCTATCGCGACAGGATCGAACCGCCCACCTCCCTCACCATCTTCGGGGCGGGCGACGACGCCCAGCCGCTTGCGCGGCTCGCGGGCGATCTCGGGTGGAGGGTGACCGTCGCGGATCCGCGGCCCGCCATGCCGACCGAGGCCCGGTTCCCGGGGGTTTCCGGGCTCGTGCTGGGTCCCGCGGACGAACTCGTGGCCCGGGCGGCGCCCTCTCCCGGCTCGCTCGCCGTCGTGATGACCCACCACTACCGACATGACCGGCCGATCCTGCGCCATCTCCTGCCGCTTCCGCTCGCGTACCTAGGGCTGCTCGGGCCTCGGGTGCGTGCGGAGAGGATCCTGGCGGACATCGCCGGCGAAGGCATCGCCGTCACCCCGGACATGCGGATGCGCCTGCGTGCGCCGGTCGGCCTCGACCTTGGCGCCGATTCCCCCGAGGAGGTCGCGCTGAGCATCGCCGCCGAGATGATGGCGGTGCTGGCCGGCCGCGACGGCCGGCCGCTGCGCGACCGGACCCTCCCGATCCATGCCTGAAGCGGGTCCGGGCGCCCGGGTCCCGCTTCGGTTTGGGGCGATCATCCTCGCGGCCGGCGGCTCGTCGCGCATGGGCGCCGCGAAGCCGCTCCTGGAGCTGGAGGGAAAGCCCCTCATCGTGAGGGCGGTCGACGCCGCGCTCGCATCGGAGGCTCGGCCCGTCGTCGTCGTGCTTGGATCGGAAGCCGATGGAGTACGGGCCGCGATCGCCCGTCATCCCGTTCGCACGGTGCTCAATCCGGATTGGTCCGCAGGCCTCGCCTCTTCGATCCGGGCCGGGCTGGCCGACCTGCTCGGGGCCGCCCCGGACCTCGAGGCTGTGCTCGTGGCCCCCTGCGACCAGCCGGCGCTATCGCCGGAAGTCGTGCGCCGGCTCGCCGCCCTTCACCTGGCGACGGGAAGGATCGCGGCCGCCCGCTACGGCGGACGAAATGGCGCCCCGGCCGTGTTTGGCCGCGGGCGGTTTGCGGCCCTGGGTGCGCTGACCGGCGACCAAGGCGCGCGCGCATTGCTGAACGGCGATCCCGAAGCCGTGGCAGCGCTGGACCTGCCCGAGCTCGGTTTCGACCTCGATACCCCCGCGGACGTCACGGATTGGGTGAGCCGGCATCCCGGATAGTTCGCGCAAGCGACAAGCTTTTATGATCCAGTGGGTTGCGTTGCGCCCAGCCCCGGGAAAACAGTGCTTGAGTAAATCGGTCGTAACCGGAATGTCACACGATCGTCTAACCCAGATCCATGATCGTCAGCGTCCATGTGCCAAAATGCGCGGGAACCAGCTTCAAGCGCGTCCTGAACGAGATATGCGGCGCCCGGATCTGGTACAATTACGGCACGATATTCTCGCGGGAGCAGGCGCGCCCCGAGCTTGTCCCGGCTGGGACCAAGTTCATCCATGGGCACTTCCTGGCGGACGCGTTCGACGACCTGTTCCCCAAGCGCAGGCTGGTGACGTGGGTCCGGCACCCGGTGGAGAGGCTGGTCTCCAACTATCACCATTTCCTGCGGACGCCCGACATGCGGGACGACTGCTGCCGGGCGCTGTACGAGCAAAAGCTCAGCCTCCGGCAGTTCGCCGACCTCGAGTGGATGAGGAACGAGGCCGGCCGGTACCTGGCGAACAAGCCCGTCGAGGATTTTGAGTTCATCGGGATCGCCGAGCGGTTTGATGCGAGCATCCAGCATTTCTGCAGGATCTTCGGATTCCGGAACGTCCTCAAGATCCCCCGCGAGAACCTCAATCCCTACCGCAAGACGGAGCGCTACCAGATTTCCCCCGAGGACTTCGCCTACATACTCGAGCGCAACGAGACCGACCTCGCATGGTACGCCAGGGCGTCGGAGCGCCTCTCCGAGGCGGGGATCGAAGACCGGCCCAGGGTCGCCTGAATCCTCGACCGCGCCCCAAGGGAGCGCCTCCGATCGCCTCGTGATGCATCCCGCCCGGCACGAGGGACGTATGGTAGGCTGGATGGCCAACCCTCCAATGGATCCTCGTGCGACTCAGCGGCCGCTCCCGCGGCGGTTTTTCGACCACCCATGACCCGGCTGGCCATTGTCGGGACCGGGATCGCCGGCCTCGGGTGCGCACACTTCCTGCACCGCGACTTCGACCTCTCGATATTTGAGCAAAATGCCTACGCGGGCGGCCATTCCAACACCATCACGGTGGACGATGCGGCCACCGGGCGCTCCCTGCCCGTGGACACCGGCTTCATGGTGTTCAACCGGGTGACCTACCCGTTGCTGAGCCGGCTCTTCGAAACGCTCGGAGTGGCGACCAAGCCGACCAGCATGGGGTTCAGCGTCAGGCACGCCGACTCCGGGCTCGAGTATTGCGGCTCGTCGCTCAACCACCTCTTCGCACAGCGAAGAAACCTCGTGAACCCGAGGTTCTACCGGATGCTTGGGGCCATTCAGCGGTTCAACCGCGAGGCGGTGGAGGCCCTTGACGACCCCGCCAGCCAGGAGGTCACGCTTGGGGAATTCGTGCGCCGGCGCGGATATGGCGACGACTTCCTGTCGCTGTACCTCGCCCCGATGAGCTCGGCGGTCTGGAGCACCCCTCCCGAGCTGATACGCTCTTTCCCGGCAATCACGCTGCTGCGCTTTTTTCACAACCACGGCTTCCTTGGGCTGCACACGCAGCATCCCTGGTTCACCGTGGCCGGCGGATCCCGGTCCTACGTGGAGAGGCTGGTGTCGCCCTGGAGGGACCGGATCCGGCTCGGCGAAGGGGCGGTTGGGATCTCACGCGCCGGGAAAGGGGTTGAGGTGACCACGGTCACCGGCGGCGTGCATGGCTTCGACAAGGTGGTGCTCGCCTGCCACGCGGACCAGGCGCTGTCCCTGCTTGACGATCCGCGGCCCGAGGAGACGCGGCTCCTGCGCGAGTTCAAGTACCAGCCCAACACGGCCACGGTGCACACCGACTCCTCGGTCATGCCGCGGACGCGGCGCGCCTGGGCCAGCTGGAACTACGAGATCAACCGGGGCCGCACCGGCGAATCCTCCACCGCCACCCATTACTGGATGAACTCGCTGCAGGGGATTTCCGGGAAGCAGGACTACTTCGTGTCGATCAACCGGCCCTGGGCCATCGACCCGGCCCGGGTCATCCGGACCATCGGCTATGAGCACCCGCTGTTCAACCTGGGAGCCCTGCGCGCCCAGCGGGACTTCCCGGCCCTCAACGCCTCGGCGGCCGGCTCGACGGAGACCTATTTTGCCGGGAGCTACTTCCGGTACGGCTTCCACGAGGACGCCCTACTTTCGGCGTTCCAGCTGAGCGGGATGCTCCTCGGCCGCGACCCATGGGCAGCTTGACAATGCCGCGGCGACCAAAACCAATGTTCGCGATGAGGTCCAGCCTCTACGAGTGCCAGGTGATGCACCACCGGTTCGCGCCGAAGGTGCATCGCTTCGCGTACCGCATATTCCTCTTCGCCATCGACCTGGACGAACTGGGGGGCCTGGCTCGGCGCATTCCCCTGCTTTCGGTGAACCGGCGCAACCTCTACAGCTTCAGGGAGGAAGACTACCTCCCGACGGGGGAGCCGCTCCACAATGGCCGCGCGAAAGCCGGGAACGGGGCCGGCCCCGGATTGAAGGAGCGCGTGCTCGCGTTCCTCAGGGAGCGGGGCGTCGACCTCACGGGAGGCAGGGTCGTACTCCTGACGCTGCCCCGCGTCGCGGGCTACCTGTTCAATCCGGTCACGTTCTACTACTGCTTCGACTCCTCGGGCCGCCCAGCGGCCGCGATCGCGGAGGTGACGAACACCTTCAGGGAGATGAAGCCCTACTTCCTCGGCCCGGGCGCGCTGAGCGAATCGGCCGGCGAGGCGACGTTCGAGGCGAGGATCCCGAAATATTTCTACGTCTCCCCCTTTTCAGACGTCGACGTGGCGTTCGATTTCCGGCTGCCCATCCCGGGAGGGGGGCTCGCCATCCGGATCGACGACTACGACAAGGGGGAGCGGACCCTTGCCAGCGCCCTGACGGGGCGCCGCCGGCCGCTCACGGCGGCACGGCTGGCGTGGTGCTCGCTCAAGTACCCGCTCATCACCCTCAAGGTGATCGCCCTCATCCACGTGCACGCCCTGCTGCTGCGGATCAAGCGCGTTCCGTGGTTCGCCAAGGCGGCACGCGCCGTGGACCAGCGCGACCTGTACCGCCCGCATGGCTCGATCGGAAACGCCGCCCCGGCTGAGGAGACATGAATTCCGAACGCGGATATTATGACGCCTCGGCGGTGGACGCCCGGCCGTCCCGGCCGTCGGCATTCCGCGCCCCCGTCATCGCGGCGTTCTCGGGCATGGGCCGCGGCCGTCTGCGCCTCGACATGCCGGGGGGCGCGACGGCCGAGTTCGGCGCGGGCCCCGAGGCGCTGCCGCTGGCCGTCGCCGACTCGGCGCGGATCTGCGTGCGCCGCGAGGCGTTCTTCAGGAAATGCGTGCTGTCGGGCGACGTCGGATTTGCCGAGTCGTACCTCGACGGCGACTGGACGACGCCGGACCTGGTCGCCGTCATCGGCTGGTTCATCCTCAACGTCGACGATGCGCCGACCCTGTCCGGCTCCCAGAGGGCAAGGGGATTGGCCC
>PLKS01000033.1:0-12684 GCA_003140665.1 Opitutaceae bacterium
TAACAGCTATGCCGGTCCGCAGTCTCAGCATTTCTAGGGCTTTGATCTCCCGTTCTTCGATCGGCTGGCTCATCGGGGGTATTCTTACAGCCGTTGTTCCGACAGCGGCCCTCCACGCGCAGAGCGACTATGCGACTCCATATACGTTCACCACGCTGGCGGGCACAGTTAGCATCCCTGTGCTTTTCGGTGGATCTGCCGATGGAACTGGAAGCGCAGCGCAGTTTGAAAATCCTGCCGGCGTAGCGGTGGATCCCTTAGGTAACGTTTATGTAGCAGATCTCGCCAACAACACCATTCGCAAGGTCACCCCCGCTGGAGTGGTCACGACGATCGCAGGCACTCCCGCGTACGCAGGCTATGCCGACGGAACCGGCAGCGCAGCGCAGTTTCACAACCCCTTTGGCGTGGCTGTGGACAGCACGGGCAACATCTATGTCGCGGACACAGGCAACAGCGCGATTCGCAAGATCACGAGCAGCGGGGTGGTGACACATCTGGCGGGCAGTAACACCTTTGGTGTTGGCTCGGCTGATGGAGTCGGGAGCGCCGCGCTGTTTGATACACCCGAAGGGATAGCCGTGGACAACGCGGGCACCATCTATGTGGCGGACACTTACAACAGCACGATTCGCAAAGTCACCCCCGCCGGAGTGGTAACGACGTTCGCCGGCACCGCTGGGGTCATGGGCATCGTCGATGGAACCGGCAGCGCGGCGCAGTTTTATCGCCCCACCGGAATTGCTATTGACAGCGCAGGCAACATTTACGTCACGGACCTAGACACGATTCGTGAGATCACTCCCGCTGGAGTGGTGACGACGATCGCCGGCACCCCTGGAATATCATTATACGCCGACGGAACCGGCAGCGCGGCGCTGTTCAACTATCCTTGGGGAGTGGCTGTAGACAGCACAGGCAACGTCTACGTTGCCGACAATGGTGACAACACGATTCGCAAGATCACGAGCGGCGGCGTGGTGACGACGATCGCCGGCACCGCCGGGACCACGGGCTCCGCCGATGGAACGGGCAGCGCCGCACTTTTTCGCTTTCCCCAAGGCATTGCTGTGGATAATGCGGGCAACCTCTACGTGGCAGATGGCGGCAATGACACGATTCGTGAGGGAACTCTTGCTGCGGGCCCCCCTGGTGCGCCAATAGGGGTGTCGGTCGTGCCGGGAAATGATCAGGCAACTGTAATTTTTACGGCCCCGATCGATACCGGATACACGATCACGGGCTACACGGTGACGGCGACGCCAAGCTCCGGTTCGCCCATTACGGCGACAGGCTCGTCTTCACCGATCACTGTGACGGGCCTGAGTAATGGCGTGGCCTATACGTTCACGGTCACTGCTACGAACAGTGCCGGGACTGGCCCTGCTTCCTCGCCCACGCCGGCGATCACACCCGAATTACCACCCATTTATTGGAGCATCCAAAGCCCATCCGGGCTCACCGACGCCATCTGGGGCGTAACCTACGCCAACGGCACCTTTGCTGCCGTAACGAGCCTTGGCAAGGTGCTGACGTCAGCCGACGGTCTTGCCTGGAGCAGCCAAACGGCTGCCCAGGGGACCTTACTCGAGTCCATCGCCTACGGGAACGGCACGTGGGTGATTGTGGGTGATATGGGCACGATACTCGTTTCAACCGATCTCAAGACGTGGGTGAGCGCCAATATTGCGACCACGAACAGACTTAATAGCGTGCTTTACAACGGCAGTACCTGGATGGCCGTAGGAGAAGCGGACACAATCATCATTTCAACTGATGCCATCAACTGGACGGTGGTACCCATTCCACCGAGCCAAGGAAACAGCGGAGGCAATGCTTTTGGGATTTCTGGATTCTTGCGCGGTATAACGTGGGACGAGTACACGGAAAACGGCCCCGAGTTCTTGGTCAGCGGGTCGGCTTCGGGGAATAATTCGCCGCCTTACGGCAACTACTCGGGAGGAACGGTTTTGAACGTGTCGTTCTTGAACGTGGAACCCGGATCCACGGGGCCAGGTGTCACCACCTTCAACTGGTACTACGGGCTAGGAACGCTTCCCGAACCCGGTGCTCCAGTGGAAGCAATCTTATCTGAACCTGACTCGCCGGGTCTAGATATGTTCGTTGGGGTGGGCGACGCTGGAGTCATGGTAGCCTTCCCCAACCCCACCTCGCCCCCCAACACTCCAAGCATTACCTATCGTGGACTCACCTACGGCAACGGATATTGGGTCGTCGCCGGGGGTGACGACTTGACGGGTGGCGACGCAACCATTCTTACATCGGAGGACGGTGTGAATTGGACACGGGATTACTCTGCTACCGTGGCAATGCTCGACTCAGCGGAATTGCTGAGCGCCGCGTACTCCCCAACGTTGCAACGCTTCGTCGTTACTGGAACAGGCGGCACCATCCTTGTTTCTAACGCCGCAGCCGCCGCGGGCGCCGTCCCGATTATCCCGACGCAGCCCGTCGGAGGAACGATCGCCTTTGGCGCCAACACCACCCTTTCCATTGTGGCTTCGGGCACGCCAACGCCGACATATCAATGGCAGGTTGACGGTGTTAACATTTCTGGCGCCACGTCCTCCTCATACGTGACATCCATGCCGGGCACCTACACCGTGGTGGTGACGAACAGCCACGGTTCGGTGACGAGTAGCCCTGCTGTTCTCACCGCCGCAACTCGCCTCGCTAACATTTCATGCCGCGCCCTTGTCGGGACGAACGCAAACATTGAGATTGCAGGATTCGTCATTACCGCACCGCCGGGCACGACCGAACAGGTCCTCGTGCGCGCCGCCGGTCCGGCGCTCGCGCAATTCGGCGTGAGCGGCTTCCTGGCCCAACCCGTTCTAACGCTGTTCAGTGCATCGGGGAGCCAGGTCGCCGCAAATACCGGGTGGAGCACCGCCCCGAACGCATCGGATATCGCCGCAGCATTCGCGACGACGGGAGCATTCGCATTCCCATCTGGCAGTGCGGACTCGGCGCTGCTTGTCAGTCTCCCTCCCGGCGCCTACACCGCCCAGATCAGCGGCCTCAACGGCACTGCGGGCGTGGCGCTGGCGGAGGTGTACGAGGTAAGAAGCGGAGATGCCGAGCTTATCAATATCTCCACTAGGGCCTTCGTCGGCGGTGGGGCCAACGTCGAGATAGGCGGCTTCGTGGTAACCGGATCGCAGCCCGCCAAGGTGCTGATTCGCGGCATCGGGCCCGCCCTCACACAGTTTGGGGTGACGGGAGTCTTGATGAACCCATCGCTCACCGTCGCTGACTCCTCCGGCAACACGGTCGCATCCAACACCGGCGGCTGGGCGACCAACACAAATGCTGCAGCAATTAACTCGGAAATGGCGGCAGTAGGCGCATTTAATCTTCCACCGACAAGCGCTGACAGCGCTCTTCTTCTCACCCTTCCTCCCGGAGCATACACCGCCGTTGTTTCAGGGACGAATGGCACGACTGGCGTTGCCTTGGTGGAGGTGTACCAGGCGCCGTAGGAGCGGAGTTCCTTGGGGCATGGGTGCGGCGGTTCACGGATTGGGCGCACTCGACACCGCCATCTCCTGAGGTGTCGGGGAACCACGACCTAAGTGTATGCGTCCGGTCGGGTGCCTTGGCCAGGGTCATTGATGGTGACCCATAGATGGTCCCAAATGGGACCCTGATGGTGACGCCTAAAAGGACCCTACGCTGCTTGCTGCCAGTTGACGGGCAGCAGGGCACATGAAAGATTAAGGCTAGCCCGCCTGCCGGGGCTCACTCGACGTTCGCCATCTGCTCCCGGACGCGCTCCAGCTCGTTCTTGAGCTCGATGACGTTCTTCGAGATCGCCAGGTCGTTCGCCTTGCTGCCGATCGTGTTGGCCTCGCGGCCCATCTCCTGGAGGATGAAGTCGGCCTTCCGGCCCATCTCATCGTCCGACTTGAGCAGGGCGGACAGCTGGTCGATGTGGCTGCGAAACCGGGTGATCTCCTCGGTGACGTCGCAGCGGTCGGCGAAGAGCGCGATCTCCCGCAGGACGCGCTCGTCGTCGACGTCGAGCTCGAGCCCGGCCTCGCGCAGGCGCTTGAGGAGCTGCGCCCGGTATGCGGGCGCGACGCCCGGGGCGCGCTCCAGGACGGCTTCCATGTGCCTGCGGCAGGTCCCTATCCGCTCGATGAAGTCGATGTAGAGCGCCTCCCCCTCCTTGGCCCGCATCGCCGCGAACTCGCGGAGCGCCCGGTCGAGGACGCCGAGCAGCTCCGGGCGCACGCGATCCGCCGACGGCATCTCGGCGGCGACCCTCTGGGAGTTCGCGATCTGCCAGAGAAGCTCGGGCGTGGGCTCGAACGCGATCCGCCGGGTGTCGGCGAGGGTCGCGAGCCTGTCGAGCGCCGCGGCCACCGCGGCGTCGTTCCACGAGATCTCGTCGCGGCCCTTGGCGGGCGTGAACTCGACCTCCACGTGGATCTTTCCGCGGGCGGCCACGCCCCGGACGCGCAACCCCACCTCGGCCTCGAGGCTTTCCCAGTCCCCGGGAATCTTGACCGAGAGGTCGAAGGTGCGCCGGTTGACGGAGCTCACCTGGACGGTGAGCGTGCCCCCCGCGAGGGCCGCGCTCGCGCGGCCGTATCCGGTCATGCTCCTCATCCCCCCTTGCCGAGCAGCTTGGCGACCTGCTGGACGTCCTTGTCCCCGCGCCCGCTCAGGTTGACGATCACGATCTTGTCCCCGGGGAGCTCCCGGGCCCGCTTGAAGCCGTGCGCGAGCGCGTGGGCGCTCTCCAGCGCCGGGATGATGCCCTCCATCCGGGAGCACAACCTGAACGCGTCGAGCACCTCGTCGTCCGTGGCGTAGGTGTACTCGATCCGGCCGGCGTCGCGGTAGAATGCGTGCTCGGGCCCCACCGCGGCATAGTCGAGGCCCGCCGACACGGAATGGGTGAGCTCGATCTGGCCGTCCGGATTCTGGAGGATGAACGTCTTGCATCCCTGCAGGACGCCGAGCTTGCCGCCCGCGAAACGGGCCGCGTGCTCGCCCGTGCGGATCCCCCGGCCCCCCGCCTCGACGCCGATCATCCGGATCCCGGGGTCGCCGAGGAACTCGAAGAAGAGCCCGATCGCGTTGCTTCCGCCCCCGACGCACGCGACGAGCTCGTCGGGGAGCCTTCCCTCGCGGGCCATGATCTGCTCCCTCGCCTCGACGCCGATGACGCGGTGGAAATCCCGCACCATCTCCGGATACGGGCGCGCGCCGTACACCGTCCCGAGGATGTAGTGGGTGGTGCGCACGTTCGTGACCCAGTCGCGCATGGCCTCGTTGATGGCCTCCTTGAGAGTCTTCTGGCCCGCCTCGACGCCGCGCACCTCCGCCCCCATCAGCCGCATCCTGAAGACGTTGAGCGCCTGGCGCTCCATGTCGACCGACCCCATGTACACGACGCACTCAAGGCCGAACTTGGCGCACACGGCGGCCGTGGCCACCCCATGCTGGCCCGCGCCGGTCTCCGCGATGACCCTCCTTTTCCCCATCCGGCGCGCGAGGAGCGCCTGGCCGATCGCGTTGTTGATCTTGTGGGCCCCGGTGTGGAGGAGATCCTCGCGCTTCAGGTAGATCCTCGCGCCCCCGCAGTGCCGCGTCAGGCGCTCCGCAAAATAAAGGGGGGTGGGCCTGCCGGCAAACTCGGCCAGGTGCTGCCGGAGCTCGGCCTGGAACAGGGGATCCGCCCGGGCGGCGGTATATACGGCCTCAAGCTCCTCCAGGGCCGCCATCAGCGTCTCCGGCACGAATACGCCGCCATACCCGCCGAAATGCCCGAAAGGGTCCGGCAGCGAAAGCGGGTCGAGTCGCGGGGCATCGGTGGCTGGCATGCGCCCCCACCCTTGGATCGGCGGGCCGACGTGGCAAGACGCCTTGCGCGGGCTTCTTTCCTTGTACTATGCCCGATTCCCGCCAGTTTCGAGCCCGCGCCCGGCCCCAGGCGNNTCTTTCCTTGAACATTGGCGGCTTCCCCCCAGATTGGGCGCGCCCCCCCAATTTCCGGGGCGCGCGCGCCGCCCACCCCGCGCGATTCAAACAGAACCCCCCACCGACGATGAAACTGAAGCTCGCTGCTGTCCTCATGATGGCGTCCGCAACCGCGTTCGCCCAAGATCCCAATAAGCTGGGCCTCCAGCTCTGGAGCCTGCGGGCCCAGCTGACCGCCAGCCTCCCCGCCGGGATGGCCGAGGCCAAGGATCTGGGATTCACCATGGTAGAGTCGGCCGGGACGTACGGGCACTCCGCGCGCGAGCTCCGGCAGCTGGCGGACGCCAACGGCATCAAGATCGTCGGCGCCCATATCGACTATCTGCGCCTCCAGACCGACCTGAAGGGCGCGATCGCCGATGCGAAGACCCTGGGCGCCTCCTACGTCATCGTGGCCTGGGTCCCCCACAAGGGGGACTTCACGGTGCAGCAGGCCCACATGGCCGCCGCGAATTTCACCGCATGGGGGGCCGCGATGAAGGCAGACGGCCTCAAGTTCGGGTTCCACACGCACGGCTACGAGTTCAAGCCGCTTGCCGACGGCAGCTCCGCCTTCGATGTCATGATGAGCCAGACGGATCCCAACCTGGTGTTCTGCGAGATGGACGTGTTCTGGGTGGTCCAGGCCGGGGTGGATCCCGTCAAGCTGCTTGAAAAGTACCCGGGACGCTTCAAGGCGTTTCACATCAAGGACATGAAGAAGGGGGCACCGACGGGCCTTTATGAGGGCCACGCGCCCGCCTCCGACAACGTGATCGTCGGCCAGGGTGTCATGGATTGGCCGGCCATCATCGCCGCGGGCAGGAAGGCGGGGGTGGAGTACTCCTTCATCGAGGACGAGACGAGCGATCCCATCGGCAACATTCCCCCGAGCATCAAATACCTCGAGACCCTCGGCCTGAAACCCTGACGCCAAACCCATGAACGCCAAACGCCTTTTCCTGGGAAGCAGGATCGCACTGGTTGTGACCGCGATGAGCTTCGCGATAAGGGGCGGCTCGGCCGGCCCCTGGGGCGCGCAGTTTCACCTCACGCATGAGGAGGTGGGCCAGGTCATCGCCCCCGCGCTTTGGGGATTCACCGTCGCGATGATCTTCGGCGGTCCGCTGTGCGACCTCGTCGGCCTGGGACGAATCGTGGGATTCGCCTTCGTGGGCCACCTCGCAGGCATCCTGCTGACCATCTTCGCCTGGAACTTCTGGAGCCTCTTCGCGGCCAACCTGATCTTCGGCATCGCCAACGGGTCGGTCGAGGCCGCGTGCAATCCGCTCATCACGACGCTTTTCCCGGACGACAAGACCACCAAGCTGAACCACTTTCACGTGTGGTTCCCCGGCGGAATCGTGATCGGAGGCGTCCTTGCCTATTTCATGGAAAAGGCGGGCTTCGGCTGGAAAGCCGAATTCGCAACGATGCTGCTGCCGCTCGCGATCTATGGGATCATCTTCCTGGGCCAGACATTTCCGAAGACCGAGCGGGTCCAGCGCGGGGTCTCGACGGGGTCGATGTGGGCGGCCTGCTTTCATCCCCTCTTCCTGGTGATGGTGGCGTGCATGGTCATGACCGCGACGACGGAGCTTGGGACCAACACCTGGATCACCAACATCCTGACGGCGGCAAGCATTCCGGGCATCCTGGTCCTCGCCTGGATCAACGGGGTCATGGCGGTGGGAAGGCAGTGCGCGGGCACATTCGTCCACCGGATTTCCCCAATCGGGATGCTCATCATGAGCAGCATACTGAGCGCACTCGGGCTCTATCTCATGAGCAAATCCACCGGGAACATGCTGTATGTGGCCGCGACGGTATTCGCCTTGGGCGTCTGCTTTTTCTGGCCAACCATGCTCGGGTACACGAACGAGCGGTTCCCCAACACCGGCGCGCTTGGCCTGGCGATCATGGGCGGCGCGGGCATGCTCGGCGCAGGCTTCTCCGCCCCGATCATCGGGAAGCTGTTCGACACGGGGATCATCCACCGGATGCCGGCGGGCCAGACGCAGGATGCGCTGGCGGCGGCGGCGCCGGGCAGCGACCTCGCCACCCAGTGGATGAACATTCAGGCCGCGGCCGGCCTTGAGGCTCTCGGGAAAATAGCCGTCCTGCCGCTTTTCCTCTTCTTCGTATTCTTCGTGCTGAAGGTGACGGCCAAGAAGGCGCAGCCGGCCCCGGCGCCGGCCCACTGACACGGCCGAAACCCATCAGCGCAGGGCCATCGCCCTGCCCGCCTGCCAGCCGGTCGTCCATGCCGCCTGGAAGTTGAAGCCACCCGTGATCCCGTCGATGTCGAGCACCTCCCCGGCGAAGAAGAGCCCCGGGCGGACGCGGCTCTCCATCGTCGCCATGTCCACCTCGCCCAGGCGAACGCCCCCGCAGGTCACAAATTCCTCCTTGTTCAGGCTCTTCCCCGTCACCGCGAATTCCGAGGCCGTCGCCTGAAGGGCGAGCGACCTGAGCGCCCCCCTCGACACGTTGGCCCAGGTCGTCCCCGCGGCGATGCCGGCCGCGTCGACAAGCCGCTCCCAGAGCCGGGAAGGAATCCCGAGCGGATTGGCGGTGGACACCTGCATGCGTGGGTGGGCCATGCGGTGGGCCCCCAGCTCCGCCCCCGCCTGGTCGGTCGTCCTCGGCTCGGCCCAGTTGACGGCGAGCGTAAAGCGGTAGTCGGCCGCGTGGAGCTCGCGCGCGCCCCATGCGGACAGCCTCAGGATGGCCGGCCCGCTCAGGCCCCAGTGGGTCACCAGCACCGGGCCGCACTCCCGCAGGCGAGTTCCCCGGACCGAGGCGGCCGCGCCAGGGGTGGCGACGCCCTCAAGGCCCTTGAGCCGCGCATCGTCGACATGAAACGTGAACAGCGACGGAACCGGGGGATTGACCGAGTGGCCGAGGCTCTGGGCGATCGAGAGGCCCGCGGAAACCCGGCCGCCTCCCGTGGCGATCAGGACGCGGTCCGCCCGCACCGGGTCGCCGCCCGAGAGCGCCACCGTGAAGCCCGGGTCCGGGCCCCCGGGGGCTGCCGAGACGGCCCTCACGCCGCTGCCGGCGAGGAGACGCGCACCCGCCTTCTCCGCCGCCCGCATCAGGCAGTCGACCACCGTCGCCGAGTCGTCCGTCACGGGGAAAATCCGCCCGTCCCTCTCGGTCTTGAGCGCGACGCCCCGGTCCCCGAACCAGGCGACCGTCTCGGCGGGCCCGAACCGGTGGAAGGGCCCAATGAGCTCTCTAGACCCCCGCGGAAAGCTCCTCGCGAGGAGGTCGGCGTCAAAGCATGCATGCGTGACATTGCAACGGCCGCCCCCCGAGATCCGCACCTTGGCAAGCGGATGGGAGGTCGCCTCGTGGATCGTCACGTCCGCGAGGGGGTCGGCCTCGGCGCAGGCTATCGCGGCGAAGAAGCCCGCTGCGCCGCCGCCGGCGACCACGACCCGCCTGCGCTTCGCCTCGGTTGCGCCGGCCATTCGGGGTCAGGCACGCCTCACCGTCACCAGCGTGAGGTCGTCGCGCTGGACCGCCTCGCCCGAAAACCTCCGGACGCTCTCGAGGATCCCGTCGTTGATCTCGCGCGCCGGGCGCGTGTGGAGGGCGCGGACCACGTCCGCAAGGCGCGAGCTCGAGAACTCCTTGTCCTCGTCGTTCGGCGCCTCGGTCACGCCGTCCGTGTAGAGGACCAGCGTGTCGCCCGGGTCGAAGGGCTCCATCCGGTCCTCGATGGCCGAGGCGAACAGGTCGTCCGGCACCATCCCCAGGGGCATTCCCTCGGAGCGCACGAGGTGGGTGAGGTACGCGCCGGTCGAGGGCTCCCGCCGCGCGAAAAGAGGAAGCTCGTGGCCGCCCCGGGCGAACGTCACACGGTTCGTCTCGATGTTGATCACGGCGTAGAGCATCGTGACGTAGAGGTCGCCCTGGATGTCGGCCTCCATCGTCCGGTTGAGGTCGACGAGGACCTGGGCGGGGGAGATGTGCCGCGGGGCGATCTGGCGCAGGTTGGTGCGGCACACGGCCATGTAGAGCGACGCCGCTATCCCCTTGCCGGAGACGTCGGCCACGGCGATTCCCAGCCGCGTCGGCGAGAGCACGATCACGTCGAAAAGGTCGCCGCCCACCCTCTGCGCCGGCGCATACCGGGCGTCGAGATCGAGGCCGGGGAACACCATGGAGCGGGCCGGAAGCAGCATCTGCTGGATCCCGCTCGCGATCGAGAGGTCCAGGTCGAGCTGCTTGCGCTCGATCTGGACGCTCAACGACTCGGCGTTGTGGAGCGCGAGCGCGGCCTGCTCCGCGATCGACTGCATCAGCGAGAAATCCGTCGCCGTGAACAGGCGGTTGTCGACCGGGTTCGCGACGGCGAGGACGCCGAAGATGCGCCCGCGAAACGCCATCGGGACCGCGATGACGGACCGCACCGCAAGGTTTGAATCCTCGTGCTTGACGATCCGCGGATCGCGGGTCGCGTCCGCGATGAGCTCGCCGCGGCCGGTCTCGGCGACCCGGCCCGCGATGCCCTCCCCGACCGGGAACTCCTCGGTCCTGAGCACCTGCTCGATGAACTTGGCCCGGGTGGCCAGCTTTCCCTTCACGTGGTCGGGGAGCGGCCGGTGGGGCGGGAACAGCCCCTCCACCGCCACGCTGCGCATCGTGTCTGCGGCAGTCCGCTCGAAGATGCAGGCGCTGAGCGCGCCGGTGCAGAGGATCGAGGCGTGCACGATCCGCTGGTGCAGCTCCTGGCGGGACAGGCCCTCTCCCAGCGCCTCCGCCATGAGGTGCATGAAGTCGAGCACCCGCTGGCGGTCATGGGTCGCCTGCCTGCGCTGCTCCTCCCGCATGTCCGACTGCCTCTCAACCCGGTACAGGCCGAGGCAGAGCGCGGCCACTATGACAAGGAGGCACGTGATGATGAAATACGGCATGGAAGGGCCCGCGGGCCACCGGAGGCTCCAAGGACGATTGAACCGGAACCCCTAGCCCTGCTCAACGCGGTTCTTCATGAAAACGAGGACGTCCTGAAACTTGCCCCGGTTGGACTCGTCGGCCGACACCAGGTTCTCGTGGGCCTCCAGCACAAGCCGCGCGTTCTCAAGCTCGCCCCGGTCGCCGCACACGAGGGGCGTGTCGCACGCGTCCGTGCTCGGCCCCTCCGCCGCGTCGATGGTAAGCAGCTTGTGCAGCCCGAGGTTGCGGACGAGCTCCAGGTTGCGCTGGCCCATCCGCGTGAGGACGAGGCTTCCCTTCGGGGAGCGCTTGCGGAGCTCGAGGGCGGTCCCGGCGAGAACGCCGAGGAACGTGCTGTCCATGCTGGTGCACCTGAGGAAGTCGATGACGAACCGGTTCTTCCCGGACTTCATCATCTGGGTCATGAAGTCGCGCAGGCAGGCGCTGTTGAGGAAGCTGGCCCTGCCCTCGATGCGGACGATCACCGGATCGGAGTAGGCGTCGACGAGGAAGACCGGCTTTGCCGAATCGGAGATCACGTCTTTGCGAGGAGTTGGCGGAGGACGTACGGGAGGATCCCTCCGTGCTGGTAGTAGTCGATCTCAATGGGGGTATCAATCCGGCACCGGACCGGGACGTCGAGGGTTTCACCGCCCTTGCGGGTGACGCGCAGCATCAGGTCCTGCTGCGGCTTGAGGGAAAGACCAAGGCCGAGGACGTCGTAGGTCTCGGAGCCGTCGAGGCCCAGCGTCTTGGCCGTCGTTCCCTCCTTGAACTGCAGGGGCAGGACGCCCATCCCCACCAGGTTGCTCCGGTGGATGCGCTCGTAGCTCTGCGCGACGACGGCCTTCACGCCGAGGAGCTTCGTTCCCTTGGCGGCCCAGTCGCGGGACGATCCGGCGCCGTAGTCCTGCCCGGCGATGACCACAAGCGGGGTCCCGCGCCTTCCGTATTCGACGGAGGCGTCGTATATGGAGAGCCGTGTGCCCTCCGGCTGGAGCAGCGTGTCGCCGCCCTCCACGCCCGCCAGCATCAGGTTCTTGATCCTTACGTTGGCGAACGTGCCCCGCGTCATCACGCGGTCGTTTCCGCGCCGCGAGCCGTAGCTGTTGAAGTCCTCGAATGCGACGCCGCTCTCCACCAGAAACCTGCCCGCGGGGGACGACTTCTTGATCGAGCCTGCCGGCGAGATGTGATCGGTCGTCACGGAATCGCCAAAGATGCCGAGCGCCCGCGCCCCCTTCAGCCCCGCGATGGGCCCGGGCTCGACCGAGAAGCCGTCGAAGAACGGGGGCTCCTGGATATAGGTGGACTTCGCGTCGAAAGCGTACGTGTCCCCCGTCGACGACGGGATCTCGTTCCACTTTGGGTTCTGCGAGGCGAAGTCGGAGTAGAGCGTGCGGTAGACCTCGGGCTTGAGGGCCGACTGCATGAGGTCCCTCACCTCGGCGAGCGTCGGCCAGATGTCGCTCAGGAAAACGTCCCTTCCGTCGGTGCCCTTTCCCAGGGATTCACGCGTCAGGTCGATGTCCACGCGTCCCGCCAGGGCGAAGGCCACGACAAGCGGGGGCGACATGAGGAAGTTCGCCTTGATGCTCTGGTGGACCCTCGCCTCGAAGTTTCGGTTGCCCGACAGGACGGATGCCGCGATCAGGTCGTTCTTCGCGATCGCCTCCTCGATCGGCGGCGCCAGCGGCCCCGAGTTGCCGATGCAGGTCGTGCAGCCGTAGCCGACGGTCTGGAAGC
>PLKS01000033.1:12752-12947 GCA_003140665.1 Opitutaceae bacterium
TGCAGCTCGTGATGGCGGCGATCAGCACGCTGCCGTGCCCAAGCCTGACGGTACCTTTGCCGTTGAGCGCCACGTCCGCGGGCGCCGCCTGGAGCTCCTCGGACTTCTTGCCGAACCCGTTTTCGGCGAGCGGCCTTGAGAACGAGCCGGCGAACTCCTTCTTGAGCCCTGGCAGCTCGATCCTGTCCTGGGGGC
>PLKS01000033.1:12992-16939 GCA_003140665.1 Opitutaceae bacterium
TGTTGCCGATCGTCGCGCGGTCCACGACCGGGAGCGCGGCCGCGCCGGGACCGTAGAACTCTACGAACTTGCCCACGACCTTGGTCTTCCTGAGCAGCTGGGTCACCGTCAGCGCGAGGTCCGTCGCGGTGACCCCCTCGCGCAGCGAGCCGGTCAGGTGGACGCCCACCACGTCAGGGGTGAGGAAGTAGACCGGCTGGCCCAGCATGCCCGCCTCGGCCTCGATTCCGCCGACGCCCCAGCCCACGATGCCCAGGCCGTTGATCATCGTCGTGTGCGAGTCGGTGCCCACCAGCGTGTCCGGGTACCACGTCCCCTCGGGGTCGCGCAGGAGGCCCTTGGCGAGGAACTCAAGGTTGACCTGGTGGACGATCCCGATCCCCGGGGGCACGACCTTGAAGGTTTCGAAGGCCTGCATTCCCCACTTGAGGAACTGGTAGCGCTCGCGGTTGCGCACGAACTCCATGTCGAGGTTCTTCGCAAGGGCGTCGGCGCTCCCCGAGAAGTCCACCTGCACCGAATGGTCGACGACCAGGTCGACCGGGACGAGGGGCTCGATCATCTTCGGCTTCCTGCCCATCCGGGCTACCGCGGAGCGCATGGCCGCGAGGTCGACGAGGAGCGGCACGCCGGTGAAGTCCTGGAGGACGATGCGGGCGACCACAAAGGGGATCTCCTCGGTCCGGGGCGCCTTCGCCTGCCAGGAGGCCAGGGTGCGAACGGCGTGCTCGGTCACCCGCCTGCCGTCGCAGTTTCGAAGGAGGGATTCCAGGACGATGCGGATCGACACCGGAAGCCTCGCGACATCGAGGCCCGCCTTCGCGAGCGCGGGAAGCGAATGGAACCGCTGCCCCGACCCGTTGGCGTCGAAGGACTGGAGCGTGGCGAAGGGGTCGTGCGGGTTCATCATCGATCGAGCCGCGGCGTCATTTGGAGACCGCCGCCTTGATCGCCGCGAAATTCGGGAGGTCCTTCGGCGTCGGGGTCTGCTCGGCGTAGGTCACGACGCCGTCGGTTCCGATGACGAACGCGGCGCGGGCGGCCGTGTCGCCGATCCCCGCGAGGCCGGGGAAGACGACCCCGTAGGCCGCGGCGACCTTCTTGTTGAGGTCGCTCAGGAGCGTCACCGAGATCTTGCTCTGCTTGGCCCACGCCGCCTGTGCAAAGGGGCTGTCGACGCTGATGCCGTAGACCTCGGCGTTCAGGCCCGAATACTCGCCCAGCCCGGCGGACACGTCGCACATCTCCTGCGTGCAGGTGCCGGTGAACGCCAGCGGGAAGAAAAGAAGCACGGTCTTCTTTTTCCCGAAATTGTCGCTCAGCCTCACATCCTTGAGGCCGTCCGCGGCCGAGGNNCTTGAGCGTGAAATCCGGGGCCCGTGTTCCTGGGGCTATTGGCATGGTGGGAGGTGGGTTTGCATGTGAACTGGATCTGTTGCCGCGCCTTGCCGGAGCGACCTCGTCGAAGGGGCAGCTTGCCCCGGGGCCATCCCCATCGCAAATCGTTTTTTGCGCCGCCCTCCTTGACTTCGCCAAAATCCCTTGCCGCGGGGGCCCCGGGAGGGCTTTTTTGGTGTCCCCCAATGACGATCATCGAAGAGCTGAGCTGGCGCGGCCTCGTCGCCGACTGCACCGACCTTGACGCGCTGACCAGGCGCTCGGCGTCGGGCCCGCTGACGCTCTACTGCGGATTCGACCCGACGGGCGACTCCCTTCACGTCGGCAGCCTCATGGGACAGCTGACACTCCGGCGGTTCCAGCTCATGGGCCACCATCCCATCGCCCTGGCGGGCGGGGCGACGGGGATGATCGGCGACCCGTCGGGAAAGTCCGCCGAGCGCAACCTCCTCTCGCGCGAGCAGCTCGACCGGAACCTCTCCAGCATCAAGGCGCAGCTCTCCCGGATCCTCGACTTCGACTCCAAGGCCAATCCCGCGCGGATGGTGGACAACGCCTCGTGGACGGCCGGCGTGGGCTACCTCGATTTCCTGCGCGACATCGGAAAGCACTTTTCCGTGAACGTGATGGTGGCCAAGGAGGGCGTGCGCTCCCGGATGGAGGGCGAGGGCGGCATCAGCTACACGGAGTTCAGCTACATGGTGCTCCAGGCCCATGACTTCTACCACCTGCGCGGGACCTGCGGCTGCGAGCTCCAGATCGGCGGCTCCGACCAGTGGGGCAACATCACGGCGGGCACCGACTTGATCCGCAAGAAGCTGGGGGTGCCGTCGTGGGGCCTGACCTTCCCCCTGATCACCAAGTCCGACGGCACGAAATTCGGCAAGACCGAGAGCGGTGCCGTCTGGCTCGACCCGCAGAAGACAAGCCCCTACCGGTTCTACCAGTTCTTCGTGAACACCGAGGACGCCATGGTGCCGGTCTACCTGAGGAAGTTCACGCTCCTCCCGGCCGACGAGATCGACGCCCTCGAGGCCACGCATCTCGCGAACCCGGGCGCGCGCGAGGCGCACAAGGCCCTCGCCCGCGAGGTCACCTCCATCGTCCACGGCAAGACCGCGTGCGACGACGCGGTGCGAGCGAGCGAGATCATGTTCGGCGGCGGCCTCGGCGGCATCACCGAGTCGCTGTTCAACGACGTCGTCGGGGAGATCCCCACGAAGACGTTCGAAAAATCCTCGCTCGGGGGGGCGGGGGCGCCCGTGGTCGAGCTGCTCACCCTTTCCGCCCTCTGCGGCTCGAAGGGCCACGCCCGCAAGGACATCGAGGGAGGCGGGATCTACCTCAACAATGTCCGGGTCGGCGAGCCCGGGCGCCACGTCACCCTGGACGACCTCCTTTTCGGCAGGTACCTCCTCCTTCGCAAGGGACGGCGCAGCCATGTGCTCCTTAGGACCGCGTAGCGGCCCCTCAGAAGAACATCGCCTCGCTGAGGGCGCTCTCCTGGGAAAGCAGCGCGACGGACGCGGGCATCGTGGTGCGGCCGGACCCGAAATCCGCGTCGAGCGTCGCGTGCGCGGACGCCAGGTCCGCCCTGCACGCAAAGAACCTCCTGTCGCCGTAGGCGAAGGTCAGCGCGAAGGCCCGTGCGGGAAGGTCCGCGGACGGGACGAGGTCGAAGGTCTCCCCTGCCGCCCCGCAGGCGCGGATCCGGTCCCTCGCCCACGACAGCAGGACGCGGGCCTCGCAGGAGACCTCCGCGCCATGCGCAAGCGTGATCGACCTGAGGTCCCCTGACAGGCTCCCGACCGGATACCGGCTGAGGAACTGGCCGATCATCTGGCGCACCGGCAGCAGCCGCGCGAAAGCCAGGTCGCGGACATTCTCGGGCCGGGGCCACGGGAAGCCGATCGCTCCCGCGGGAGCCGTGGCGCTGTCGATCAGGACGCGCTTTGCCGTCGTCAGCAAGTACCGGTAGTCGGCCAGGCGCGCGGAGTCGGTGAAGCGGTGGGCCCAGTAGTACAGGGGCAGGTCCGTCGAAAGGCAGATCGAGACCTGGTTCTCGAGGTAGATGCGCGCGCTGCGCGGGTAGCTCAGCATCACAAACTCGCAGCAGCGGGTGTCGTCCGCCGATTTCCCGATCGAGCACTCGCCGTACACCTTCGCGCGGATCTCTGCCGGCGCCGAGCCGTCGTCGACGGGGCAAAGCACGACCACGCGGCACGGGTAGCACCGGGAGAAGCGCACCGCGGTCTCAAACTGGCTGACCGCGTCGGCGGCGTCGGTCTTCAGGCCGAGGTGCAGGACGAAATTGACCTGGATCNNCGCCGGAGATGGTGCCGACGGGAACCTCCTCACCGGGCAGCGCGTCGAATATCCCGGCCATCGGGGTGCTCAGGGCTGCCGCCAGGTGTTGCCCCGCGAGGCGAGGAGGGCGTTCGCGTCCTCGGGGCCCCACGAACCCGCCGGGTACCCCTCCATCCCCTTGCGGCCCTGCGAGCGCCAGAAATCCAGGACCGGCGTGTAGAGCTTCCAGGACGTCTCGGTCT
>PLKS01000033.1:16952-17099 GCA_003140665.1 Opitutaceae bacterium
CGAGGCCGGGGATCTTCGCGTTCAGGATGAGGCTGAGGCCCTCGTCGGGCTGGATCTGGAACGACAGGGTGTTGACCGCCAGGTCGAACTGGTCCTTCTGGCCGAAGATGGTCCCGGGGGGGGCCTTGAACTGGATGGCGATCTCCG
>PLKS01000185.1:0-8738 GCA_003140665.1 Opitutaceae bacterium
CGGCAGGCTGAGCGCCCCGAGCCCGGTCCGGACCGGGGGGCTGGCTGTGCTGGAGAGCATGCGGGTAGCCCCGGACGCGCGCCGGGCCGGCGTCGGCGAACGCCCCGGGGTAGGGATCGGTGACGGCGCGGACCAGGTTGAAGATCCGCCCCGAGGGCTGGGTCCAGTCGATGCGGCCGTCCTCGGGTTTTCGGCCGCCGAAATACGTGGCCTGCGACGCGTCCTGGGGGGTCTCGCGCGCGGTGCCGGAAAGCAGCGCGCCGATCTGGCGCTCCAGCACGCGGCGCGCGCAGGGAAGCACCTTCCGGAAGGCCTGCTCCGCCGTGTCCCTCGGCCCTATGTCCGCGCCCTCCTGGTCGACGATGTTCCCGGCGTCGGGCTCCCTGACCATCCGGTGGAGCGTCATCCCGATCCTCGGCTCGCCGTTGAGGACGGCCCAGTTGATCGGCGCGCGGCCCCTGTACCTCGGGAGGAGGGAGCCATGCATGTTGAAGGCGCCGAGCGGGGCGAGCGCCAGGACCTTCGTGCTGATCATGTTCCGGTAGTACACCGAGAGGATCAGGTCCGGGCGCATCTGCGCGATCCGCTCCACCCACTCCGGGATTCCGACCTTCGCGGGCGTGTGGACGGGCACGCCTTTCGCGCGGGCGGCGAGCGCCGGCGTCTTGAACCAGATCTTCTCGTCCGGGTTGTCCTCGTGCGTGAGGAGCGCGATGACATTGTCCCCGCGCGAGAGGAGCAGCTCCAGGCAGTCGTGGCCCACCTCGCTGTAGCCGAAGAAGAGGATCCGGGGGGCGGGCATGCGGGGCGCCGGCCGCTCAGTCCTTGGCCTCGAGGATCTCCCGGACGAAATAGCGCTGGCGGGACCGAACGACCTGGTACGTCCTGCCCACGTATTCGCCGATGAGCCCTATCCCGACCATCGTCACGCTGACCAGGAAGAAGAGGATGCCGAACAGCGTGAACAGCCCGCCCTCCTCCGGCCCTACAAAGACAAACCGACGCAGGGCCAGGACGATCATCAGGAGGAAGCTGCCGCCGGCGCACGCCATTGAAACGATCGTGAAGATCTGGAGCGGGGCCAGCGAAAATCCCGTGATCAGGTCGAAGTTAAGCCGGATCAGCATGTAGAGCGAGTAGTTCGAGACGCCCGCGTGCCGCTCCTCGTGCCTGACGCCCACCTCCGTCGGGTTGCCCGAGAAGCTGTAGGCCAGGGCGGGGATGAATGTGTTGTTCGCCCCGCTTTGGACCACCGCGTCAACGATAGGTCGGCGGTAGGCGCGCAGCATGCAGCCCTGGTCGGTCATCTCGATCGCGGTCATCCTCCTGCGCACGATGTTGATGACCTTGGACGCCATTGTCCGGAAGACGCTGTCGCGCCGGTTGAGGCGGAAGCCCCCGACGTAGTCGTGCCCCAGGTCAATCAGGACCAGGAGCTTCGGGATCTCCTCGGGCGGGTTCTGGAGGTCGGCATCGAGGGTGACGATGACCTGGCCCCGGATGCGCTCGAACGCGGCCATGACCGCCATGTGCTGGCCGTAGTTGGCGTTGAAGTCGATGACGCGCGTGACGTCGGGACGGGCTTCATACTGCGCCCGCAGCAGCTGGAGCGACGAGTCGGCGCTGCCGTCGTTCGTGAAGATCACCTCATAGCTGCGGCCCAGGCCGTCGAGGACCGGGTAGAGCCGCGAAAACAGCAGGGGAAGGTTGAGCTCCTCGTTGTAGACGGGGATGACTACGGAGAGATCGGGCGCCGTGCTCATGCCTTGCTGTGCCTGCCGAGGATCGAGGCGAGCGCGCGGACGACCCGCGGGATGTCCGGGCGCTCCATCGCCGGAAAGAGCGGCAGCGTCAGGATGTTCCGCCCCGCGTATTCCGCATGGGGGAAGTCGCCGTCCTTCCAGCCCATCCGCCGGTAAAGGGCGAAGAGGTGGATCGCGGGATAGTGCACGCCGGTCCCGATTCCCGCCGACTTCATCTCCTCCATGACCCCGGAACGCCTCGTCGTCATGCGCTCCTCGGGGAGGATGACCTGGAACATGTGCCAGTTGCTGTCGGTGAAATTCTCCGGCGGAAGCCCGATCCCGAGGGAGCGGACGACGGGCCGGTCGAACTCCTCGAAATAGGCCCGCGCCAGGTCGCGCCGCCTCGCCTGGAACTCCGCGAGATGGGGAAGCTGGCCGAGTCCGATCCGCGCGGCGACGTCGGTCATGTTGTACTTCCCCCCGACGAGCTCGACCTCCATCCCGTCGTGACCGGTCCGCACCACCCCCTGGAGCCTGTACTGCTCGGCGAGGGCCGCCTCGCGCTCGTCGTTCAGGACGAGGCAGCCGCCCTCGACCGTCGTGATGTTCTTGTTGGCGTGGAAGCTGATCGACACGAAATCGCCGAACGACCCGATGCGCCTGCCCTTCCAGGTGCTTCCGAACGACTGTGCGGCGTCCTCCACCACGCGCAGGTTGTGCTTCCGCGCGATGGAGTAAAGCCGGTCCCGGTCCACCGGGAGGCCGGCGAGATCGATCGGCAGGATCGCGCGGGTGCGGGGCGTGATGGCCGCCTCGACGAGCCCAAGGTCGATCGTGCGCGTGACCGGGTCGATGTCGACGAACACGGGCCTCGCCCCGGTCTCCAGGACCACGTTGCTCGAGGCAACCCAGGACAGGGGCGTCGTGATCACCTCGTGCCCGGGCCCGACGCCCGCTATCCTGAGCGCGATCTCCATCGTGCAGGTGCCTGAATTGCAGGCGCGCACGGGGCGTCCCCCGAAATATTCCGAGAGCTTCGCCTCGAACGCCTTCACCTGCGGCCCGGAGGTGATCCATCCGGAACGCAGCACCTCCGCGACGCCGGCGATCGTGGCGTCGTCGATCGTCGGCCGCGTGAACGGCAGGTAGGCCTCGGCCGGCTTTACCTGGGGTTTTGCTGCGGCGGGCGATGGCATTGCGCGGGTCATTCTGGGGAACGGCGGCAAATCCTCAAGGCTGGTTGCTGAAAAGATAGTGGTGCGCCCCGGTCGCAAGGATGTGGAAATGAAACCCGGGATCGTCGAAAAGGGGCGCCACGTCGCGGATGCGGGCCACCGCGAAGACCCGCCCGGGCCCCCCCCATTCGCGGCGGAACTGCGCATCGTCGATGAACCGCGCCTTGAGCTCCGCCGGGTCGAGGAACTGCAGCTCGAGCTCGTCCCTGTAGCCGACGAGCCCGACGACATCGCCCGTGTAGTAGGCGAAGTCGTGGAAGAACGCGTGGTAGTTGTAGACGCGGTCGCCCGGCCGGATGAGCCCCCGGGCGACAACGGCGACATCCTTGGTGCTGCGGACATCTATGATCGGCATCACGAACGAGAGGACGCCGAAGAGGAAGATGAGCGTCACCGTCACCGCGACGATCGCTCCCCTGGCGGCGCCCGTCACCACCCGCGGGACGCACGCGCGGATTCCGCCCAGGCAGAGTATCCCCGCGAGGATGAAGGCATAGGGCTTGAGCGCTGCCGCCTGCGCCGGGTCGCGGATCAACCCCGGCCTGATCACCGCCGCGCACAGGGCCGCCGCGATGAGCCCGCACAGGAAGGCGAACACCCGGAGCCCGGTCCGCATCCTGGCGAACGCATCGGGCCGGGGCATGACGGCCGCGAGCCACCTGCCGACCAGCAGGGCGAGCGGGGGGAAAAGCGGCAGGATGTAGTTGATCAGCTTGGACTGGGAGGCGCTGAAAAACAAAAGGATGAACGCGGCCCAGGTGACGAAAAACCATGCCTCGGCGTTCTCCCTTCGCCGCGCCCAGCCGCCGGCAAGCGCGTCCCTCAGGGACGACCCTAGGAATCCCGTCCATGGAAACAGCCCAAGGATCACGATGGGTACGAAAAACCAGAAGGGCTGGTACCGGCCGTGGCCCTTCGACGAGGTGAACCGCTCCCAGTGCTCGTAGATGAAATAAAAATGGGCCCACCCGGGATTCCTGGAGGCCACCAGCAGGTGCCAGGGCGCGGCGATGGCGAGAAAGAGGACGATGCCGCTCGGCAGGTACAGCGGCCGCAGCCCTCCCCATTGGCCGAAGATGAGAAGCCAGAGGAACATCACGGCCCCCGAGACCAGGAATCCCTCGAGACCCTTGGTCAGGGTGGCCAGCGCCGCGGCGGCGTAGAGCCCGTAGAAAAGCATCCTTCGGCGGCCGCCCGCCTGCTCCCGGACCCCGGTGATGAAGCAGAAGAGCGTGGCCGACATGAGGACCGTGAGCGGCATGTCCAGGCTCACGAGGTGCCCCATGGCGAGGTACAGCAGCGAGGTTCCGAGGACGATGGCCGACCAGAATCCCGCGTCCCTCCCGTAGATCCTGCGCGCGCAGGCGTAGGCCGCAAGCACGCCGCCGAGCGCAAAGAAGGCCGGCGCAAGCCGCACCGACCATTCGCTCGGGCCCAGCACCTCCTCGCATGCCGCGACGACCCAGTAGCCGAGCGGCGGCTTCTCGAAGTAAGGGACCCCGTCAAGGCGCGGGGTGACCCAGTCCCCGCTGGCGATCATCTCGCGGGGGATCTCCGCATACCGCCCCTCATCCGGGTTCGTGAGGGGAGCGCTGCCGAGCTTCCAGGCGAAAAGCGCCCCGAAGATCACGGCCAGGAGAACCGCATCCCGCCGCCACGACGGGTCGGTGGTGGAGGAGGGCGGGGCCGTTGGACTCACGCGGTGGACCTACATCGTCAGGCCCCCGCAGGCAAGTCCTGCGCCCGCTCTTTCACTTAGGCGCCGCCGAACGCCTCGGGAAACCTCCCGGGCGCGACGTCGTAGCGGTCCAATGGAAACCAAGGGCCAGCCGCGGCGGATCGCCGGACCCGCGCCGTCCCAGGGACGCTCACGCAAGCCCGGACCTCGACAAGGGAAGGGTGCGGACCCGCCGCCCCGTCGCCGCGAAGATGCCGTTGACCACCGAGGCGAAGATGGGGGGCGTCCCGGTTTCGCCGATGCCGCCCATCTTGTCCCCGGCGGCAACGATGTGCACGTCGACGACAGGGGCCTCATATATCCGCACCACCGGGTAGCCGTCAAAATTGCGCTGCTGCACACGGCCTTCCTTGAGCGTGATCTCGCCATAAAGCAGCGCGCTCAGCCCGTAGATCGCCGCGCCCTGAATCTGGGCCTCGACCGTGAGCGGGTTGACGACCGTTCCGCAGTCGACGGCGGCGGTCACGCGGTGCACGCGCACCTTGCCGTTCTCGACGGATACCTCGGCGACGTGCGCCACATAGCTTCCGAAGCTTTGGTGCACCGCAAGGCCGTGGGCGTGCCCTTCCGGCAGCTTGACACGCCCATAGCCGCTGCGTTCGACCGCAAGGTCCAGAACCCGCCGCTCGCGCGATTCAGCCGGGAGCAGCTCACGCCTCACCTCGAGCGGATCCCGCCCGGCGGCGTGCGCAAGCTCGTCGATGAAACATTCCACCGCGAGGCCGGTGTGCGAATGGCCCACCGAGCGCCAGGTGCCGCAGCGTTCGCCAGGAACGCCATGGTTGTCGTCGCCCCGGAGCACATTCATGATGTGCCGGTGGCGATCATCGCCCTGCCGGGGAAATCGGTGACCGTGTGGCAGTTCATGCAGCGAGGGTCCCTCAACACTCCGGCGATCTTCCGGAAGGCGGCCTCCGAGCGAGCGCGCGCGTCGGGCCCGGCTGGAACGGCCTCGCCCGCTGCCCCGACCTGCGCCGACCAGACCGCGACCGCGGCAAATCATGAGGCCCCGAGAACGGCGGCCATGTTCGAGGAGGCGAAGCAGCGCATCGTTGAGGTGAGGATCGGGTACATCGAAACGCCGGGGTCCGCAATTTCAAAAGCGGGCGGGAACGCCCGCCCGGGCCTCGCGGGGATCCCCCCTCGATGCCCGGGGGCCCGACGAGGCAAAGATTCGCCCGCCCGGAGGTTTTGAAATTGAGCTCCCGCGGCTCATCGGGCGCAATGGACCCTCGCATGCCGGCCGTCGCCACACGCAACTTCTCCTTCATCTGCGGGCAGGACGATTTCCTGGTGGGACGGATGGGAAGGAAGCGCTTCGAGGAGCTCTCGGGGGAGGCGACGGACGAGTTCTCGCGCGAGATCGTGAACGGCTTCGCCGCGAACGTCGACGAGGTCGGGACGGCCGTGAACCGCTTCCGCGAGGCGGTGCTGACCGTGCCGATGTTCGGCGGCCGCCGCGTCGTCTGGCTCAGGGATGTCAATTTTCTCGCGGACACGGTGACCGGCAAGGCCGAGACGACCCTGCAGCGTGTCGAGGACCTGCAGCAGGTGCTCCAGTCCGTGGATCCCGCGGAGACGGCGGTCCTCGTCACGGCCGCGCCCATGGACCGGAGGCGGTCGTTCGCCAAGTGGTGCGAGAAGAACGCGGATTTCGCGCTCGCGGACGGCGGCGGCGACACGGACGCGCTTGGCGCCGTCGCCGTCGCCGAGGCGCGCTCGATAGGGGTCGCCTTCGCGCCGGGCGCGCTGGAACTCCTGCTCGCGAGGGTGGGCGCGAACACCAGGCTGCTTGTCGAGGAGGTCCACAAGCTCGCGGCCCACGCCGACGGGCCGACGATCGAGGAGGCCAGCGTCGCCGAGGTGACGCCCAACGTGGCGCAGGGGGACTTTTTCGAGACGGCGGACGCCTTCTTCAGCGGGAACCTCCAGTGGACGCTCGCGGCGCTCAGGCGCCATTTCTTCGCGGGGGGCGACGCCCGGCCCGTCCTCGCCGCGCTGCAGAACCGCAACCGGATCCTGATCCAGCTCCGGGCGCTCGCGGACGCGGGGGACGCCAGCGCGGGCCCGAGGGGAATCGAGGGCCTGTCCAGGGCGGCGGCCGCCCATGGCCCGCGGTTTGGCGAAGCCATCGCGGAAAAAAGCTCCTACAATGTCTTTACCCAGAATCCGTGGTACCTCGGCAAGCTGGCGGGCGCCGCCCCGCTTCCCTCGCTGAGGCGCCTGATCGACAACCAGCGCGAGTTCATCCGCGCGTTCGAGGAGATCATCCGCAGGCCGGACGGCCAGTCGGACGTGCTCCGGGACATGGCCGTGCGCTGCCTGACGGCCTAGCGCGCCTGCCTGCGGGGCTTCGCGGGCCGCCCCCCGGGTGCTTTTCCTATGGCCTTCGCCGGCAAGGAGGATTTACTGGGCGGCTTTCCGTGAACGAACCGTCCGACCCCGCCCCCAACGAGCCCGTCCTGAACGTCCTCGCGGAGCGCTACGCATCGCGGGCGATGAAGGACATCTGGTCGACGCGCGGAAAGGTTCATCTCGAGCGCGATTTCTGGATCGCCGTCATGAAGGCCCAGCGGGACCTCGGGGTCCCGATACCCGCCGAGGCGATACGGGACTACGAGCGCGTCAAGAACGACATCGACCTTGAGTCGATCGCGAAGCGGGAGCGCGCGACGCTCCATGACGTGAAGGCGCGGATCGAGGAATTCTCGGAGCTCGCGAAGCGGCAGTTCATCCACCTGGGCCTGACGAGCCGCGACCTCACCGAGAACGTCGAGCAGCTCCAGATCTTCCAGGCGCTCAAGATCGTGCGGATGAAGGCCGCGGCGGCGCTCCTCGTGCTCGCGCGCCGCGCGGAGGAGTACCGCGACCTGATGATCACCGGGCGCACCCACAATGTTCCTGCGCAGCCGACGACGCTCGGGAAGCGGCTGTCGATGTTCGGCCAGGAGCTGCGCCTCGCCTTCGACCGGCTGGACGGCCTGACCGCGCGGTATCCCGTCCGGGGCCTCAAGGGGGCGGTCGGGACGCAGCTCGACCAGCTGACGCTCCTGGGCGGCAGGGCGGACAAGGTCGCGAGCCTCGAGAGCCGCGTGCTCAAGTACCTCGGCTTCTCGGCCTCCCTCGGCAACGTGGGCCAGGTGTACCCGCGCGGCCTGGACTTCGAGGTCGTCTCGGCGCTGCACCAGGTCGGGGCCGCGGCGTCGAGCTTCGCGACGACGATGCGGCTTATGGCGGGGGCGGGGCTCATCACCGAGGGGTTCCAGGACGGCCAGGTCGGCTCGTCCGCGATGCCCCACAAGGCCAACGCGCGCAACTGCGAGCGGATATGCGGATTCTCGACCGTGCTCGGCGGCTACGTCACGATGACGGGGACGCTCGCGGGCGACCAGTGGAACGAGGGGGACGTCTCGTGCTCCGTGGTCCGCAGGGTCGCGCTGCCGGATGCGTTCTTCGCCATCGACGGATCGCTTGAGACCTTTCTCACGGTCCTGCACCAGATGGAGGCGTTCCCGTCGTCGATCGCGCAGGAGAACGAGTACAACATGCCCTTCCTGGCGACGACCACGATCCTCATGGAGTCGGTGAAGCGCGGCGCGGGGCGCGAGACGGCGCACGAGGCCATCAGGGAGCACTCGCTTGCCGCGGTGAAGGCGATGCGCACGGGAACGGCCGGCGCCGATCTCCTGGACAGGCTGGCCGGCGACCGCCGGATCGGCCTCGGCAAGAAGGCGCTCCAGGGAATCCTCGCGGAGAGCGCGCGGTTTGTCGGCTCCGCCCCCAGCCAGGTCGACGCCTTCGCGGCCGAGGTGAAGCCGCTCGCGAAGCGGGTGAAGGGCGCCGCCGAATACCGCCCGTCGCGGCTTCTCTAGGCGGATTCCGGGTTGTCCGAAGTTTTCAATTGCGTACCCCCGGGAGGATGCGCTTGCATGGACCTTCGCTGTCCTGACAAACCCAAATCACTTTTCAAATGGCTGAACTCGTAGGAAACGTCCTGGTGGGCCAATCTGGCGGCCCGAC
>PLKS01000185.1:8772-9144 GCA_003140665.1 Opitutaceae bacterium
CGCCACACCCCGGGCGCGGCCCTGGGCACGTGCCGCTACAAGCTCAAGAAGCAGCAGGACTTCGAGCGGGTGATCGAGGTGTTCAAGGCCCACAACATCCGGTACTTCTTCTACATCGGCGGCAACGACTCACAGGACACGGCGGACAAGATCTCGAAGCTGGCGCAGGAGCAGGGCTATGAGCTCCGCGTCGTCGGCGTCCCGAAGACGATCGACAACGACNNAGATCGCCTGCGACAACGAGGCGATGGGCCAGGGCGACCTTGTGTCGATCGTCGAGGTGATGGGCCGGAGCGCCGGCTGGATCGCGGCGGGAACCGCGCTCGCCAAGCGACGCGACCACCCGCACGACGCCCCGCACCTGATCCTCCT
>PLKS01000066.1 GCA_003140665.1 Opitutaceae bacterium
CTTGAAATCCGACAACGTCGCCGGAATCGATCCCGTAATCCGCGTCTCGGTCCCCTTCGTAACCGCCTGAAACGCCACATTCTTATACTTCGCAGTCTGCCCGCCAAATTGGATCTCCACGTCGCAGTGAATGCTCGCCGACGTCAAAGCCGCCTCAGGCAGCGAGACTCGCACGCTCACCATTGGAAATTGCGCGCCGTGCGTCACCTGCACCATGTGAAGATCCCGATTGGTGTCGCCCGACTCAAACGACTTCACCGGCACGGCGATCAGAAAATTGCATTGCCCACCTTGGCAAACGCCCTTCCCCTTTGCCGCGTGGCTCACCCCCTCGCTCTGGTGCAGCGGGTGCGACACGTGGTAGACGAGAGTGGACGACGCCAATACCCATTGCCCATCCGCGCCGGCCAGAGACGCCAGAGCCAGAAAGACCCACAATATCTTCCGANNCCGATTCATCCGACGCCCCCTAAAACTTGATGATCACCGACAGCATCGCGGCGCCATACGCCGCGGCCGTCACACCGGCCACCGCCCCATGCGCACTGGCAATCCCGTGAACTTTCTCCCCGCGATCTTTTTGAGCCAGGGCCAATGACCCCAATATCGGGGTCAGGATCATTCCCGGCCCGTGAATCCACGCCAGCGCCTTGTGCACGCGGATGGGCCCGCGCGTCGGCGTCCCCGCGATCTTCGGCGCGAAGATCGCGAAAGAAGCGGTAGTGAGATACATGCCGGCCGTCACTCCGCCCAGAATGGCGTGCAGGTCGCGCCCGGACGCGGTGCTCTTGTGGCCCGAGGCCCCGTTGGCCAGGAACAGCGTGGCCACCAGCGGCGCGGTGGTGATCAATCCCAGCCGTTGATGAGTTTTGAGCATGCGCGACCGCTTGTCGAGCCTCGCCTGATCTTGCGCGCTGCCTTGCGATTGATCCGGCGTGAAGCCCAAATCGCCCAGCGAAGGAGTCGATACGCCCGGCTCCAGTTTTCCGTCCACTACCGCCTGGGTCGCGCCGATCGTCGCGGACGCAATCTCCAACGTCTTGAAGCCCGCGGCCTCAAACCTCACGCGATAGTTGCCCGGCGGCAACATTGTGAACTGGTAGCCGCCGTCAGCCCCGGTGGTTGCGGTTCGTGTCTGGCCGTTGTCGATATTCGTTGCCGTAACTGTGGTATTGGCTACCACGGCGCCCGACGGATCCGTCAGCTTTCCCGTCAGCGTTCCCGCCGCCTGCGTCTGGGCCACTAGGGAACAGGCCACAGAAACCGCCAGGCCGATAAATGCCGCGATCCTCAACATCGTTCACCTCTTTCTATCCCGCTCCTTCTCGCTGCGCCTCATTCGATTATGATCCATGCTGTTGGGTTTTTGATAATCTCAGCTCGGAGGCCCTACTCGCCGGCTAGCTGCTCCCTTCGAACACCACCACTGCCTTCCCAAAATGAATCTCGTCCCCAGGTTCGAGCTTCGTCCCGCGGGCGGTGCGGTGAACCTCATGGCTCATGCCGTCGCGCACGACCCACGTGCCGCAGTCGCCGCCGCGCGCGTACCAGCGGTCGTTAAAAAGACGGTACTCGCCCGTCGCNNTGATCTCGGTCTCGACGGCGAAGGCCAGATCGTTGCGGCGGAACAGACCGGCGTCGCGATACACGTCGACCACGCGGCCGATATTGGTCCGCGCCTTTTCGAGAGTCAGCTCCGTGACGTTGGCAGTGCCTTCCCGCACCACCAGACGCGCCGCGGACTTGTCTTCGCCACCCGCCCGATCGAGCGAGACGGCCTCCACCACCAGCCATTCTTCATTGCGCCGCGGCAGCCCGACCGTGGCGGACACATTCACCCGCAGGTTGTCCGGGAAGCGGCATCCGCCGGTGCGTAGCGCGTTGTGCACCTCCTGCTCCAGGTACTGACGGAAGAACTGGCCGGCGAAAACCGGCTGGCGGCTCTGCTCGACGCCACGCAGTTCCACTCGCAGCAGATCGTAGGGGAAGACTTTGCGGCCGCCCGAACGATAGCTTTTTTCGCGCACCTGATCGAGAATCGCCAGCCGGATCTCCGCCAGTTCCGGCGGCTCGTCGGGGTCCGGCGCGGTCGCCAAAGGCCGCTCGAACATCGCGCGGCCCCACTCNNTCATTGTTTACTCTCCGGCCGCACTAGCCCTCAGCGCACCAATCCCAGCTCCCGCGCTGCCTCCATCACCTCTCTGGCGATCGGCGCGGCCACCCGCCCGCCGTACCCGCCATGCTCCACCAGCACCGCGAACGCCAGCCGCGGCGTTTCGCCATCGTAAGGTGCGAAGCCCGTGAACCAGGCGTGCGGGATGCCTTCGTCGAGCTGTGCGGTCCCGGTCTTCCCGGCGATGCTCACCGGCGTGCCCGCCATCACGTGCCGCGCGGTTCCTTCCAACACCACGCGCCGCATCGCCCCCGCCAGGAACTGCGCCTGCTCCGCCGGCAGCACGTCCACCGGCCCGTCCNNCTCCGTCCTTCATGCCCGGCTGGAATTTCCACTGGGATACCGCCTCGATGGCCTTTTCGTCCAAGCCCAAACCCAGTGGGCGAATAATCTTAATGGTGATCGGCTTACCAGTCTCGTCGATGACCACGGATACCAGCACGGCGCCCTGCCCGTACGACGCGAATGGCAGATCTCTACGCAATGCCGCCGGGTCGCCCGTCGAGATACCCAGTTGCGCCGCCGTCTCCGCGAGCGCCTTCGACCCCACATCGTGCACACCCAACTGCGCGAAGTACGCGTTGCAGGAAACCGTGATGGCCTGCTCCATGTCGAGCGTGCCATGCGCGCGGTCGCCGATGTCGTCTTTGATCTCGCGCTTCCATCCAGCGATGGTGTTGCCCGCGCGCCCATCGGCCAGCGTGCGGCACAGGAAGGTGCGATGCTTCAACTCCGGATTCAGCCGCAGCGCGGCCATGGCCGTCACCAGCTTGAACGTCGAGCCCGGCGGGTACTCGCCGTAGCGAGCGCGATCCAGCAGTTCGTCGGGCGTGTGGGCGACGCGTGGATCGGGCGACGGCGCGCTCACCAGCGCCAGCACATCACCCGTGGCGGCGTCGAGCACCACCACCGAACCCTTTTGCGCACCGGCATCTTTCAGGTGCTGGTCCAGGATATCGCGCGCGCGCAGTTGCAGCCGGATATCCACCGTGAGATGCACGTTGCGGTCCCGAGCCAGGATGCGCGAGATTCCCTGATTGCCCGGTTGATGGCGATAGCGCACCTGCGACGCCAGCTCCGCATACTCGTAGCCTTGCAGCTTGTGGTTGGAATCGTGCTCCACCAGCGAGGCGTTCGAGGCGTGGAAGTTCTCGCCGGTGCGCAGGTCGCCGATCAGGTGCGCAACGGCCGCGCCGAAAGGATAGTGCCGGTCGTCGAAGCGCGAGCAGGCCTGGTCAAGCGAGACGCCGAGCGCCTGGTAGTCGGCGTTGTGCCGTTCCAGTTCGGCCCAGTCGCCGGTGGCCAGCGGGATGCCGTTGCGGTCGTAGATCGTGCCACGCGGAATCTCGTGGGCCAGCGAGTTCATGCGCGGGTTATGCTGGGGACGCTGGACTCCGTCGTGTTCGAAGGAATGCGCGTCGCGCGCCAGGTAGTCGGCGTCTTTCACCACCTGATAGCGGGCGGCGGCGGCCAGCAGGACGACCGTCGCGAAGGCCAGCACCCACCTCAGCGGGCGGGTGTTCAGGAAGTGGCCGCCCCGCCCGTCGGCCGAGATCGAAATCAGCAGGGCGAAGACCAGGAAGTTGGCCAGCATGGCGGTGTTGCCCGAACTGAGGAATGGCGACACCACGCCCGAAAGCGGCAGCACGCCCAGCACGCCGGAGCTGATCAGCAGCATCTCGAAGGCGATGAGGCTCGACAATCCCAGCGCCAGGAAGAAGCCGAAATGCGTCTCCGCGCGCTGCGCCACGCGGAGTCCGCGTGCCACCAGAAAGGCGGCCAGCAGCAGCACGGTGGCCACGCCGGCGAAGCCCCATTCCTCGCCGATGGCCGGCAGCACCAGATCGGTATTGCCCGCCGGAATCATGGCGGGGTCGCCCCACCCCGGGCCCGAGCCCCACGGTCCGCCGGTGGAGAATGCCCACTGCGCGTGCGCCAGTTGGTCGCCGCCGTGCACCTGGTTGTCCCAGGGCGAGAGCCACATGTCGATGCGCTGCACCACGGTGTGCGGCTGGCCTATCTGGTAGCCCACCGCTACCGACGCCACCATCAGCACCAGCCCCGCGACTACCAGCCCGGGCCGGCCGCGCGCCGCTCCGAACATCGCCAAGAAGACCAAGAAAGTGACCAGCGCGGGGCCCATGTCTTTCAGCACGAAGAACAGCACCAGCGACACGGCCGTAGCCACCAGGACCGGGACCACGTGCTCGACTCGTGGCAGTCCGATGCGCTGGAATAGTTTGGGCAGAATGCGTTTCTCGCGCAGGTCGCGCAGGCGCTCCCAGTTGCGCGTGAAGTATCCCGCCAGAAAGAGCACCAACAGAATCTTGATCAGCTCCACCGGCTGGAACGGGCCGAGATTTACTTTGGCGTCGTTGCCGGTGGGCCCTTTGCCGAAGACCAGCAGGAGGCCGAACAGCCCCAGCGCCAGAAAGAGCGGCGTGTAGCACCAATCGGAGAGGCGCTGATAATGGAACGGCTTGAGCGCCGGCAGAACCAGCAGCAGGCATCCCAGAAAGACGCCCAGCGCGAACTTGTGGAACTCCAACGTGTCGCGCAAGGGATCGCGCAGGCTCAGCATTAGGGCCAGCCCCATCCCGCTGAGCAGGTGCAACGCCGGCAGAAAGGTGCAGTCGCCCTGAAAGCGCGTCAGCCTCCACATCAGTGCCACCAAGTAGAAGCCCGCGAAGTAGAGCCCAGCCCAGAGCAGGAACTCCTTGCGGAATTCGCGCGGCGAGCGGACCACCAGCAGCGGTTTCAGCTTGGCCAGCGGCAGCACCTTGGCGAGGACTCCGGTATTGCGCAACGGGCGGGCGCGCCGCAGCACCTCGAAGACGCGTCCCGCCGTTTCCTCGCGCGATTTCAGCACCGGCACGAGGTCTTCGGGCCCTTGCACGGTATTGAGGTTCACCAGTTCGCCGTGCGCCAGTTTCCGGTCCACCGCGGCGAAATCCTGGGACTTGGCGGCGAAGACCATCGCCAGCCCGGCGGCCACAAATAGGGAGGCCGCCATCAGCCACAGCCATTCGCTGCGCGGCGCGCGCGGCGTCTTGATGGCCACCACCGCAGGCCGCGATCCAGGGGCTGTCCAACTACGGGTTACCGCCATGGACGGGACCTCCGCGTGGGGCATTCTGTAGCCTGCCCGTCCATCGCAACGGAACAGCCTCTCCCGCTTTGGTGGGGCGGACCCCATGGTCCCGGTCCAGAGGGCACCCCGACCCCGCGGTCGGCCTGCTGGCGTTTTACAAGAGGCTGATACCGTTGAAGCGGCAGCGGGACTAGGGCGTCCCGGCGCGCCCCAGAGTAGCTGCGAAAGAATCGCCCGCAAGCGGGCGAGGCAGGCGGCGCCGCCTGCACCACCTCTGAAAATGCAGCGCTTGTTGTGGTGGCGCAGGCGGTTCGGCCTGCGTAGTTGAATTCTGTCACAGCTTCTCAGGGGGGCGGAGGGTCTCGGGACGTTGGCTTCCACTCCCAGCAAGCGCGCGCGTCAAACACTCCTCTGCGCTCTCTGCTCCCTCTGCGCCCTTCTTTGTTCTTGCCTTTTCTTAACTCTGCGTCTCTGCGTCTCCGCGGTGAATAAACCTCTTCACACCACAATCACCGTAAGCTGCCCCGGACCGTGCACCCCGCGAACTAGAATCTGCTCGATATCCGCCGTGCGGCTGGGACCCGTGATCAGCACCATCGAACTGCTCGCTTCCGCCGGATTCGGCAGCAGCGCGAAAAGCTCGTCGAGGCCCGTGAGAATGCGCTCGCGCGGCACCACCGCGATGTGCGCCGGCGGCAGCAGCGAAATCATCCGCGCTTCCCGCGGACTCGACAGCAGCACCAGCGTCCCCGTGTCGGCCAAGGCGTAATCCGCGCTCGTGATGCCGATATCCACCGTGGCGCAGATCTCGCGCAGTTCTTCGCGGCCGGTAATCCCCGACCGCACTCCGGGCAGACCGCAAATGCCGCATTCCGCCAGATACGGCGCATTCGACGCCAGCGCGGTCTTGCCCGCAATAAGGTTCGCCACCACGGCGCACGGGTCCGACGATGCCACGGCCTCACCCGCCAGCGCCCGCACCCGTTCCAGCATCGACGCCACTCGCAGTTCCATCGACACTTGCGGGACGCGAATGCGCGCGGGCGGAGGGTCGGCCACGGCTTGCCCCGCGCCGCGGCCCAGCGCCGTGCGGATGCGGTGCAAAATGTAGTCGCGCGACACTAGCGGCGTCTCCACAGATCGCGGAAACTGTGCGCCGGGAGCGGCGGCAAATCGCGCTCGCTCAACCAGGCGCCCATCGGTCCCTTGTTCCCCGAGGGCCAACCCATGGACCGGCCGATCCGTCCCGCCATTTCAAAGATCCGCGGATGCGTCATCATCCAGGCGAAGGCGCGAAATCCCAGCTTTTCGAGCCGGTTCTTATGCTCCCGCGCATCCGCCTTTTTGACATCCGACCGCAGCTCCAGCAGGATCTTGGGGATGTCGATCTTCACCGGGCAGACCTCGCCGCAAGCGCCGCACAGGCTGGATGCGAACGGCAGCGCCGGCTCGTGCTGCACGCCCATGAACTGCGGCGTCAGGATGGCGCCGATCGGCCCCGAATACACCCACGGAAAACTGTGGCCGCCGATCTTCCGGTAGACCGGGCACGTGTTGAGGCAGGCGCCGCAGCGGATGCAACGAAGTATCTCCCTGCAGTCGCTCGCAAGGACGTCCGTGCGGCCGTTGTCCACGAAGATCACGTGCATCTCGTCGGGGCCGTCCGGCTGGCCCGCGGCGCGCGGCCCGAGGATGAACTCATTGTACACGGTCAGCTGCTGCGCGGTGCCGGAGCGGGCGAGCAGGTTCAGGAACAGCGCGAGGTCGCGGTCGCGGGGCAGGATCTTCTCGATGCCGACGAGCGCGATGTGGCACCGGGTGGCCGCGAGGCAGAAGCGCGAGTTGCCCTCGTTCGTCACGATCACCAGCCGGCCGCTCTCGGCCACGACAAAGTTCGCGCCGGTCAGGCCGGCGTCCGCCTCGAGGTACTTGTGCCGCAGGAACTGCCGGGCCCGCTGCGTGATCATCCCGGGCTCGTCGTCGTAGGCGCCCAGCCCGCTCTTCTCGAAGAGCTCCGCTATCTGCCGGCGGTTCTTGTGGATGATCGGCTTTATGATGTGCGAGGGATGGTCGTGGTCCAGCTGGACGATGAACTCGCCGAGGTCCGTCTCCAGCGCCTCGATGCCGCGCTTCTCGAGGTAGTCGGCGAGCTCGATCTCCTCGCTCACCATGGTCTTGGCCTTGACGAGCTTCTTGGCTCCCCTCGCCTTGAGGATCGAGTACACCGCCTCGCACGCCGCCTCGGCCGTCGCGGCCCAATGGACCTTGGCGCCATTCGCGACCAGCCTCGCCTCGACGGCCGGAAGGTAGGTGTCGAGGTTCTCCACCACGTGCTGCTTGATCTCGCCGGCCAACGTCCTCAGGCGGTTCGGATCGCCGTAGTGGTCGAACAGGAGCTTCGTGCGCTTCTCGTGGCCGATCTTCGATCCCTCGTAGACGGCGGTCTTCGTCTCGGCGGGAAGTCCCGCGGCGACCTGGTCGATGGGCTGGGTTCTCATCCGCGCTTCCTGAGGGCGTCGCGAAGGACCTGCGCAAAGTGCATCGTCCTCAGCTTGATGCCCTCCCTGGCCGCCAGCCCCGACAGGTGCATGAGGCAACCTGTGTCGCCGGACACAAGCAGGTCGGGCCTGACCGCGCGGACGTGGTCGAGCTTCAGGTCGCCCATTGCCGCCGAGATGTGCGGGAAGCCCACGGAAAACGTCCCGCCGAAGCCGCAGCACTGCTCGGCCTCGCCAATCTCGACGAGGCGCACCCCGTCGATCGACGCGAGCAGCAGCGCCACCGCCTCGCTGCTGCCGGTCCCGCGCGTGTGGCACGACCGGTGCAGGGCGATGGCGGCATCCAGCCTGCCCGGCCATGACCTCACGCCCAGCCCGTTGACGATGTAATCCCCCAGCTCCCAGGTCCGGCGCCCGAGGCCCTGAACCGCGCCGAGGTCGGGCTCGTGCTCAAATTCGAGCGCGGCCCCGTGGAACAGCATCGCGGCGCACGAGCCCGAGGGAACCACGACCGGGTCGTCGCCGGAGAACGTCCGGACCGTGTGCCGCACCACCCTTCGCGACGAGTCCCAGTCCCCTCCGTTGAACGCGGGCTGGCCGCAGCACGTCTGGCCCTCGGGAAACGCAACCTCGCAGCCCAGGTGCTCCAGGACCTCGACCGTCGCGGCCGCGACGTCGTCGTGGAATGCGTCGCACAGGCACGTGGCCATCAGCTGCACGCGCTTTCCCGTGACCGGTGCGCGGCCGGAGGTGAGCGTCATCGCAACGCGGCTCGATCGCCTGCCGGCACCGGTTTGATCATGCCTCAAGATGATCCCAGCCTCCCCGCCCGCGGCAAGCGCGTTGATGGGACTGTGGCTGCCGGATGGCCACCCAGTCTCAGCCGGCAGGCGACCCCGGGCATAGCGCCCTGAGCCGGGCATAGAGGCTCGCCAGCAGGGGCATCTCGACCCCGGCCGCCTGCGCGCGCCGGAGCGGCTCGCCCCAGATGGTCTCCACCTCGACCTCCCGGCCGGCAAGGTAGTCGACGAGGCTCGACGGCTGGTAGGGCCCCATGGGCGGCGTCACGTCGAACTGCTTTTTCACGAAGCCATCGGGGATCATGAACCCGAACCCCGCGGCCGCCCGCTGGACCTCGAGCATCAGCCCGCGGGCCTCCCCGGCGAGGCGCGGGTCGGAGCAGATGCGGTCGGTGGTGATCCCGCCCTGCGCGATGGAGAGCCCGTTGAACGGGATGTTCCAGACAAGCTTCCTCCAGCGCGCCTCGAGCAGGTTGTCGACGACGAAGGCCTTCATTCCGGCCGCCTTTAGAAGCGCGACCAGCCCGTGGGTGCGCGCGATGGGCGGCCCGCCGAACTCCCCGACCGACACCATCCCGGGATGGAAGCACCTGACCTCACCCGGGCCGGTGCGGGTGATGGCCATGAAGACGAGGCCCCCCATGATGCGCCCCGCGCCGAAAAGCCCCGCCAGGAATTCGTCGGCCCCGAGCCCGTTCTGGAGGGTGAACAGGGCGGTCTGGGGCCCGAGGAGCGGCTGCACGAGGCCCTTCAGCGCGCTCGACGAGGTCGTCTTGAGCCCGATGACCGCCAGGTCGACCGGCCCGATCTCGGCCGCCGAGCCGAACGCCTTGACGGCTTTGAGCTCCGTGGTCCCGGCCTGCTCCCGGATCACGATCGACCCCCGCGCCCGGACAGCCGCGAGGTCTCCGCGCATCAGGAAGCGCACGTCGGCGCCCGCGAGCGCCATGCGCGCCCCGTAGTAGGTGCCGACCGCGCCCGAGCCGACGATCCCGATCCTTGGGAAATAGGAGGCCATTCCGACGCGCCCGCCTACAGGACGGCGTTGTCGGTCATCCTGATCTCGTCCAGCCACGCGGCGATGCTGATGAGCGTCCGGCCCGGCACGACCTCGCGCATGGGTTCCATGGTGACCGGGTCGACGATCGACGCATGGATGAGCCGGATGCGGCGGTGCTGGCCCAGGATGTGCGTCGCCTCGGCGACGAGGCGGTCGGTGCTGAGGGTGCCCCCCTCCACCATTTCCCTCACCCGCCTGAGGGCCCTGCTGACCGCGAGCGCCTCCTGCTTCTGGCCCTGGGTAAGGGCGCCATTGCGCACCGCGGCGGCGAGGCCGTCCGCCTCGCGGACGGTCGGGACGACCACGATCTCGACAGGGTAGTTGAGGTCGGCCGCCATCTTGCGAAGGACGGCGACATGCTGGGGGTCCTTCTGGCCGAGATACAGCCGGTCGGGTCCCACGATGTTGAGCAGCTTCGCGACGAGCGTCGCCACCCCCCGGAAATGCGTCGGGCGCGAGATCCCGCAGAGCGGCTTGCTCACGCGCTCCTCCGTCACGTAGGTCGAGAAGCCTCGCGGGTAGACCTCCTCGACGGAAGGGGTGAACGCGGCGCCGATGCCCAGCCTCTCGCACAGCGCGAGGTCGGCGTCCAGGGTGCGGGGATATTCGGAGAAGTTCTCGTTCGAGCCGAACGAGAGCGGGTTGGCGAAGATCGACACGACGACCGGGCCGCCCGCCGACGCCGCGGCGCGGATGAGCGCCTCGTGACCGGCGTGGAGCGCCCCCATCGAGGGAACAAGGGACAATCCGCCCGTCCGGGCCCGCAGCCGGGCGGCAAGCGCCCGCATGTTCGCGACGGTCTCTACCTTTTCCATGGGAGGCATAACAAGGGCTTGAACAATGGGATGCCAGCGGGTTTGTTCAAGGCTTTCGGCCGGAAGCGGCCCACTTAACGCCGCCTTTACGACCCGCCCATGATCCGCATCAACGAGAACTACACGAAGCTGAAGGCCTCGTACCTGTTCGCCGACATCGCGCGCCGGGTGGGCGCGTATGTCGCGGCCCATCCGGAGAGCGCCGTGATCCGCCTGGGCATCGGCGACGTGACCGAGCCCCTCCCCCCGGCCTGCGTCGAGGCCCTGCACGCGGCCACCGACGAGATGTCCCGGCGGGCCACGTTCAAGGGATATGGCCCCGAGCAGGGCTATCCGTTCCTCCGGGAGCTGGTGGCCCAGCGCGACTACGCGGACCGCGGCTGCCGCGTCGAGCCGGACGAGGTCTTCATCTCGGACGGCTCCAAGTGCGACTGCGGCAACATGCAGGAGATCTTCGCGACCGACATCCGCGTCGCCATACCGGATCCCGTGTATCCGGTCTATGTGGACACCAACGTGATGGCGGGCCGCACCGGCGAGGCCGCGGACGGCCGCTACGAGGGGATCCTCTACCTCGAGTCGACCGCGGCCAACGGGTACGTGCCGCAGGTGCCGGACGCGCCGGCCGACCTCGTCTACCTCTGCTTCCCGAACAACCCGACCGGCGCCGTGGCGACGCGGCCGCAGCTCGAGGCCTGGGTGGCCTACGCGAGGCGCAACAAGGCGGTCATCCTCTTCGACTCGGCCTACGAGGCGTACATCCGCGACCCGGCGATCCCGCACTCGATCTACGAGATCGAGGGCGCCCGCGACGTGGCGATCGAGTTCCGGAGCTTTTCCAAGACGGCGGGGTTCACGGGGACGCGCTGCGCGTACACGGTGGTGCCGAAGACGCTCCTGGCCTGGGACCGCGCCGGCCGGCCGCACGCGCTCCATTCCCTCTGGAACCGCCGGCACACGACGAAGTTCAACGGCGTCGCCTACCCCATCCAGAAGGCCGCGGCCGCGATCTACACGGACGCCGGCAGGAGCCAGACCCGCGGCCTCACCGATTTCTACCTCGGCAACGCGCGGCTGATACGGGCGGCCATGGCCGCGCTCGGGCTCAGGTGCGTCGGCGGGGACAACGCCCCCTACATCTGGATCGACGTCGGCCGCGACTCGTGGGAGTTCTTCGACCTGCTGCTCGAGAAGGCCCAGGTCGTCTGCACGCCGGGGGCCGGCTTCGGGCGCTGCGGCGAGGGCCATGTCCGGATCAGCGCCTTCAACAGCCGCGAGAACGTGGAGAAGGCGCTCGTGCGGATAGCGGCCGCGCTGAAATAAACTCAGTTCTTCGCCGGAATCTCGGCGGCGATCTCGCGCCCCAGGGCGGCGACGTCGCCGGACAGGAGGCCCGCAAGGCGGTCGAAGTCCGCCCCGTCCCACGCCTCGTCGGGCGCCGTGAAAACCGTCCGGGCGACCACGCGCGGGCTGGCGCCCGTGGTCGAGATCTCGACCACCGCGGACAGGCTCGCCACGTACCTTCCCGCCGGCCCGACCGCGCCCTCGCACCTCGTGATCTCCATCGAGACGTCAAAGTCGCGGTCCTGGTCGGCCTGAAACGGCTCGATCCACGCCTGCGACACCGCCGGCGACGCGAGGAGCGCCGACCGCACGACCCGGGCGACCGCCGCGTCGAGCGGCTCCGCCCAGCGCTTGTAGTCCCTGAAAGCCACCTCGTTGGCGCCGGTCCGTACGACCATCTCCCGGCGCTTGAGGTATCCCTCAAGGCGGACCGTCCTGATCCCGATCCTCGCGCCCCCCTGGGCCTGCGCCGCGGCCGGTGCGGCGTCCGACAGGACGTAGTAGCGCGTCGGGTCGTCCTGGGGCGGCGGGATGACGTTGCAGCCGGCGACCAGGCCCACGACGCACAGGGATGCCCAGCGGGCGAGCGGCCCCGGCCGGGGGAATTTGGTGAGTTTCATGGCGTTTGTCGTTTTCACTTGGATTCCTTGCGCCCGGAGACGAGCGCATTCGGGTTGCGCTCCAGGAAGTCGGCCAGCCGCTGGATGGACTCGGCGGCGTCGGCGACCTTGTCCAGCGCGCGCGTCGACTCCTCCCCGAAGTTCTGCTGCGCGTTGATGAACGAGCGGGCCGACTGGGCGGCCGAATTGAACGACTCGAGGGCCGCCTTCGCCTGGATCAGCGTCGCCTGCAGCTCCTTTCCGTTGGAATCGACCTGGGTGTCCAGCCGGCCGATTGCCGAGTGCAGGGCGTCCAGCGTCCTGTCCAGGTTCTCGATGGCATGCCGCGTGTCGGGCGAGCGGGCGACGGCGTCCACGGACTCACCCGTCTTCCTCCACTGCTCGGCGAGCCCCTTGAAGTCGACGCCCTCGATCCTGAGCCTCGCCTCGGCGGCCAGCCTCTTGAGCTCCGTCGAGAGTCCCTGAAAGTCGACCTGCTCCATCTTGGCGAGGACCGTCGTGGCGTTTGCGAGCAGCGTCGCGGCGCCCGCGCGCAGCTCGGAGATCTCCGAGGGAGTCGGGGGGACGACCACATACTTGGCGTCGGTCGTCTTGCTCAGGTCGGGGTACTTGAGCGGGTCCATGAAATCGAGCTCCACGTACAGGAGCCCCGTGGCCAGCCCGCTGACCTCAAGCTGCGCCCTCAGGCCCCGGTCCACGAGGGTCTGCAGCTCGGAGCGGCTGGAGACGTCGAAGCTCGCGCCGTGCTCGTCGGCGATCGACCCCTGGTTGAGCTCGCAGAGGACGGCGGCGAGCGACCTGCCGGTGGCGCGGTCGTAGCGGATGGAGGTGCCGACGACGTGGCCCACCCGCACGCCGCGCAGCTTGACGGGCGAGCCCTGGTCGAGGCCGCTAATCGACTCGTCGAAATACACCATGAACCGCTCCGGCTTCGTGAAGAGGCTCAGGCTGCCGAGCGCGAGGAGCGTGATGATCCCGATGACGAAGGCTCCCAGCACGAAGGCTCCCACGACGGCGGGGCTGACTTTGGTCTTCATATCGTGCGGTGCGTGCCCGGCATGCGTCTAAGCTGACCGGATGGTCCTGCGTGTCAAAAATTCTACGACCTTCGGGTCCGCCGGGCCGGCGATGAGCGCCGCCGGGGGTCCCTCCGCGATGATCCCCCGCGTCGCGGTGTCGAGCATGATCAGCCGGTCGGCGATCCCGAGGATCGAGTCGACGTCATGGGACACGATGACGATCGTCGTTGCGAAGGTGTCCCGGATCTGGAGGATGAGGCGGTCCAGGTTCCGGGCGGTGACCGGGTCCAGGCCGGCCGACGGCTCGTCGAAGAAGACGATCGAGGGATCGAGCGCCAGCGCGCGCGCGAGACCGGCCCTTTTCCTCATGCCCCCGCTGATCTCCGAGGGATAGTAGTGCTCGAAGCCCGCGAGGCCCACCTGCGACAGCCTGAACGCGGCGATGCGCGCGATCTCGTCCGCCGGCAGCCGCGTGTACTCCTCGAGCGGCAGCGCGATGTTCTCGCTCAGCGTGAGCGACGTCCAGAGGGCGCCCCCCTGGAAGGAAAGCCCGAAGGTCTTGAGCATCTCGCGCCGTTCGGCCGGGTCCGCGCCCGTGAAGGAGCGCCCCTTGAACCTCACCTCCCCGTGGACCGGGGCGGCAAGCCCCACCATGTTGCGCAGGAGCGTCGTCTTGCCCACGCCCGTGCCCCCGACGATGAAGAATATCTCCGCCGCGCGGACCTTGAAGGACACCCCCTCGAGCACCTTGTGGTCCTCGTACGCGCAGGCGAGCTCGGTCACCTCTATGGCGGGCGTGGCTTCCATGGTCACAGGCCGATGGCGTGGAACAGGACGGCGAAGACTGCGTCCGCAACGATGATGAACAGGATCGCCGTCACGACCGC
>PLKS01000225.1 GCA_003140665.1 Opitutaceae bacterium
TACGATGTGGGCCAACAAATTGGGTAGATTTGCCTCCGAAATTGACCGAGCCGGTTCTCGAACTGCTGGAGATAAATCTCGATAGAAAATTCCCAAGTGCCTTAAAACCTGCATGTAATGATTTCCGCAGCCTGAGAGTAGATTTAGCTCCATTACCCGCTGTCAGAAAAAGGCCAGTCGTCGGTTCGGAAAGGAGCTGCGGGCAAACCAGCACCGTTGAAAAGCGTGGCGGCTGGGTTCGCCTCCCATGCGTAACGGGCGGCCACGGGTCGTGGCACGGATGACGACGAGACGATCACCGTATCGCCGGAGATGTGTGCATCGGCCCATCTCCACTTGCGGTCTGGTCCGGCGACACTAAACGCGTCTAGGTCTTGACCGCGCATGAAGAGACCGCCGGCAGCGTTGCTAAAATGCAACTTCAACCCACCGGGGACCGGCTCTGCGGACACGAATGTCGGACCGCTGCAGGTAACATCGACATGGTAATTTCCCGCCAAAGCGCAAAGCGCGAGCCGCTCCCCCACCACTTTCTTTTCCCTCGGATGGATGTTGTCGGCATCTCCCGTGTCGATTGTCACCGCTAGTCCGGCATTTGGCACGCTCCGGGCGGCTAGCGCCTGGGCTTCGCGCACTTCCGCCCAGCCGTCGTCGCCTGGTTCGTTCCGGCGATGCATGAACGCCGGAAGGCTCACGATGTAGAATGGTATGTCGCCTTGCTGGAAGAGACTCCTCCAATCGGCAATTAGCCCGGGAAGGAGCTTTCGGTACTGCAGCGGGCGGGCCGCATTCGCCTCGCCTTGGTACCAGATCACGCCGGTAATCGCGAGGGGCGCGAGCGGCTCGATCATCCCGTGGTAGAACACGGTTGGCATCGTCGCGTAGTTCTCAAAGTCCATCGGCAGCCGGTGCGGCGGACGGGCATCCACGCTGACGACGCCTCGCCATTTTCCGGCAAGTGCAACCAATGACCCGTCCCCTAGTTCAATCCGCAAGACATCGGGCTTTGCCAAGAATCCGTCGCCGGGCTTCACCTTGAACACGCGCAGTGCGATCAGGTTGCGCCCCGGCCTGAGGACCCCCGGGGGGATATGATACGCCCTTGGATTCTCAACCCAGGAGCTGGCTCCTATCCAGCGGCCGTTGATATAGGTCGTATCCATCTTCTCGATTGATCCGAGAAATACCCTCGCATCACCATCCGGCACCCGGTCCGGAAGCGTGAACTCCCTCCGAAACCAGCATACGCTCGGGCTCGCCTCAACCCCCAGCTCCAAGAAGCCGCCGGGTACGTCCACAATCTTCCACCCACCGTCGTCGAGGCTTGGATCGCCCCACGTGTCACCCTTTGCGCCGGGATCATATTCATCCAGCCAATGCATGAGGAAACTCCCGTACGCGGGCGCCCCCTTGGACCTCAGCGTCTCGATGGCCGCATTCTGCGGCTCAAGCTCTCCCATCCCCGACAGGCTGGCGGCGCTCATCCAGGACTCGGCTGGGCTTCCACCAACGCAGTCCTCGACGAGCCCGATCGGCAGATGGATCTCACGCTGGACCTTCCGTGCAAAGTAGTAGGCAACAGCCGAGAAGCCGCCCGCCCCCCCTACGCCCAGAGTTGCCGGCTTGCAGACCTTCCAGGATCCAACGGGTACTTCAGCACGGGAATACGCCGTTCGCCGCGCAACCATGTATAGGCGCAGATCGGGATGATCGGCCGTCTTGATTTCTTCTTCTCCATCATTGGTCGCGCCCACTCCCAAGTACATGTTTGACTGGCCGCCGCAGAGCCAAACGTCGCCAACAAGCACGTTGTGAAGATAGGCATCCTGCGGCCCATGGATCCTGACGACGTAGGGCCCCCCAACGGGCGGGACGTCGACCGCCACGCTCCACCGTCCGTCGGAAGCCGCGATGCCGTTTGCGGCCTTCCCTTCTATCTCCACCCGTATCTTTTCACCGGGATTCGCCCATCCCCAGAACCTATTTGGCTTGCCGCGCTGAAGAACCATGTCGTCTCCGAAGATCGGGCTGAGAAACGGAAGTTGAGGCGCCTTCTCAGCCGTCTCGCCAGCCGAACACGTGAGAGCAGCGGCAAACGCTGCGGAGACCGTGATGCCTGAGCGGAAGAACTGGGCGACGAGCATGGGGGTTGCGGGGATGCTTTTCAGAGTTTCGGCGATATATCCAGTTGAAAGCAAATTAAGTTACGGCTGCCTGGTCGGGCGGCTGGTCTCCCATCTCAGTCTCCGAAATAGCTCGAGGTGGCTGGTCAGCAGAATGGGCACTATCCACAGGGGCACCAGGGCCAATGGCAGGCCGCCAAGCTCGCTCATGGAGCCCGGACGGGTGGCGTTTAGCCAGCCAGCCGTTGCAACGGCCGCCACAAGGTCGGCCAACCCGACCCAGTTCCACAGGAGGAGCGAAAGGCCGGCCTCAGAGCCAGGAGGCACCAAGAGCAAGAGGGCGGCCCCGCCGGCGGCGATCACGTCCCCCCAGCCCGCCCTCTGCGCGAATTCCTGGGGCAGCCGTCCCTGGGTCTGCAGCCAGATGAAATAGAAGCCTATGAACCGCAGCAGGTGGATTCTGAGAATCGCCCGAGTTCCGATGCCTCGGACAGCCTGCCTCGGCGAACCGGGGCTAAAAGCGGCCGCCGCGAGGGCGGCTGTCAGGCCGGAAATCAAGAGCGGTGCCATGAACGGGGGCGCATGGACGAGCAGATGGACGGCTCCAGCGGCGACGGCGGCTAAGCCCCAGACAGCAAGAATCAATAAGAGACGCCCGAGCGACGTGTTCACGCGACCCGACGTTTATGATGGGGCGCCCGAGATCATGGCAATCCCGGTGAACGCCCCCGCGCGTGGCTGCCTTACACTAACCGGTAAAAGGGAAGCCTGATCCCCGCTCGTCTCCGCTCAAAACTCGGTGGAAAGGGTCAGGAAGTAATTCGTCGTCGGCAGCACGTTGTAGGTGTTGGCGGCTGAAGTCGACCCGACGGAGCTCAGGACCTGCACCTTGCGGTTGAGCACATTGTCCAGCTGGAGCTTGATCTTGATTGAATGAAGGTAGCATCCCTGGGGCATCTTGAGCGCGTACCCGCAGGCGAAGTCCGCCATCCAAAACCCGGGATCCTCCGCGGATTGCACCGGGACCGGGGCACCTCCCGGCTGTCCTGTCGACGTCTGCCCGTACAGTCCGAGGTCCGGGTTCACCAGCGCGCTGGAGTAGACGATGAAAGGTCCCACATATTTGCTGTCGACCGAGGCAAACCAACCCTTCCTGTTGAAGACCGCGCCCAGTGCCGCCGTCGAATTCGGGACGCCATTGGCCCCGAATGCACCCAGCGACGCGACGTTGAACGATGGAACGCCCGCATCCGTCTTGTAGGTCGCTCGATTGAGGGATCCGTTCGCGTACACGCTCAATCCACCGCCGACGTAGTAGGTCCCCTCAACCTCGACACCGCTCAACCAGGCGCCCTTAGACTGAAAATAAAGCGAGTTCGTGGGATCGTTGGGATCGGTCACCGATGACACGAGGTTGTTGATGTCGATCAGGTAGACGTCGGCGTCCGCATTGAACCTGTCGGTCTTGTAGACGGTGCCGACCTGGTAATTCACCGTCTGCTCCTCCTTCAGGTTGCCCGGATTGTAGCTTGTGCCCGTCTTGGCCAGATCGGCGGGATCGTTCGGAACATTCTCTTCGTCGGTCACTATGGGATAGGCAATCCCCTTCGCCACCTGCACGTATGCCGACCAGCTCGGCATAAACAGGTAATTGGCGGAGAAGTGAGGCTCCAGGCTTGTGTACGTGTAGTTGCTGAAATCCGGCTTTTCCGTGCCCTGGTTGACCGGGGCCTCCAGATCGATCGTGAAGTTGGAGTCCTTGACGCCGGCCTCTATGGTCAGGTTCTTGATCGGCTTCCAGATCAGGTCGCCGTAGGGCTGGAACGTCTTGTTGAAGACGTGCATGTCCCACTGGTAGCCGGCCTTGAACGGAGAACCCTTTGAGTTCGCCGGGTCGATGAAGCCGAACGTCATGGCGTCGCCCGGATTGGCCGCGGCGTAGGCGGGACTGTAGTCCAGAAGGTAGGCGTAGCGGTCAGCGCGGACGTATTCGGCCCAGACGCCAACCTGCTCTTCCAGCCACGAATCCTCGCCGTGGACCAAGGCCAGGTAGTCGCCGAAGGCCCGGTAGGCATTCACCTTGATCCGGCCGCCGGGGTCGTCGTCATTGATGATTCCGCTCGCCTTGGACTGGCCCTCCCCCGAGTTCGGGAGGGTGTTGTCCGAGTCGTTCACGTAGGAAGCGCCGGCATAAGCGGCGCCAGGGTACTTTGTCACGGAGCCGCCCACGACGGGATCAACCGAGTTCTCGTGGCTGTCGTTGTTGTAGTAGTAGGTGTAGGCCTTGTCGCTGATGCTGAAATCTTCGCCGAGCCTTGACCTAATGCTGATGTATTCGAAATCCGCCTGCTTCTGCTGGTAGTTGTAGGGGTAGAAATTGTCGTTCGGATCGAAGGGATTGGCATCAAGGCCGTAGTTCCGGCCATACGCGTTGATCTGCGCCTGCGTAACCGTCCCGGGGTTGTTGAACTTAATGTTGTTGTAGTTTCCCACGATGGTCAAAGTCGTGTTCTTGCCGATCGGCTGGACGTATTTGAGGTAGTATGTGTTGCGCTGCAGATAGGAGAAGCTCCGGTAGTCGTCGGAGCTCATGTACTGGTAGGTCATCACCATCGACGCCCCATCGAGCCTGGGAAGAACGCCGGTGTTCACCTCCACGTTTCCGAGAAACGTGTTCCAGCTCCCGTCGGACACCGTCAGGACGACCGCCTGGTCGGGGCGCGGATCCTTGGAGAGGAGCCCAATCGTGCCGCCGAAGGTGTTTTCCCCGATGTCTGCCGCAGTTCCCGGCCCGCGATCGATGACCTCGCCTCCCAGGACCTTTGCGGGAAAATAGCTGGTTGTATGGTGGGTCTCTCCGTTCGCGTCCCCGAACGGTATGCCGTCGTAGGTGACGTTGAACTGCCCGTCCTGGAAACCGCGCATCGACAGCATCTTTGATTCGCTCAGCCCCGGCCCCTGGGTCTCGATGTTGACGATGCTCGGGGCGATGTTTGCGATCGTCGCGTAGTCCGCGGTTGGGGCAATCTGGTTGTTTATCGTCTGGGCGGTGATCACCGACTGCGGCTGCATCGTGTTGAGGTTGCCCTCGGTGATGGCCTGGGTTTGCGCGGAGGTCTGAGAGGTGAAGACCTCCATCTCGTCGAGCCGCACCGGCTCGTCCGGGACGGCCGGGGTGGCCGGGGCGCTGTCGCCGAAAGCCGGAATTGATACGATCGTCAGGGCCGCGCACGCGGCGGCAACTCGGCTCATTGAGCGGATGGACAGGTTGGTGTGGTACACGCCGCCGAACCTAGATAACCCATGCGACGCGAACGTGGCGACTCGGTGACATATCGGATACGAAGCATTCGTGGGCGTGGTTGAACGTGCCCTGTCGTCGGCCCCACGGTCCAACGGCGCAAGTGGTCCACACCGCCTCGCAGCTGCGTCCAATCCCCCCATGATCCCTGTAGGGGGATCAGGCCCCGGCGGATCTTCGGGCAAAGCGCCAAGGCGCCCCGCGGAGCGACCACGCGACCGCCCAGGCGGACCCCGCGAGCGCCGAGGCGACAAACAACATGGTCCATTCCAGGCGGCCGCGGGGTGAAGCGAAGACGCCGGGGATGTGTATGAGGATCACGAACAGGCTTATCATGATCGCTTCAAGCGTTGCCGCCGCGCATGGAAGAATCCCCAGGAGAATGGCGGCGCCCGCCGCGAAATGCCCCGTTCCGGTGAGGTAAGCGAGGCCCACGTGGTATGGCAGCCATGACGGAACCATGCTTGACGTCCCCTCGGTGTACACGAAATGAGAGAGGCCGAGCACGAGGCACGAAGCGCCGAAGAGGAACCTTGCGAGGCGTATGCCGCCGGGTCCCGAGACGAACGGAATTCTTAGCCTGCCTTCCTGGGCCGACAGCGACGCGAAGAGTATCCAGCCACCGCACATCAGCACGACGCTCTCGCCGACACCCAGCCATGCGCCCACGTCGCCGGGGGCCCGGGCGGCACGCGGGGCTTGCAGGAGAAATACCCAGCTCAGCAGGTAAATCGTCATCGCAAGCGCCATCGGCACGGCCGTGCGCTTGACGAGCATGCCCATCCCGCCCGCCATCATGAGTATCCCCGAGGCGCGGGCCAGAAGTTCCCTGTGGGGCACTCCGCCGGGAACAGGCTGCCACGTGTAGGCGAAATCACCCGAGATGAGGCTGAGCAGGCCAAGGCCGGCAATCCCGGCGGCGAAGAGGAAATGGCCCGGGCCCATTACCCGCATCGTAGGAGCTCCATGGGACGACTTCTAGCGAGGCAATGGGGACCCTGCACAGAATAAAAGGATTTCTTGGCCGGATTCACGCGCTTCAGTTCATGGTCCTAGTCAGTTCTGCGGGTCGCCCGGCAGCGTCTTGATCGGGCCCACCTCCACGCGGCCCTGCGGGAGCGGCGAATGGACGAGCTTCCCGCTATTCCGGCCAAAATACCGCGCGGCGCTTTCGGTCATGCCCGCCAGCTGCTTGCTGAAGTCGTTGCCCTGCTCGCGAACGCTGAAGCGCGTTTCCCAAAGCAGCTTCACTTTTTTCTCCTTCCACATTCTCTGGAAGTCGTAGGCCATCAGGACGACGAAGTAGCGGTGCGCCTCAAGCTCATTGAGCAGGTCCTGTTGCCGGTACTCGAGCGCGGTCCCTTTGGACTGCGCGGTGCCATTCCACAACCTGTCATAGCCGAGCATATTCGCGTTCTGCTCATCCAGCTGGTAGCGCTGGTTATCCTCCGCGGCGACCGCGGCCAGCGCGCTTGTCATCGCGATGTCGGCGTCGACCTGCTCCGGGGACCGGATCGCGTAGCTGGTCGTGGACGTCTGCGCCATCTGCTGGGGCGCCATGTTGTCATTGGGGTTGAAATGCACGGCCTGGGCGTGGTTTGCCGCGAGCGCCGCGGCGCTCGCGACCTGAAGATTCTGGCTCGCGGCAGAGTCGGTCGAATGCTCGGGCGTTCGGGTCGTGCCCCAGTAGACCATGATCAGCAGTTTGGTGGTCTTGGGGTTACCCCCGGAGAGATAGCCCTGGCTTGCCAGGGGTTTCGCGATAGTTTTCGCGACTTCGAGGAAATCCGGCATGTCCTTCGTGCCACCCTCGGTGCCCTTCCACAGGCCTCCTTTCGCGAATGCGAACGTTTCCGGTTGGGGCAAACCGTTCGCGAGCCGCGGGCGGACATAGTCGCTGCTCGCGTTTGAGGAGATTGCGACCGCCTCGTCCTTCCCGCCCGCCTGGGCGGACGACAGCCCCGTCATTAACGTTGCACTGGAAACAAGCATCGCAAAGACCAATGGAGTGGAGCGGTATGCGGCCAGCGTCCCAGGGAAAGCATGCCTCCAGGAGGCGGGTGAGGTCATCGCGGGAAAGAAGGGAGGCAGATCCTGGGAGGTTCAGAAGGTCACCATGCACAACACCAACGGGCGCGGCTCCCCGTCATGTTTCTCAGTCTTGGCGTCTCAATTGATGCGGTCTCCAAGGTTTTTTAACGATAGTCTCGGTTTTGTGAAAGGAACTAATGGCCATGAAAAGTAATCC
>PLKS01000045.1 GCA_003140665.1 Opitutaceae bacterium
CGGCCGCTCCGCGCGAGGTTGCGCCGGCCGCGGCCCCGGACCGCCCAGTCTGCGAGGTCACCGGGTCGTTCGAGAACAACATATACCCGTCCCTCCTGCTGTCGTTCGCCGCATCGTACCCGGAGTACGCCCGCTGCCTCACGATCTCGCTTCGCAGCCTGCCCTCCTCCGGATCATTCCAGCTGAGGATCGACTCGGGCCTCTTTGTGCGGCCCCTGCAGGTCGGCTTCGATGCGCCCTCGGGCGCGATCACCCTCAATCCCGAGCTTCCATGGAACTTCGACTCGCTCAGGCGCACGGGTCAGATGGGGCCCCAGGCTTTCGTGGCGACGCTGCTGGTGGACGGCCAGTCGCAGGCCGAGGCGACGCTCGTGTGCACGGTCCACTCGGTCAACGAGGCCGTCTCGCGCATCTTCAACAACGCAACGGGCCAATGGCAGGACACGAGCGTGTGCTTCGCCGCGTTCGTCAACGAGGACCATCCGTGGATCAGCACCCTCCTGCAGGAGGCCGTGGCCGGCGGCGTCGTTCATTCCTTCACGGGATACCAGTCCGGCGCCCAGGCAACGATGCTGCAGGCGCAGGCGGTCTGGGACGCGCTCGCGGCCCGCGGCCTGAGCTACGTGAACGTCGCCACCGACAGCGGCACCTCGCCGTTTGTGTCCACCCAGTACGTGCGGTTCCTCGACCAGTCGGTCCACGACCAGGGGGCGAACTGCGTCGACGCATCGGTCCTGTTCGCCTCGATCCTCCGAAGGATCGGGCTGCGCCCCGTGCTGCTGTTCCGGCCCGGCCATTGCTTCACCGGGTTCTACGACGCGTCCGAGGGAGGACGCCTGGTCGCATTCGAGACCACCATGCTCGGCTCGGCTCCGTTCGCAGCCGCCGCGGCGGAGGGCACCAAGGAGCTCCAGTCGACGCTCCCCTTCCTCGGGACGCCGCAGTACTCCATCGTGGACATCGCGCTATGCAGGCAGCAGGGGATCAACCCCATCCCGTTCCAGGCCGCCGACCGCAACTGAGGGGCGCCAGGCGTCCTCGCCGGAGTCCCCCGCGCGCGGCCACGCTCCGAAGAGTCCCGAGATCTTGGCCTGGATCTCCTCCGCCTTGGCGCGCGGGTCGGCGGCCTGCCGGATGGGGCGGCCGACCACGATATAGTCCGCACCGCGCAGGAATGCATCCTCCACATCCACCGTGCGCTTCTGGTCGTCGGCGGCCCGGTTCTCGACCGGACGGATGCCGGGGCTGACGACCAGGAAACGGGACCCGAGCTCAGCTCGCAGGCGCGCCGCCTCGAGGCCCGACGATATCACGCCGTCGCAGCCGAGCTTGAGCGCGCGCCGCGCCCGGGAGAGCACGAGATCCTCCGGGCTGCACTGGAATCCGAGGTCGTCCAGGTCGCCCCGGTCGAGGCTCGTGAGCACCGTCACGGCCAGGATCTTGAGGTGGCCCTTGGCCGACACGGCGGCCTCGAGCATCGAGTCGTTGCCGTGCACGGTCGTGAACGCGACCTTCCGCTGCTGCAGCTGCTCCACCGCGAGCCTAACTGTCTCGGGGACATCGAAGAACTTGACGTCGGCAAACACCTTCTTCCCCTGCGCGTCGAGCCAGTCGATCATGTCAAAGTACCGCCCCGTCATGAGGAACTGCAGCCCGAGCTTGTAGAACTGGACCGAGTCGCCGAGACGCTCCACCCAGCGCTTGCCCTCGTCGAGGCCGGGCACGTCGAGAGCCACGATCAGCCGGTCGCGCGGCGGGATCGTCTTCGCGGAGAGATTCGGATCGGAGGCCACCGACCCAGATGCCAGCCATCGCGCGTCGGCAGTCAAGACCGAACGCCGCGCGCCGGGAATTGACGCCGCGCCATTCAAAAAACGAGAATGGCCCGACATGGCCACCACCATCTTCACCATCGCCAACCAGAAGGGAGGCGTGGGCAAGACCACGACCGCGGTCAACCTCGCGGCGGGCCTGGCCCAGAGAAAGATCCACACCCTTCTTATCGACCTGGACCCGCAGGCCAACGCGACGAGCTCGCTGGGAATAGAGAAAAAGGAGGGCAGGAGCCTCTATTCCGCGCTCCGGGGCGAGGGTGAGGCCCTGCCGCTCGTAGTCCCCACGGCGCACGAGCACCTGGCCCTGATCCCGAGCGAGGAGGACCTTGCGGCCGCCGAGATCGAGCTCTCGCAGATGGAGAACTACCTCATGAAGCTCAGGGGCGTCCTCGAGCCCGTCGTCGCGTCCGGCGGCTTTCGTGCGATCATCATCGACTGCCCGCCAGCGCTCGGCCTGCTATCGATGAACAGCCTGGCCGCCGCCGACTACCTCCTGATCACCCTCCAGTGCGAGTACATGGCCCTCGAGGGCCTCGGGCAGATCCTAAGGAACGTCGAGCGCCTGAAGTCGGCGGGGATCAATCCCGGGCTCGAGCTGGGCGGCATCGTGATGACCATGTTCGACATCCGCACGAGCCTTTCGCGCCAGGTGGTGGACGAGGTCCGGACCCACATGCCCGACAAGATATTCACGTCGGTCATACCAAGGACGATACGGCTGAGCGAGGCGCCGGGCTTCGGCAAGACGATCTTCGCCTACGACCCGCTCAACCCCGGCTCCACCGCGTACGGCAACCTGGCGGCGGAGGTCATCGCTCGATTCGGGTTATGCTGAAATACCGGCACGCCTTCGTCGTCGGGTTGCAGAGCAACCTCGTCTACCGCTGGAACTTCGCGGTGAGGAGCCTCTTTTCCCTCTTCCACCTCGCCTTCGTGTTCATCTTCTGGGGGGCCATCTACTCCGGCAGGGCCGCCATCGGGGGATTCGGCTTCGCGCAGACGCTGACCTACTTCGTCGTGCTCTTCCTCCTGCAGTTCTTCATCGGCGCGTTCAACGAGGACTACCTCATCAGCGAGGACGTCCGCAACGGCCTGATCAACCAGTTCCTCCTCAAGCCGATCAACTATTTCGCCTACCGCCTGAGCGTCTTCGCCGCCGCGCGGGTCGTTTCCGGCGCGCTGGGGCTCGTGGCGATCCTCGTCGCCCTGCCGTTTTTCAGGGGCTACCTCACCCTCCCCCATGACGGATGGCGGATCGCGCTCGGGATCCCCGCGATGGGCCTCACCGCGCTCATCCAGTTCAGCATCGCGTACTGCTTCGGGATGCTCGCGTTCTGGTTCCTAGAGATCCAGGGCTTCGTCATCCTCTCGATGGCGGTCGAGACCGTGCTGGGCGGCCAGTTCTTCCCGCTCGACCTCCTGCCCCCTGCGGTCTTCCACGCCGTCAGCTACCTCCCCTTCTACTACCAGGCCTATTTCCCCACCGCCATCATGACCGGCCGTATCGGCCTCGACGTCGCGCTGCCCGGGCTCGCGATCCAGGCCATCTGGGCCTTTGTAATGGTATGCCTCGCCGAGGCCGTGTGGCGGCGCGGGCTCAGGCACCATACGGCCGCGGGCGGCTGAATCCGGGGGACATGAACGCATTCTCACGCTATCTGCGCATATGGCTCGCGAGCGCGCGCTACTCGCTCGTGCGAACCATGATGTTCCGCGGGGACCTCTTCATATGGGCCTCCGTCGAGCTGCTGTGGATCTCGGTGAACGTCCTGATGATCGCGGTGGTCTACAGCCACACCTCGACGATCGCCGGCTGGACCGAATACCAGATGCTGCTCCTCGTGGGGACCTCGATGCTGATCCAGCGCTTCCTGATGGGCTTTTTCTGGAGCGGGATCTTCGAGATGGGGCGAAACGTGCGCAGCGGCGCCTTCGACTTCGTCCTGGCCCAGCCGGGGGACCCGCTCTTCATGGCCTCGACCCGCAAGCTCGAGCTGGACGGGCTGCTCAACTCGGTCGTCGCGGCCGGCCTTGTCGTCTACTCGGCGAGGAAGCTCGGCCTCCACCCCGGGCCCGCGGTCCTGGCGCTCTACGCCTGCATGGTGGCCTGCGGCGTCGTGATCCACTACAGCGCGCTGGTCATGGCGATGTCGCTCTCCTTCTGGATAACGAGCTCGCAGGGCGTCGAGGGCAGCTATTTCACGCTCATGGAGTTCTCCCGGCTCCCCAGGCAGGCTTTCAAGGGGCTCGCCAGCGCGATCTTCGTGTGGGCGCTGCCGGTCGTCATCGTCAGCAACGCCCCCGCCCGCGCGGTGCTGCACGGATTCGAGCCGTCCTGGGCGGTGGGACTCTGCGCCGCCACCCTCGCGTGGTTTGCGCTCGCCGTCATGATGTTCAGGGGCGGCCTCAGGCGCTACACTAGCGCAAGCTCGTGACGGGCGACCTCAAGAATCTCCAGGGGCGCATCCGGTACGTCTTCCGCGACCCGGCCTACCTGGTGCGCGCGCTCACGCACTCGTCCTGGGTCCAGGACAACCCGGGCGCCGGCGGGAACAACCAGCGCCTCGAGTTCCTCGGGGACTCGGTCCTACAGCTGATTCTCACCGAGGCCCTCTTCGCGCTCTTTCCGGAGGATCGCGAGGGGGAGCTGACCAAGCGCCGCGCGGTCCTGGGAAAGGGCGAGTTCCTCTCGGGGCTCGCCCGCGAGATCGGGCTCGACCGCTGCCTTCGCCTTGGCGCAAACGAGGAGGCCACCGGGGGGCGCGCCCGCGACGCCGCGCTCGAGGACGTGTTCGAGGCGCTGGTGGGGGCGATCAGCCTCGACGGGGGGCTGGAGAGCGCGCGCCAGACCGTCCTGGGAATCTACGGGGACCTGCGGTCGCGCCTCGGGGCGCTCGAGGGCCACGCCAACCCGAAGGGGCGGCTCCAGGAGATCGTCCACCCGCTGCACGGCAACCAGGCGATCCGCTATGAGGTGATCTCCACGGACGGGGCCGACCATGAGCGGGAGTACGAGGTCGCCGTCTACCTCATGGAGCGGCGCATCGGAAGCGGCCGGGGCCCATCCAAGAAGCTCGCGGAGGAGGAGGCGGCGCGGGCCGCGCTCGCGACGCTGGAGGCGGACCCGCCCGGAAAATGACCGGCGCCGCCAGGCACAAGATCGTCGGCGTCTGCCCGGCGGCGCGCGGAGCCGTCATCGCCGAGACGATGCGGGCCCACCCGTCGCCGGTGTGGCTCGTCGTGGCACAGGACCTTAAGGCGGCAGAGCAGCTGGCGGAGGACGTCGGCTTCTTCGCGAGAGCGGCCGCGGAGGGCCGGCAGCTCCAGGCGCTCGTCTACCCCGAGTCGATACCCGACAGCCGCGACATCCGCGAGGCCTTCGCCGCCTCGGGCGACCGCCTCACCGTCCTGTCGGCGATGCGCGCGTCCCTAGCCGGCGCCGGGGACGGGACGGACGGCCCCTTCCTCGCCGTCTTCGCGACCCCCTCGTCCCTGCTGCAGCCGGTGCCCGCGATCGAGCAGTACGCGGCGAGCGAGATCGTCCTGGCCCGCGGCACGAGGCAGCCGTTCCAGGAGCTCCTGGGCAAGCTGCGCGACCTGGACTACGACAGCGAGGCGGTCTGCGAGGCTCCCGGCCACTACGCCGTGCGCGGGGGCATCATCGACGTCTACCCGGTGACCGCGACGGAGCCCTACCGCCTCGACTTCTTCGGGGACGACATCGAGGATATCCGCGCGTTTGACCCGGTTACCCAGCGCTCCGGCGCGCGGGTCGAGCGCATCACCGTCGGGGCCTCGCCGCGCCTCCAGTTTGAGTCCGCCAAGACCGGGATCTCCGACTACCTGAACCCGCTCTCCCACCTGGCGTTCGTGGAGCCCGCCGCGCTGGAGGAGGAATTCAGGGCGTTCGCCGCCGAGGGCTCCGATGGGCTGGCTCCGCTGCTCTCGCGATGCGCCGCGGCCTTCGGCCTCGCCGAGATAGACGAGGCGTCCGCGATCTTCGGGACGCCCGGGTCCGAGACGGTATGGGACACCGAGAGCCTTGAGCACCACAGGACGGTCGCCCCGGAGACGCTGCTGGCCCGGGACCGGCTGCAGGCCGAGGACGACGCCAGGAGGGCCTTCCTCGGGACGCTTGCGCGGTGGAAACGGGAGGGCTTCACGATCGCGTTCGCCGCCTCGAAGGAAGGCGAGGAGAAGCGCATCAGGGAGATACTCGCGGCGGACCCCGCGCTCGCGGCCCTCGACCCCGTCTTCCTGCGCGGCAGCCTAAACGAGGGGTTCAGGGCGACGGCGCGAAAGGGCGCCGAGCTTTCCATCGCAGGCGGCGGCCGCGGCCTCGTTTTCGTCACCGAGACTGAGGTGTTCGGCCGCAAGAGGCCCAGGCGCCCCGCGGCGGGCGGGCGGGCCCGCGCCTCCATCGCCCAGGTGGACCAGCTGCTCGACTTCTCCGAGCTCGTCGAGGGAGATTTCGTCGTCCATCTCCAGCACGGGATCGCGCTCTACCGCGGGGTGGCAAAGATAGACACCGCCCAGGGCCTGCGCGAGGTGATCTCGCTTGAGTTCGACGACGGCGTGACGCTCCACGTCCCGCTCCAGGAGTCGCATCTCATCAGCCGCTACGTCGGCCTCGGGCGCATCAGGCCCCAGCTCGGGAGGATCGGCACGGGCAGGTGGGAGAAGGCGCGCCGGGCGGTCGAGCGCGCGACCGTCGATCTCGCCGCCGAGCTGCTGCGCATCCAGGCCAGCCGGGAGGCGCAGGCGGGGTTCGCGTTCCCCGAGGACACGGACTGGCAGCGGGAGTTTGAGGCCTCGTTCCCCTTCACCGAGACGCCCGGGCAACTGCGCGCCATCGAGGAGACGAAGCGCGACATGGAGCGGAGCCGGCCGATGGACCGCCTGATCTGCGGGGACGTCGGTTTCGGGAAGACCGAGGTGGCCCTCCGGGCCGCCTTCAAGGCCGTCCAGTCCGGCAAGCAGGTGGTCGTCCTTGTCCCGACCACCGTCCTCGCCCAGCAGCATTTCAACACGTTCCGCGAGCGCATGGCCGGCTACCCCGTATCGATCGAGATGCTGAGCCGCTTCAGGTCGCGGTCCGAGCAGCGGACCATACTGAAGGCGGTCTCCTCCGGCGGCGTGGACATCCTGATTGGGACCCACCGCCTCCTGCAGCGGGACATCGTGCCGAGGGACCTCGGGCTCGTGATCATCGACGAGGAGCAGCGCTTCGGGGTGAAGCACAAGGAGGTGTTCAAGACGATGCGCGCGACGGTCGACGTGCTGTCGATGAGCGCCACCCCCATCCCTCGCACGCTCTACCTCGCCCTCACGAGCGCCCGCGACATGAGCGTCATCGATACCCCTCCGGTCAACCGGCACCCGATCCAGACGATCGTCAAGACGTACGACGAGAGCGTGGTCGTGGACGCCGTACGCCATGAGATGCGGCGCGGGGGCCAGGTGTTCTACCTGCACAACCGGGTCGGGACGATCGACCTGGTCGCGAACCGGCTGCGCGGGCTGATGCCCGACATCTCGTTCGGCGTCGGGCACGGGCAGATGGACGCGAACGGACTCGAACGCGTGATGACGGATTTCGTGGCCGGGAAATACAACGTCCTGGTGTGCACGACGATCATCGAGAGCGGACTCGACATCCCCAACTGCAACACCCTGATCATCGAGGGCGCCGACCGCTTCGGCCTCTCGCAGCTCTACCAGCTCCGAGGCCGGGTCGGGCGCTTTAGGCACCAGGCCTACGCATACCTCCTGCTGCACCGGCACACGCGGCTCCTCGACGCGGCCCGCCAGCGGATGAACACGCTGCGCCAGCACACGCAGCTCGGCGCGGGCTTCCGGATCGCGATGCGCGACCTCGAGCTGCGGGGAGCGGGCAACTTGCTGGGAGCCGAGCAGAGCGGCCACATCGTCGGGGTCGGCTTCGAGCTCTACTGCCAGCTCCTTCGCCAATCGGTGGCGCGCCTGAAGGGGGACAAGACGGCGGCGGCCATCCGCGCCAGCGTGAAGCTCGATTTCGTTTTCGTGGGAGAGGGCGGCCCCGCGGAAGGCTCGACGTTGGGCCGGCGCGAGGACGGATACACGGCGCTCAAAGATGCCGAGGACGAGGCGCGGGGGCCGGAAATAGGCCGGATTCAGGCCCGCATCCCGGCCTCCTACATCGGCGAGACGCGCCTGCGGATCGACCTCTACCGGAGGCTGGCGATGGCCGATTCGGCGCAGGCGGTGCGGCTGGTCGAGGCCGAACTTAAGGACCGCTTCGGCAAGCCGGCCCCCGAAGTGCGCACCCTCCTTTTGGTGACCGAGATCCGCGTCCTGGCGGAACAAAAGGGGATAATATCCGTCGAAACGGAATCGAACCGCCTTAAGTGCCTTCGCGGCAGTGGCCAGCGGGATGACTGGGTGATGATCGGAGCCCGGTTTCCAAGGTTGACCGCCACCCGAGCGCACCTAAGGTTGAAGGAGATTATCTCTTTTTTGAACCATCTGCCGAATCCATGACCCTGCACCGCAGCGCCAAGGCCGCTCTCGTGGCTTCCCTCCTGGCGACCTCAGCCCCGGCGCAGAGCGCTCCGCCAGCCGACAACCTCAACCTGCGGTTTGCCAACGGAATCGCGGCGATTGCCGAGGACAAGATCATCACCGTCGACGATGTCCGCCGCGAGGTGACGCCGCTCATTCCCCAGCTCCAGCGCGATGCGCGCAACGAGCAGGAATTCAACCAGAAGCTCGAGGCGCTGCAGGACGACGCCATCCATAATCTCATCGACAGGGTGTTGATCATAAAAGATTTCCAAAAGGACGACAAGAAGCACGTCCCCGCGAGCTTTGTCGACAACCAGATCGCCGACCAGTTGACCGAGCAGTTCGACAACGACCGCTCGAAGTTCCTCGCGTACCTGCGCGCGCGCGGCACGACCATGCGCGACTACCGCAAGGAGGTTGAGGAGGACATCATCTACAACTACATGATGCACCAGCAGCACAAGTCTCAGAGCATCGTGAGCCCGGTCCGCATCGAGCAGTACTACAAGGAGAACAAGGACAAATTCTACCAGGACGACAGCGTCCACCTCCGCCTGATCCAGCTGGCGCGGTCACCCGGCGAGACGGACGGCGGCCTCCGGGGAAAGGCGGAATCTATCCTGCTCCGCCTTCGCTCGGGCGAGAAATTCGAGGACCTTGCGAAGGAATACAGCGCTGATTCGCGGCGCGCGAAGGGCGGCGATTGGGGCTGGCAGAAGCGATCCGACCTCAAGCCGGAGTTCAGCGAGCCGCTATTTGCGGTGAAGAAGGGCGAATGCACGGATCCGGTGGTCACCCCCGAGGGCTGTTTCCTTCTCTACGCCGACGACAGGAAGTACGCCGGGATCCAGTCGCTTGACGAGGTGCGCGACCAGATCGAGCGGATACTTGTCCAGCAGATGGGCCGTCAAAGCAGCGACCGCTGGCTCGAGCGCCTGCGCCGCAACGGCTACGTCAAGCTTTTCTAGGGCCCGACCGGCGTTCCCCCTCAGCGCATCGAGGCGAGGGAAGCCCGCGACGACGCTTCGTCCAGCAGGGCGACCATCGGGCTCTTCGTGGGCTCAAAGGCCTTGACGACGACCCCGACCAGGTTTCCCTCCGTGACGGTCGTGGCGTCGCACCTGGCGTTGCCCACGCCCATCGCGATCCAACCCTCGGAAGTGTTCTTCACGAGGACATGGGCCACCGGCCGGCCGGAATCGCCGATATAGACGGCCGTCATGCCGGGCCTGAGGTCCGACATCGCGATCCGCTGGGTCACGACCACCGTGTGGTCCCTGTAGAGCGGCAGCATCGAGTCGCCGCTTCCGACGAGAAAATCCGTGCCGGCGTGCTCGGCCACATATTGCTTTCCGAGCCTGAGCGCCTCAAAGGGAGCCACGACGTCCGCGGCCGGCGACATTGCCGCGACCGCCGCCGCGGAGTATCTGGCCGTCGTCGTCGTCGCGCAGCCCGACCAACCGAACCCGGAGAGGGCGATCACCCCGCAAAGGCTCCAGCGGGAAAGGAGTCTATTGGAGGTGCTCGTCGAGTTGCCGTTCTTTTGCATGTGCTCATTAAACCCTAATCCTCTGCATTTAAGAATAGGGACTACCCATCGAATGGAGGGGTGATATCACCCAGTCGGCATAGGGCGACACCCGGGCGGCGTTGGGGGGAATCGGGAGGCTCTAGGGTATATCCCCTAGAGCNNTTTTCGATTTAGATAGTCACATCTGGGGTGGGTGTGCTACAATGGGCGTCCATGGAGACATACCTATGACACCCCTAAGCGAGGATTTGCGGCGTCGGATCATCGAGGCCCGGCAGGCAGGAGCCGGTTCGGTCGAGGTGAGCGAGCGCTTTCGTGTGAGTCGGCGCACGGTGGCGCGCTTGTACAAGCAGTTTGCGCTCAGCGGTAATCTTCGGCCCAAGCAGGTGGGCGGCTACCGGCGCTCGAGGCTGGAGAAGCACGGACGAACGATCGGCCGCTGGATCAGCCGCAAGTCAGACATCAGCCTGGCCGAGCTGAAGGAGCGTTGTCTGGCGGACCTTGGGATAACGATCGGCATCAACGCCCTCTGGCACCAACTGCATCGTCTCGGCCTTAGTTCTAAAAAAAACGACGCGCGCCGCCGAGCAGGACCGGCCTGACGTAGCGGCCGCTCGCAGGCTTTGGCGCAGCGAGCAGCCGGGGTGGGATCCGCGCCGCCTGGTCTTCATCGACGAGACGTCGCTTAATACCAAGATGGCGCGCTTGTACGGCTGGAGTCTGCGAGGCCAGCGCTGCATCGGGGCCG
>PLKS01000118.1 GCA_003140665.1 Opitutaceae bacterium
CGGCACCATCGCCGGAAAATTGAACGGTGTAATCCCGGCCACCACTCCGAGCGGCTGGCGAATCTGATAAACGTCAACGCCGCGGCTCGCCTGCTCGGTGTATCCGCCTTTCAGCAGGTTGGGAATCCCACAGGCGAACTCCACGTTCTCCAGGCCGCGCGCCACTTCGCCCAGCGCGTCGGCCTTCGTCTTGCCGTTCTCCCGCGTCAGTATCTCCGCGATCCGGGCCCGATTCTGCACGATCAATTCGCGCAGCTTGAACAGCACTTCCGCGCGCCCTGAAAGTGGCACAGATCGCCACTCGCGGAACGCAGCCTTGGCCGCAGCCACGGCGCGATCCACATCGGCTGCGCTGGCGTAACCGACTTCGGCGATCGCCTCGCCGGTCGCAGGATTGTTCATAGTCCCTCTTCGCCCCGAGGTTGATGCTTCCGGTTTCCCGCCAATCCAGTTGTGCACAGTTGTCACGGCCAACATCTCTGTAGCGCTCATCGCATCTCCAATCTCAGGCCCGTCTCTCCGGCCCTCGGCCACCGCGGCCGCTTTACTTCGATCCAATCCAGTCCATCGCCTTCGCAGCCAGCTTGTCAAACGCGGTAATGGCCAGCTCCAGGTGTTCTTCCCGAGTGTCTTCAATCTTGTTGTGGCTGATGCCGCGCAGGCTCTGGACGAACATCATCACGGTGGGAACGCCGGCGCGGCTCACCTCGGCCGCGTCGTGGAGCGGCCCGGACGGCAGCCGGTGCGAGGTGCCGCAGGTTTCCCGGACCGACTCCTCGCACAGCCCGATCAGGGCGCCGTTGAACGGGATGGGCTCGATGTGCCAGATCCTGTCCCACTGCACGGAGACGCCGCCCTCGGCGGCAAACCGGTCGGCCGCCTCGCGGGCCTCGTGGAGCATCCTCGCGAGCGCCGCCGGGTCGAGGTGGCGCTGGTCTAGGGTGATCCGGCATTCCTCCACCACGCTCGTGACGATGCCGGGCTTCGTCGTGCAGGATCCGATCGTGCAGACTCCGCCGCATCGCTCCGCGATCGCGTAGATCTCGGGGCTCATCCTTGCGGCGGCGAGGAACGCGTCCCTGCGCCGGTTCATCGGCGTGCTCCCCGAATGGGCCGCCTGGCCAAGGAACGTGACCGCGTGCCTCTCGACGCCGTACGTGCCGAGAACGGCGCCCAGAGGCAGCCCGAGGTCGAGAAGCACGGGCCCCTGCTCGATGTGCAGCTCGATGTACGCCGCGGCGCCGGCGAGCTCCGCGCCGCTGTTCTTCACGCTCTCGAAATCGATGCCGACCTCCCTGAGGGCCTCCGGGAGCCCCAGCCCCCCCTTGTCCCGGAGCGCCCGCGCCTCGCCCATATCAAGGGTTCCCGCGCAGGCGGAGGAGCCAAACAGGCTCTTCCCGAAACGGGCGCCCTCCTCGTCCGCCCAGTCCACCAGCCGCACCGTGACCGGGGGAAGGCCGCCGAACTCGGCGCTGATCCGCCTGAGGATCTCCACGCCCGCAAGGACGTTGAGGCAGCCGTCGAGCCAGCCGCCGTTCGGCACCGAGTCCATGTGGCCCCCTATGAGGAGGGCCCTGTCGCTCGATCCCTTGAGCGTCGACCAGAGGTTGCCGGCCGCGTCCACGTGGGTTTCGACCGGAAGGGCCTCGAGTTTTTTCCGCAGCCACGCCCTGGCCTCCACCCAGGTCCCCGTGAACGCGACGCGCTGGGCGCCGTTCTCGTCCGACGTCAGCCGCCGGAGCTCCCTCAGTTCTGCGACCGTGCGCTTTGGATCGAGATGCGCGTTCATCTTGGATTGCGGGAGCGCAGAGGCTGCCCCAGTTACTGCTTGGAAACGAGCGTATTCTGGGCGAGATTGGCCGCAGCTCCGATCGCCCATGCCGACCCTAGCAACCACCGTCGACGGCCTCAGGCTGGCCAATCCGTTTGTGATCGGCTCCGGCCCTCCCGGGACAAACCTGAGCGTGATAAACCGCGCCTTCCGCGAGGGATGGGGCGCGGTGATCGCAAAGACGATCAGCCTCGACTCGTCGAAGGTCGTGAATGTGACGCCCCGCTATGCCAAGCTTCACTCGAAGGACGGCAAGGAGGTCATCGGGTGGGAGAATATCGAGCTCATCAGCGACCGGCCGTTCGCGATCTGGCTCGACGAGTTCAGGAAATGCAAGGACGCCCACCCCGGGGGCGTCCTGATCGCGTCGATCATGGAGGAGTACAGGAAGGATTCCTGGGTCGAGATCGTGGAGCGCTGCGAGGCGGCGGGCGTCGACGCGTTCGAGCTAAATTTCTCATGCCCGCACGGGCTGCCCGAGCGCAAGATGGGCGCGGCCATGGGGCAGGATCCCGACATCCTCGAGGAGGTGTGCGGCTGGGTCATGGCCGCGGCAAAGCGCCCGGTCTGGGCGAAGATGACCCCGAACATCACCCACATCGAGGAACCGAGCCGGGCCGCGCTCAGGGCGGGATGCCAGGGGCTGAGCGCGATCAACACGATCCGCAGCGTGATGGGGGTCAACCTAGACACGCTTCGCCCGGAGCCCTCGGTCGAAGGATGGACGACGCCCGGCGGCTATTCGTCCAGGGCGGTCAAGCCGATCGCGCTGCGCATGGTCATGGAGATCGCGGCGATGATCCGCGCCGAGTTCCCCGGCCGCTCGCTCTCGGGCCTCGGAGGGATCGAGAGCGGCGACGACGCGGCGCAGTTCATCCTGCTCGGCTCCGACACGGTCCAGGTCTGCACCGGGGTGATGAAGTTCGGCTACGAGTGCGTTAAGCCGATGTGCGACGAGCTCCTCGCGTTCATGGACAGGCACAAGTTCGGCACGCTCGCCGATTTCAAGGGAAAGAGCCTCGACTATTTCACCACGCACGCGGACCTCGTGAGGCGGCAGGCCGAGCGCAAGGCCGCGCAGAAGGCGGCGACCGTGAGGAAGGTCGTCGGGTCCGACGGCGAATGGAGCGGGGATGAGTTCGTGAAGCAATCCGACGCCCTGGCCCGGCAATAGCCGCGCCCAAGAGATGATTCGACTGGCAACCCCCGCCGATGCCCCGCAGATCGCAGCCATCTACCGCCCGTTCTGCGATGACTCCCACATCTCCTTCGAGACATCAGCCCCGGACGCCGCCGAGATGGCCTCCCGGATCGAGAAGATCAACCAGCGCTTTCCGTGGCTCGTCGATGAGATCGACGGGGCCATCGCGGGCTACGCGTATGCCTCGCCGCACCGGGAGCGCGCGGCCTACCGCTGGGCGGTCGAGGTGACGGTGTACATCCACGAGCAGTTTCGCGGGCGGGGCCTCGGCCGGGCGCTGTACACGGAGCTATTCAAGCGCCTGCGGGGCCAGGGTTTCTTCAAGGCTTACGCGGGGATCACGCAGCCCAATCCCGCCAGCGCGGCGTTCCACGAATCCATGGGCTTCGCCCCTGTCGGAACCTATCGCAAGATCGGCTACAAGCTCGGATCATGGTGGGACACCAGCTGGTGGCAGATCGCCCTCCAGCCCGAGGTCGAATCGCCCGCCGAGCCGCGGCCACCGCCCCCCGTCCCCTGCGCCCCATGACAAGATCCGACCGGCTCATCCCATGCCCCATGTTCATCGGCGGCGAATGGATCCGGCCCAAGCTGGCAGGCTCTCCGGTCTACAATCCCTCGATCGGGGACGTGATCTCGGAGTGCCCCATGGGCGGCGCGCCCGAGGTGAATGCGGCCGTGGAGGCGGCCGCCGCGGCATTTCCGGAGTGGAGGGACACGCCGGTGATCGAGCGGGCGCGGCTCTTCTTCCGCTACCGGCACCTCGTCGAGGAGAACTTCGACCGGCTNNATCGAGAACATCGAGTACGCCTGCGGCGTCCCCTCGCTCCTTTTCGGGGATACGCTCGAGAACGTGGCCCGGAACGTGGACTGCGAGACCTACCTCCAGCCGCTCGGGGTGTGCGCCGGGATCACGCCGTTCAACTTCCCCGCCATGGTCCCGCTGTGGATGTTCCCGCTGGCCATCGCCTGCGGAAACACGTTCGTCCTGAAGCCCAGTGAGAAGGTCCCGCTCACGGCCCTTGTCCTCGCGGAACTCCTTGAGAAGGCGGGGCTTCCCAAGGGCGTGATGAACGTCGTCCACGGCGGCCGCGAGTGCGTCGACGCCCTGCTCACCCACCCCAAGGTGAGGGCGGTCTCCTTCGTCGGCTCCTCGCCGGTGGCAAGGCACATCCACGAGACGGGCACCCGGAACGGGAAGCGCGTTCAGGCCAACGGCGGCGCCAAGAATTACATCGTCATCATGCCCGATGCCGACGTCTCAAGGACGGTCGAGGCCATCTCCACAGCGGCCTTCGGGTGCGCCGGGGAGCGGTGCATGGCCGGATCGACTGCCATCGCGGTCGGCAAGTCCGGCGACGTCATCCTGCCGCAGCTGGTCGATGCCGCGCGGTCGATCAAGGTCGGGAGGACGGACTCGACGATGTCGCAGCCCGACATGGGCCCGCTCATCACGGGAGCCCACCGCGACCGGGTCGAGGGGCTCGTCGAGGGCGGAAAGGACGAGGGGGCGACCCTCGCGTGCGACGGCCGGGGCGTGAAGGTCCCCGGAGCCCCCAACGGCTTCTACCTGGGCGCCACGGTGGTCGACAACGTGCATGAGACCATGGCCATCGCCCGCGAGGAGGTCTTCGGCCCCGTGCTGAACGTCATGCGCATGGAGGACCTCGGCATGGCGATCGAGACGACCAACCGGTCGGCGTACGGCAACGGCGCATCGATATTCACGTCGTCGGGGGCCGCGGCCCGCGAGTTCAAGCACCGCGTCAAGGCTGGCATGGTGGGGATCAATGTCGGCGTGCCCGCCACGATGGCGATGTTCCCCTTCACCGGCTGGGACGCCTCGTTCTACGGGGATCTCCACATCCAGGGGCGCGAGGCCGTCCAGTTCTACACCCAGCAGAAGGTCGTCACGGCGCGCTGGTTTGGAGGCGCCGTCGGCGACGTCTGGCGGCAGTGAGCACGCGATGCCCCTCCTCATAAAGAACGGGGAAATCGTGACCGCGGACTCGCGGGCGAGGGCCGACATCTTCTGCGAGGGCGAGACGATCACGCGGATCGGCGCGGGCCTCGAGGCGCCGCCCGGGACCCGGGTGATCGACGCCTCCGGCAAGTACGTGTTCCCCGGCTTCATCGATCCGCACGTCCACATCACGCTCCCCTTCATGGGCACGCTGGCCAAGGACACGTACGAGACGGGCAGCAGGGCCGCGCTCGTCGGGGGGACCACGACCCTCATCGAGATGTGCTGCCCCTCCCGCAGCGAGGATGCCCTCGCGGGCTTTGAGCACTGGATGGCGCAGGCCGCCGGCAGGTCCGCGTGCGACTTCACGTTCCACATGGGCGCGACCCGCTTCGACGCCAAGGCGGAGTCCGAGCTCCGCGAGATCGTCCGGCGCGGCATCAGCTCCTTCAAGGTCTTCCTCGCGTACAAGGGCGCGTTCGGGATCGACGACACGGAGCTCTACCGGACCCTCGCGCTCGCGCGCGAGCTCGGCGTCGTCGTGACCGCCCATTGCGAGAATGAGACCCTTGTGGCGGAGCGCCAGAAGGAGCTCCTCGCCGCGGGGAAGACCGACCCGGGCCAGCACCACGAGAGCCGGCCGCCGGCCGTGGAGGCCGAGGGCGTCCACCACCTGATGACATTCGCGGAGATGACCGGCGCGCACGCCTACATCGTCCACCTGAGCTGCAAGCGCGCGCTCGACGAGGCGCTCGCCGCGCGACGGCGCGGCGTCCGCGTGAGCATCGAGACGCTGATCCAGTACCTCGTTCTCGACAAGACCTTCGCCGAGCGTCCCGGCTTCGAGGGCGCCAAGTACGTCATGTCGCCCCCGCTGCGCGACAAGAGCAACCAGGCCGTCCTTTGGAACGGCCTCAGGGACGGGTTCATACAGACCGTCGCCACGGACCACGCCCCCTTCGACTTCGAGGGCCAGAAGCGCATGGGGGCGGCGGATTTCACGAAGATCCCGAACGGCATCCCCTCGCTCGAGGAGCGGATCAACCTGATGTACACCTGCGGCGTCCTGGCGGGCAGGATCGACCTGCACACCCTCGTGAATGTCGCGAGCACCCAGGTCGCCAAGACATTCGACCTGTTCCCGCGAAAGGGGGCGATCCAGCCCGGGGCCGACGCCGACCTGGTCGTCTTTGACCCGGACTACCGCGGCTTCATCTCGTCAAAGACCCACCACATGAACGTCGACTACAGCGCGTTCGAAGGCTGGAAGATCATGGGAAGGCCCAGCGCCGTCACGGTGCGCGGCGAGCTCGCCGTGCTCGATGGAAGATTTGTGGGCGCCCCCGACAGGGGCCGGTTCCTCAAGCGGGCCCCGAGCCGCGCCTGAGGGCCCGTCCGCTAGGCCGGGTCCTTGCGCGAGGCGACGACGATGTCGCCGCCGCTCGAATGCAGCTTCAGGACGGGGCCGCCGCCGTTCACGGCCCCCGAAAGCGTGCTCTTGCCCATTCCCCCTCGGTCGATCGTGATCGTTAGCCCGGCGGCGTTCACCTCGCCGCCGCTGGTCGACGCGTCGAGCTGGAAGCCCGCGCCCTGGGCCACGGTGGCCTTCACCTCGCCCCCCGACGTCGAGAGCGAGCAGTCGCCCTTGAGCGGGCCCGAAAACACCGCCCTGACGTCGCCGCCGCTCGTGTGGGCGGTGAGGGTGTTCTCCACCGCGTCAATCCGTATGTCGCCGCCTGAGGTGCGCAGGTCGGCCGGCCCGGCGACGCGCCCTGCGGAGATGTTGCCCCCGGAGGTCGACAGCTTCACGCTCCCGCGGCCCTCGTCGAGCCTGACGTTCCCGCCCGAAGTGGAGGCGTCGATCTCGTCGCCGATCTTGCCGAGCGCGATCTCCCCTCCCGAGGTGTGGGCCCGCACGGAGCCGTCCAGGTCGCCGACGACGATGTCGCCCCCGGATGTCCTCAGGTCGACCGATGCGCGGCTGGGAACGGTCACGACGAAGTCGACCTGGACAGGCGGCCAGCTGCCAAAATGAAACCCGACGCCGCCCTGGTAGGAGGCCGTGGCGACGACGCCGTCGCCGTGCTGCTCGATGACCAGGTCCAGCTTCTGCAGGAGTTCGTCCGCCTCCTCGTCGCTCTTGGCTCGGATATGCTCCTTCGCGACGACCTTGACCACGGAATCGGATGACGGGACCACGCGGATCTCGCCCCCTGAGGTCGAGACCGTGAGATGGACGCCCGGCTGGACCTGGAATGACTTCTCGACGACGCGCTCGATCTTTGCGGACGCGGTGGCGGTGAGGGCGGCAAGGATGCCGCCCGTGGCGATGATATGTTGGAGGGAGGGCATGGGGGTGTGTCCTCCATAACACGCCCCCGCGCGAAAAGTTACAGAATCCGCGCCCCCAGCTTCCGGTTCCGGGCAAACGCCGCGATTTCGCAGCCATTTGCTGCTGGTGCCCGCCAGCGGAGCGGCCTAGGGTCCCGCCCAACATTCGTAAACGCAATGCCCAAGCCGTTTTCCGAACTTTCCGAGCGCGAGGTGCTGGCGCTAGCCATTTCCCTGGAGGAGGAGGACGGGCGCATCTACGGCGACTTTGCCGAACGTCTGCACGAGGGCTTTCCATCGACGGCCGCAATGCTCCTGCAGCTGCAGCGCGAGGAGTCCACGCACCGCCAGAGGCTCATAGACCAGTACCGGAGCCAGTTCGGCGAGCACATCCCGCTCATCCATCGCTCGGACGTCAGGGGATTCGTGAGACGCAGGCCCGTTTGGCTCATACGGGCCCTCTCGGTCGCCCAGGTTCGCAGGCAGGTCGGCGTGATGGAGCTTGAGTCACGGCGCTTCTACGAGGTGGCCGCGGCCAGGACAGCGGACGCCTCGACGCGCCGGCTGCTCGGCGACCTCGCCCTGGCGGAGGCGGACCATTCGGCGATGGCCGAGAGGCTCGAGTCGGAGCAGATCGCGTCCGGAGCCCGCGCGGGCGAGGACGAAAGCCAGCGCCGGATATTCGTCCTCCAGGTCGTGCAGCCCGGCCTCGCCGGTCTCATGGACGGGTCGGTCTCGACGCTTGCCCCGCTCTTCGCGGCCGCGTTCGCGACGCATAGCAGCCGCGACGCATTCCTCGTGGGACTGGCGTCCTCCGTCGGCGCCGGGATCAGCATGGGCTTCGCGGAGGCCCTGTCGGACGACGGCACGCTCAGCGGCCGGGGCCATCCGCTCGTGCGGGGCGCCGTGTGCGGCCTCATGACCGCCGCAGGGGGCCTGGGCCACACGCTGCCCTTCATGATCTCCGCGTTCAACGTCGCGTTCACGGTCGCCGTCTGCGTCGTTCTCGTCGAGCTTGTCGTCATATCATGGATACGCCATCACTACATGGACACGCGGTTTCTCTCCGCCGCCTTCCAGGTGATCGTGGGCGGCCTGCTCGTCTTTTTCGCGGGCATGCTGATAGGCTCCTCCTGAGATGAACGCCGGCGACCTCCAGAACCCGGACCTCGCGCCGGTGCCCCCGGAAAGGCGCACGTGGCGGGTCGGAAGCTATGCCGCCCTGTGGATCTCCATGTCGGCATGCGTCCCGACCTACATGCTCGCCTCCTCGCTTGTCGGCGGGGGCATGAACTGGTGGGAGGCGATCCTGACGATCTTCCTCGGCAATGCCATCGTCCTGGTGCCGATACTCCTCAACGCCCACGCCGGCACGCGCTACGGCATCCCCTTCCCCGTCTTCTGCCGGGCGTCATTCGGCACCCGGGGCGCCAACATACCGGCGCTCCTGCGCGCGTTCGTCGCCTGCGGGTGGTTCGGCATCCAGACATGGATCGGGGGCGATGCGATCTGCAAGATCCTGGGCGTCTTCTTCCCGTCGTTCGCGGGCGGCGCCGCGAATGCCCTCGGCATCACGCTGCCGCAGTTCGGCTGCTTCATGGCGTTCTGGGCCATAAACATGTGGGTCGTTTACAAGGGAATCGACTCGATACGCATCCTGCTGAACATCAAGGCCCCGCTCCTGATCGTGCTGGGCCTTGTGTTCCTCGGGTGGGCCTACAGGAGCGCCGGCGGCTTCGGACCGATGCTCTCGCAGCCGTCGGCGTTCGACCCGGGACAGCCCAAGGCGGGGCAGTTCATGGCCTTTTTCATTCCGGGACTGACCGGGATGGTCGGCTTCTGGGCCACGCTGTCCCTCAACATCCCTGATTTTTCGCGCTACGCCGCCTCCCAGCGGGACCAGGTCCTGGGCCAGGCGCTCGGCCTGCCGCTGGCCATGGCGTTCTACTCGTTCATCGGGGTCGCCGTGACATCGGCCACCGTGATCATCTTCGGGCATACGATCTGGAATCCGATCGACGTCCTCGTCCGGTTCAGGAACCCCGCTGTCCTCATCGTCGCGATGGTGGCCCTCTGCATCGCGACCCTTGCCACCAACATCGCGGCCAACGTCGTCTCGCCCGCGAACGACTTCTCCCACCTGGCCCCGAGGAGGATCTCTTTCCGCATGGGCGGCCTCATCACCGGAATCATCGGCATCGTCATGATGCCATGGAAGCTCGTCGCCGATCCCTCCGGCTACATCTTCACGTGGCTCGTCGGCTACAGCGCGCTCCTCGGCCCCGTCGGCGGAATCATGATCGCGGATTACTTCGTCCTTCGCCGCCGTGTGCTTGACGTCCCCGCGCTCTACGACCCGGACGGCTGCTACCGTTACACGGGCGGCTGGAGCCTCGTGGCGATCGCGGCGTTCGCGGTCGCGGTGGTTCCCAACCTGCCCGGCTTCCTCGCCCAGGCGGGCTGGATTGACCGCTCGCGGGTGCCGCCCGTATTGATCGGGGTGTACGGATACGCATGGTTCGCGGGCTTCGCGATAGCGTTTGTCGCCTACCTCGCCCTGCGTAAGCTCGCGCCCAGGAAATAGCCCATGAAATCCATTCCCCTTCCCCCCTGCGACCACGTGCCGAAGCCCTACTCCGGGCCCACCGCCGAGGAGGTGCTTGCGCTGAGAAAGCAGTTCCTCAGCCCCGCGATCTTCCACTACTACAAGAAGCCGGTCATGATCGTCGAGGGAAGGGCCCAGTGGCTCTTTGACGAGAAGGGCCGGCGGTATCTGGACGGGATAGGCGGGATCGTGACGGTCAGCTGCGGGCACTGCCATCCCCACGTCGTCGCGGCCGCCCACCTGCAGAACGAGACGCTCCAGCACACGACGACCATCTACCTGCACCCCACCATCGCCCTCTATGCCAAGGAGCTCGCGTCCCGCATGCCGGGCGACCTGAAGGTGGTCTACCTGGTCAACTCGGGCTCGGAGGCCAACGACCTCGCGCTCCTGATGGCGCGGGCCTACACGGGCTCCTATGACCTCATCGCGCTTCGCAACGGCTATCACGGGGGCAGCCAGTCCACCATGGGGCTCACCTCGCACCACACCTGGAAGTTCAACGTCCCGCACGGCTTCGGGGTCCAGCACGCGGTCCTTCCCGACCTCTACCGCGGGCCGCACGGGAAGGACGACCCCGAGGCGGGCAGGAAGTACGCCGAGGACGTGAGGAGCCTCATCCAGTTCGGCACCCCCGGCAGGATCGCCGGATTCATCGCCGAGTCGATCCAGGGGGTCGGCGGAACCGTGGTTTTCCCGGAGGGATACCTTTCCCACGCCTACGCCCACGTCCGGGCGGCCGGCGGCCTGTGCATCGCCGACGAGGTCCAGGCGGGCTTCGGACGGACGGGCACGCACTTCTGGGGGTTTGAGACCCAGGGCGTCGTGCCGGACATCGTCACGATGGCGAAGGGCATCGGGAACGGCTGCGCGCTAGCGGCCGTCGTCACGACGCCCAAAATCGCCCAGGCGCTCGCGTCCCGGATACATTTCAACACGTTCGGCGGCAACCCGGTCGCCTGCGCCCAGGGGCGCGCCGTCCTCGAGGTGATCGACAGGGAGGGCCTGCAGGCCAATTCGCTCAGGATCGGAAACATCCTCAAGGCCGGCTTTGCGAGGCTGGCCGAGAAGCATTCCCTGATTGGCGACATCCGCGGCCTCGGCCTGATGCTGGGCGTCGAGCTCGTGAAGGACCGAGGGACGAAGGAGCCCGCAAAGGAGGAATGCGCCGCGGTGTTCGAGGCATGCAAGGACCTGGGCCTCCTCATCGGCAAGGGCGGCCTCTCGGGAAACACGCTGCGGATCAAGCCGCCGATGATCTTCTCGGCGTCAGACGCGGACTTCATGCTCGCGGTCCTCGACGAGGCCCTGGGGTCGGCCTAGGGGATCTTCAGCTCGGTGCCTATCTTGAGGGGCGAGTTCTCGCTCGCGAGTATGTCGCGGTTTGCCGCGAAGATGTCGCGCCACCTGGAGCGGTTTCCGTAGTACTTCTGGGCGAGACTGAAGAGGGTGTCACCCCTGGCCACCGTGTGGTGGCGGACGGCCGCCGCGGGCTTGGACTCCCTGGCCGGCGCCGGGGCGCCTTCCTGAGGCGCATCCGTGATGGCGGCCGGGGCGCCGGCGTCGGCCTGCCCCACCGGGGCGAGCGAGATCGGCGACCCCGAGCCCGCCGCCGGCTGGGCCGGCTCCTCGGCGAGGCTCTGGGGGGTCGGCAGCGATCCGAGGTCGATCGAGCTCGAATGCGTCACGGGAACGGCCACTCCCGCGCGCAGCGCCGCGTTTTCGGCCTTCAGCTCCTCGTTCTCGCGCTGGAGGCGCTCGACCTGGTCCTCGACTCCCATGTGCTCGGTCTGGCTCTCAAGCGGCTGTCCGGGCAGCGAGCGCGCAAACTCGCGCTTTGCCGAGTCGATCATGCCCCTGACGAACACCGCCTGCTTCGAGTTGGGCTCCAGCTCGAGGTACCGGGTGAAATGGTAGATGGCGAAGATCGGGTTCTTGAGGTGGTTCAGGTAGATGAGCCCGGCGTTGAGGTTCGACTCGGGCGCCCCGTCGCCGCGGCGGTCGATGACCTTGAGGTAGGCGGCAAGGGCCTCGTCCCAGTTGCCCTGGTGCTCCAGCTGCTGGCCCGCGTGGTAGGACGGGTCGTCCAGCTCGGATGAAAGCGAGGGGGCGTCGCCCCCGCAGCCGGGCCCCGCGGCCAGCGCGAGGAGCGCGGCGGCCCCCAGGATGAATGAGCGTGTCTGCATCTGAAGCGAAAGGGATTGAACGGTCGGAGTGGGGCGGTAAATTTCTCGGTCTCTCCTGCCGACTCAAACACAAATGGGACTCCACAACAACCCGCGTTGATGGCCATCGCACCGAAATCCGCGCTTGCCCGCGCCCGCCAGTGCATCCGCATCGAGTGCGACGCCCTGGAGGAGACCTCGAGGGGCCTTGGCGCGGAGTTCATAGACACGGCCCGCGCGGTCGAGTCGGCCATCGCCGCGGGAGGCAAGCTGATCTTCAGCGGCGTGGGCAAGTCGGCCCACATCGCGGGAAAGATCGCCGCGACGTTCAACAGCACGGGCGTCTCGTCGTGTTTCCTCGACCCCACGCAGGCCCTCCACGGGGACCTCGGGCTCTGCTACGAGGGCGACCTGGCGATCCTCCTGAGCAACAGCGGCCAGTCGGACGAGATCCTCAGGCTCATGCCGATGCTCAAGCGCTTCGGGCTCAGGATAGTGGCGTTCACGGGCAACCCGAAATCGGACCTGGCCCGGCGGGCCGACCACAGGCTCATCTACCGGGTGAGTCTCGAGGCCTGCCCGCTCAAGCTCGCGCCGACGGCGAGCACCACGGCCGCCCTCGCCCTGGGGGACGCGCTCGCGATGGTGCTCCTCGAGGCGCGCGGGCTGACCCGGGACGATTTCGCGAAATACCACCCGGCCGGAAACCTGGGCCGCGTGCTCCTCCTTCCCACCCGCGACATCATGCGCAGCGGGAGCCGCCTTGCGGTCGCAAAGGACACCGTCACCGTCCAGGAGGCCATCCTTGCGATGACCAAGGCGAAGAGCGGGAGCATCGCCCTCGTCAGGGCGAAGGGCGGCAGGCTCAGCGGCATCCTCACGGACGGGGACTTCCGCCGGTCCGCGATCTCGGGGCCCGGCTTCCTCGAGCGGCCCGTCTCGGCTTTCATGACCCGCTCGCCAAAGGTGATCCGTGACGACGCCCTGGCCGTCGACGCCCTGCGCCTCTTCGAGCTCCACAAGATCGACGACCTGATCGTCGTGGACTCGGCCGGGAGGCCCGTCGGCCTCATCGACGGGCAGGATCTTCCGAAGTTCAAGATCGTGTGACGCAGCCCATTCGCATCGGCATCGTCGGAATGGGAGGGTTCGCTGGCTCCCACCACAACACGGTCGCAAGACTCGAGGAACGCGGCATTGTCCGGCTGGTCGGCACCTGCGACCCAGGGCGCGCCGGCTACGCCGCCGAGCAGCAGATCTGGCGCTTCGGTCCGCGGGGCGTGCGGGTCTTCGACGACTACCGGGCGATGCTCGATGCCTGCCGCGGCGAGCTCGACTATGTGGTCACCCCGACGCCGATCCAGCTGCATGCCGAGATGCACGAGGCGATCACCTCCCTCGGCATCCCGGCCTATGTCGAGAAGCCCCCCACCCTCGACCACGCGGAGCTTGACCGGATGGTCGCGGCGGACGCCCGCGCCCGCAAGTCCTCGCTCGTGGGCTTCAACTACATCGTCGAGAAGAGCCGCCTAGCGCTCAAGGAGAGGCTGCTCTCGGGCGAGTTCGGCGCGATCCGCGGAGGGACGCTGAGCGCGCTCTGGCCCCGCCCCGCCTCCTACTTTGCGCGCAACGGCTGGTCGGGCAGGCTCATCATCAGCGACCAGATCGTTCTCGACTCGTGCTTCGGCAACGCGATGTCCCACTTCGTCCACAACATGCTGTTCTGG
>PLKS01000012.1 GCA_003140665.1 Opitutaceae bacterium
GTCACCTTGGCGAAGATCACATAGCTCGGGGGCAGGGGATAGTCCTGGTGCATGATGAAGAACTGGCTGCCATTCGTGTCGGGACCCGAGTTGGCCATCGCGACAACGCCCCTGGCGTAGCCGGCCTTGTAGAGGGGCGAGCCACCCTGGATCCCGTCGGCAAACGTGCCGCCCCACGCGCTTTCGCCGCCCGTGCCGTCGCCGAGGGGATCCCCTCCCTGGATCATGAAGCCCTTGANNGGATCGCCGCCCTGGATCATGAAGCCCTTGATGATCCGATGGAACACCAGGCCGTTGTAGTACCCGTGTTCGGCGAGCAGCCGGAAATTCTCGACCGCCTTAGGACTGTCGGACGGGAAAAATTCAATCTCGATGGTCCCCTTGTCCGTCTCGAGGTCGGCATGCAGGCCCCCGGAGCTCCGGGAGCCCGCCGGGACCTTCGGGTTCGGGGCCGCGGCCGATGGTGACGCACTGCATCCCGCCACGGCGAGGACGACCAGGGCCACGCAGGTTGGGAACGCGAGAAGGCGGAAAACTCGGGAAGACATCGGATACCATCTCAGAGAACAGCCCCCGTATGTCAAATCGGTGGAATTACTTATGCCAATCAGCCGAATCCGCAAACGGGCCGGATATCACCTACATAGAACCCTTCGGGCGGGATCCGACCGGCCGCTTGGCACATGGGGTGCGGGTTCGACCCCATGCGCTTCCTTACGTTGATGGCGGCCCTTGTCGCCGTGATGGCCGGACCTGGGTCCCTGGCTGCTGATTCCTCGCGCGACGAGGTCGGTCGCCCTCGTCGCCGCATTCGCCAAGTCCTGGGAGACCGGGGATCTGGCCCAGTTCGAGTCGACCCTAGACGACCACCTGCTGTGGGCCCACCCGGGGGGAACCCTCGACAAGCCGGGGGCGATCGCGTTCTTCAAGAAATGGAAGACGGAGTGGAAGGACACCCGCATCTACCCGACGCAGTTCATCGTCGAGGGGAACCGCGTCCTTGCCGAGTACCCGTTCTGTGCGACCAACTTTGCCACGGGCAAGCGCGAGGCCGAGGGAACCGCGGCCATTGGCGAGATCAAGGACGGCAGGCTTGTCCTATGGAAGGAGCATTACGACCACACGGTCGGGGCTCTCCAGGCCGAGGGAGTGATTCCGGTGGATGAAGGCGCCGCTTCCTTCCCCTATCCCCGCTCCGCAAAGAACCGATGGTAGGACAGGTCCAGGACAACGAAAACTTCTCTGTCTCAAAAGGCCTTACGTTGCCCCCATAATGAATGGCTGATTCTCAGCCCCCCACGGTGCAGAACGCGATATAGTCGGAGAAAGTACCGTACACGGCACCGTCACCACTCGTGAGGTTCAATGTCGCGTTCAGCCACATGATGTACGCGCATGGAGGAAGCCCGGTCATGTCGAAGGGCGTCCCCGCAGCGCCGGATGAGACGTTGGGAACTGGGAGGGTGATCGTCCCAGCCGGTGGAGTCGTCATCGTAGCGACTTGAGGACCCTGGAGGAAAACCGAGCATGAACCAAGGTACGGGTGATAGGCGGTATATAGGGCGTGGATGACGTCTTCGAGACCGGTGCACCCACCTCCGTTTTTTAACTCGAGGATATCCACTGAGAGGACCAAAGGCTGCGAGACATTGGGTATGGTGGGCGGTCCCGGCCAATCCGGATGGCGAATGTACGCATACGTCGTATTGCTCAGGGCAATCGCATCCAGGGAATTCGAGCTCACCGGGCTGGCAGGTGTCGGAGGACTGACAACGGGCACAGTCTGAGCATAGAAGTTGATCTGGATCACTGGCTTAGCAGACAAGGCTCCCGGCGGACTAGACGACGGGGTTCCCGGTTGCATTGCGCCGCCCGCATAGAGCTGCAGCAGGGGCGGCGTCGCACCTGTCAGGTCAAACTGCTCGTTGGTGATTTGTGTGGTATCGAGATTGGCGAGGAGTCCCATCGGCACAAAACGGCCTTGGCCTCCCTCTGAGAGGGTGTTTATCTGTGGCACCTGTATCCAGCCATTGGCATCCGTGTTGACATTCACATCGACTACAACGGCCGGCGTGGGGGACGGTTGCGGAATGCTCACCGTTGCGCCGGGATTGTTCACATAGAAGTTGGCGGCCTGAACACTCCAGGCTGAGATGGAAGTGTCCCAATAATAGTATTCGAGCTGCCCGATGACCGAAGGTGGGACCAGGGCGCCCGTCAGGGGTATCTCGGGGTTTGTGTTCGGACTGACTCCGCTATACACCTGGTAGGTGAAGCGGTATTCGAGTGCCACAGGCGCGGTGCCGTCGGGTATGAGACCATTGAGGGGAATCGTTCCCGTAAACGCATAGGTGCCGCTGATCGTCGTGCCGCTGGCGTTGAAGGCAAATGTGGCCGGCTCGACGCTATAGATGCCAACCGCCGTGAAAAGAGGGATGGTATCGGACTGCGGCGGCGGACACACGCAGGAACAGAACTCAAAGCAGATTCCGTAGCAGATCCAGGCGCAGAGCTGGAGGCAATACGGCTCCAGTTTATGTTCCCTCACCAGTGCTGAGAAGGCTTTGGCATCCCGCGATTCCACGGCTGCCAACAGGCGCGCGAATGCATCTTGGGCCTCCACGAGCCTGAGCAAGGCCAGCGCGAACCCCCTCATCTCCTCGATGGACGTGTCCAGGGCCAGAGGGAATTCGCGGCACA
>PLKS01000251.1:0-144 GCA_003140665.1 Opitutaceae bacterium
TAACTTTTGGGGACCACCTCACCCCCCTCAATTGCCACTTCGTTCTTGAAGTCAGACTTGACCCTTGCTGGAGAGCGACTGCGTTAGGAAAAAAGGAACGCCGGGTGAGCGTAGTCCCTCTACTGAACGTGGGCGGAGCGCGCC